>CAIKHZ010000335.1 GCA_903827375.1 Akkermansiaceae bacterium
AAAAGCGAGAGCTACGATCTGCTCTGCCCGGTCTGGGGCTTGAGCCTGCTAGATGCCACCTTTGATGCCGATCCAGACGCCTACTACCACGACTATCAGATTGTAGAAACCGGCAACCCGCAGCGAGTGCTTGAGGGGTTGCGCCTGATCTTCGTGGAATTGCCCAAATACCGGGAAACCAATCCGCAGGAGGCTCGCAAGCTGCGCTGGGCTTGGCTCAAATTCCTGCGAGAAGCTGGGGATGCGGGTACTCAGGGGCATCTTTCAGTGGAAGAATTCAGCGCCCAAGTCGGGATCAACGAGCCGCTGCGCCAGGCCCTGGGCATCGCCAAGGAATGCGGCTTCACACGCGAACAACTCGCCCTCTACGACGGATTCTGGGACGCCGTGAGGATCGAGCGCAGCCTGTTAACTGGGAAATTTGCCGAAGGGAAGGCAGAGGGGAAGGCCGAAGGGAAGGCCGAAGGGAAGGCCGAGGGCCTGCTTGAGACGGCGGCGGGAATGAAAGCGGCAGACATCGCCGCCGAGACCATCGCCCGGATCACCGGATTGTCGATGGAGCGGATTGCCCAATTGTAGCCCGAGCGGAGGCTTCTAGAACAGAAGCCGGTGCTGAGACCTTGGTCTAACTATACAAACATTCTGCCTTCAAGGACGCTAGCGAGGCTTCGGTCCTGCCCCAAGACGCAAAATGAGAAATTTGACTTAACGGCAATAACGTTTGCTTTGCAAGGACTCTAAAGCGGCTTTGTCGATTCGAAATGGCGCGCCACCAAGGAGGCAGCGTGGGCGGGGGTGAGGCCATGGAGGGCACGAAGGGTATCCGGGGGGCCGTGTTGAATGAATGCATCGGGCCAACCGATGCGCTCGACCGGTGTATGGATGCCAGCGCTGTGGAGGTGTTCGATGACGGCGCTGCCGAAGCCGTTAGTAAGGACGTGATCCTCGAAGGTGCAGAGGACACGGCACTTCGTGGCGTAGGTTTCGAGGAGGGCGGTATCGAGAGGTTTGATGAAACGGGGGTTGATGAGGGCGACGGAGAGCCCCATGGCTTCGAGGAGGGTTTTGGTGTGTTCGGCCATTTCAAAGAGGGTCCCTAGGCCGATAAGGGCGACGTCACTGCCATCGGCGACGAGCTCGGCCTTGCCGATTTCGAGGATTTGGGGAGTGGGTTTGAGCTGGGTGCCGCGAATTGGGCCGCGGGGGTAACGAATGGCGGAAGGACCAGCGTCGTAGGCGGCCATGGTGTGGAGCATATCGGCGAATTCATTTTCATCCTTGGGCTGCATGTGGACGAGTCCGGGGATGATGCGCAGGAAGCCGATGTCAAAGAGGCCGTGGTGTGTCGGGCCGTCATCGCCGGAGAGTCCACCGCGGTCCATGCACAGGCGGACGGGCAGGTTTTGCAGGGCGATGTCATGGATAATCATGTCATAGGCACGCTGCATGAAGGTGGAATAGATGGCGACGAAGGGGCGGAATCCTTTGGCGGCGAGGCCAGCGGCAAAGAGTGCGGCGTGCTCCTCGGCGATGCCCACATCAAAGTAGCGCTCCGGCACTTCGGATTTGAAGATATCCAGCTTGGTGCCGCCGGGCATGGCGGCGGTGATGGCGACGATTTTCGGATCGGTTTTGGCGATATCAGTGAGGGTGCGTCCGAAAATTTCTGAGCAAGTGGGGGTGTTGGTGTGGTTGGTGGAGCCGTCCTCGAGTTTATAGGCGCCGAGGCCGTGGAATTTTCCAGGATTGTCGAGGGCGGGTTGATAGCCCCGGCCTTTTTCGGTGATGATGTGGAGCACGACGGGCTCGTGGAGGGTTTTGAGGTGCTCAAACGTGCGAATGAGCAGACGCAGGTCGTGGCCATCGATCGGACCGTAATAGCGCAGGCCAAATTTCTCAAAAAGCACGTTGGGAAAGAGCAGGTTTTTGGCGCTTTCTTCGACTTTGTGGGCGAGGCTTCGGACGGCCTTGCCGGCGAGTTTTTCGACGAATTCGGCGGCCTTGCCGCGCACTGCGGCATAGGTTGAGTGGGTTTGGAGGGCGTTGAAATAGCGTGCGATGGCTCCGACGTTTTTGTCGATCGACCACTCGTTATCGTTGAGCACGACGATGAAGTTGCGGGTGGTTTCTGCGATATTATTGAGGGCTTCGAGGGTAGGGCCGCAGGTGAAGGCGGCATCCCCGGCGATAGCTACGACGTGGTTGGTACCGCCGGCCAAGTCGCGGGCGGCGGCGATTCCGAGGGCGGCGGAGAGGGCGGTGCCGGCATGACCTGCGCCGTAGGCGTCGTGTGGAGATTCGCTGCGCAGCAGGAAGCCGTTGAGGCCTTGAAAGGTGCGGATGGTGTGGATAAGGGGAGCCCGCCCGGTGAGCATTTTGTGAACATACCCCTGATGGGCCACGTCGAACACCAAACTGTCTGTAGGGGTGGAGAAGACTCGGTGAAGGGCGATGGTGAGTTCGACGACGCCAAGATTGGGCCCCAAATGGCCGCCGGTTCTGGACAGCGAGGTGATGAGAGAGTTGCGGATTTCGGCAGCCAGTTTCACCAATTCATCGTCGGCAAGTCGCTTAACGTCTGCTGGAGAATGGATTGCCGCGAGCAAGGGGCCGAGGGCGGGAGGGTCAGAACAGGCGGATGTCGTCATCTTCGTTGGGAGCCTCGGCCATGGCGAGCGAGGTGGCAGGGGCTTGGGAATCAAGCGGGCTATCGTTGTGTTGGCCAAGAGTGATGAGTTCGATGCGGCCGCGGGCAGTTTTAAGGATTGCTTCGCAGTGAGTGAGCAGAGCCGAGCCCTTCTCGTAGCTGGCTACCAACTCTTCGAGCGGCAATGACTCGTGCTCCATGGATTCGACAATCGCTTCGAGCCCGGCCAAAGCTTCCTCAAAGGACGTTGTGATGGGGCCGGGGCCGAGGTTGTCTTTTTTACGTGGCATTGAGGTCATTCCGGCTTGTCGGTGGTTTTGATAGGTTTGGCGCTATAAAAGGTGACGTAGTAACTTAACAGCGGAACGGCGTATGGATAACGTTTGAAGACGGTTTCCAATTTTTTGTCTTTGTCGTAGAGTGAGTTGGCCAAGTTGGTGGTGGCAATGATCGCCTGACCATCAAGAACCAAGGATGTGAAGTCCTTGTACTTGGCGGAAATCTCCATCATGTTGTTCATGCCGTAGGACGACGGGGTGATGAGGATGCCGGCTGCTGCGGTGTCTAGATCAGTGGCGGCGTTGTCGAGTTTTTCGAAGCCGGCGCGATCGGGTGGCAGCCAGACGCTGAGGCGATCGGCGTACCAAGCGACGGCCCACGGTTGGTCGGAGAAGGTCACCTGGTTTTCTGGGACGATCTTTTTCAGGCGGAGGTTCAGGGCTGGGGCATAGTAGGGTGGCCAGTGCGGGAGGCCGCCCTTATCGCGGTTTTGGATACCGTTGCGAATCTCCTGGGGCAGTGAGAGGAGTAGAGGCAGTGAGCAGATGATGACGATGAGGATGTAGTGGGTGTTGCGCAATTGGGGGGTGGATGAGACAAACTCGAGGCGGCCCCAGAGGATTGAGAGGAAGGCCAGACCGTAGGCGGTCATGATGGGGGCGAAGACGAGGTGGAGTTGGTTTGGATCCAAGCCTTTGGGGGTGACGCCGAAGAATGAAAGGCCGAGGGCGGTGGTGCACCACATCAGCAGGATGGCCCAGCGGAAGGTGGCAATGGGCTTGCGTTTGAACGGGTGGAGCAGGGAGATAAAAAACAGGGGGGCGATGATGATACCGGCGAGGAACGGGATAATGTCGGCGGTTTGGAGCAAGGCGACACGGATAATCTTGGAGAACAGGCCGTTGATATTGAGGTTGTCCTGCAGGTTGACGGTGCGCATGACTTCATCCTCAGAGCCAGCCAGGCCATTGTAGAGGGTGAGGTAGGCGGTGCCGAAGGGAGTGCCGCTAATCCCAGCATTGCGCAGCATGACATAGCAGGCGGGAACTAACAGCATCAGTAGGATCGCAGCGGCGAGGATGCCGCGGGGGCGGAAGGCGATGGCGGCAAAGATGATGTAGCCTAGGGCGATCCACACGGTCATCCAGTGGGTGAGGGCCAGCAGGGTGAAAAACACACCTGCGATCAGAGCTGGAGCCATTGCGACGCGTCCCTCGGAGCTTGCTTCGATGGCCCGGTACACGAAGTAGATAGCACATGAGAAGAGCAACAGCATGAGCATCTGGGGCAAACCACTGAGCGCGTAGGTCCAGAAGGATTCACAAAAGAGCATCAGGATAGCACAAACGGATGCAATTTTGGTGTCGAACACCCGGGCGATAAGCAAGTAATTCACCCCGATGGCCATCAAGAAAAATGCCACACTGATGGCGGCGATGACCCGGTCGAGGGGAAAAATGAGCTGTTTCTCGCTCATTTCCCATTTGGGACCGTCCGCTGCGCCGACCACTTTGAGCACCGCTGCAGTGATCAGGGGGCTAAGGGGTGAGTGGTAAGTATCCTCAAATTTGGTGAAAGGAACGGTGGATTTTTTGGCTTTTTCGGCTTGGCTATAGGCGGCCGGTCGGATCATTTTTGTAGTAAATCCGTTGCCGCGGGAGATTTCCCTAGCGATTTGTGCTTGGTCCATGGCCTGAGGGGAGTTGATACCCCTAAAGAGAGTGAAGAGATTGCCCAAGGTGAGGGCGATCAAGACCAGGAAAAACAGACTTCGGCGAATGAGTGCGCCCTTATCGAAGGCTTGGGATTGGGCGTTCATGAGAGATGGGATAACATTACAGTTGGAGGTCTTTTAATTTGCGTTGGAGTGTGCGGCGGCTGAATCCCAAAAGATCCGCCGCGTGGGTGCGGTTGCCATGGGCGGCGCTCAGGGCGCTACGGATCGCATCGGCTTCGAGCGCATGCAAGTTGAAAGCGGGCGGGTTTTCAAGGGCCATTTTACCTGATGGTGCCGATTGGGTGGCCCTATCATGCGTGGCAAGCAAAAATTGCGGCAGATGGCGGGTATGGATGACGGCGTCGTTACTCATCACCACGCCGTGTTCGATGACGGTTCGAAGCTCGCGCACATTGCCGGGCCAGTCGTAGGTGACCAGTGCGTGGAGGGCGTCATCGCTGAGTGGTTTGAGTGGGCGCTGGTTGTCGCTGGCGAATTCCTGGAGGAAACTATTGGCGAGCAGGACGATGTCCTCGCGACGGTTGCGCAGCGGTGGCATTTGGATTTTGACCACGTTGAGGCGGAAGAACAGATCTTCGCGGAAGCTGCCGGCATCCACTAGGCCGCGCAGGCTCTTATTGGTGGCGGCAATGACGCGCACATCGATTTTGATAGGGGTATTGGAGCCGACGCGCTCGAAGCTCCGTTCGGAGAGGACGCGCAGGAGTTTGACTTGGGTGGCGGGGTCGATCTCGCCGATTTCGTCGAGGAAAATGCTGCCGCCGTCGGCTTGCTCGAAGCGGCCGATGCGGCGTTGAGCGGCACCGGTGAAGGCACCTTTTTCATGGCCGAAGAGTTCACTTTCGAGCAATTGGGGCGAGAGTGCGGCACAGTGGACGATGACCAGCTTGGCGGCCGGTCGGCCGGACAAGTGGTGCAGCGTATGAGCCACCACTTCCTTGCCGGTACCCGATTCGCCCTCGATGAGAACGGTGGCCCGGGTCGGGGCGACTTGTTGGATGAGTTCCGTCACCGCCTTCATGGCTGGGGATTTGCCGATGAGCCGGTCGAGCTTGTGGGACTGCTGGACTTGGCGGGTGAGTTGGCGGTTTTCCGACTCCAAGCTGCGGCTGCGCAAGGCGCGTTTGAGCAACATTTCCACCTCGTCAAGGTTGAGCGGCTTGGTCACAAAGTGCCAAGCCCCGCGCCGCATGGCCTCCACAGCGGTATCTACCGAGCCGTAGGCGGTCATCATGATGGTCACTGGCGGCTCGGCCAAGGCGAGCGCCGAAGCTAACAAATCCATGCCGGATTCCGCGCCGAGTCGCAGATCGGTGAGGAGCAGTTCGATGGGCTCGGACTTGAGGATTTTCAAGGCTTCAGTTGAGCCGGCTGCGGTGTACACGTCGAATTGTTCTTCGAAGGCACTGCGCAGTCCTTCACGGGTGGCGCGTTCGTCATCGACGATGAGGAGGCTGGGGAGCATTGGCGGGCGGAAGATTTGTCAGTTGTCAGGGAAGAGACAGAAGCCCCGATTCCGGGGCGAGTATGGAATGGGCAGTCACTTAAACTTTAGCAAGGTTCTGGAAAACGTCACTCCTTCACAAGGACTCTGGCTTCAAGGACTCTAGGGCACGGCAGGGAGTTGGGTCTGGTTCATAGCTCGATGGCGGGGGTAGCGAGGAGGCGCACGGTGCGTTCCGAACGGGGGAGATGGATGGTTACGCAGGTGCCGCGGTGGGCTTCGCTGTCGATTTCGATTTCGCCGCCGTGTTGGCGAACGATCCGGCGCACGATGAGCAGGCCGAGGCCGGAGCCGGAGGGTTTGGTGCTGCGGTAGGGTTCGAAGATAGCCCCCATGATTTCTGGTGAAATGCCGCTGCCATTGTCTTGGATGGAGATGCGGTACTCGTAGTCGTTGCAGTGTGTGCTCACGGTGATGCAGCCCTCGGTGGGCGGCAGTGCTTGATAGGCATTGCGGATCAGGTTGTAGAATACCTGCTGGAATTGGCCGGGATCGATCATGGCGGCGGGCAGTGCGTCGGCGAGTTCGAGTTGGACGGTGATGTTACGGGACGAGAGTTCGGGCTCGAGCAGGCGCAGTGTTTGGTGGAGCAGCGAGTGGAGGTCGTGGCGTTCGCGCTGCGGTGTAGTAGGCCGCACGGCGTGAAGGAATTGCTTGAGAATGGTGTCGAGCCGTTGGATTTCCTCGCGGGCGGTGGCCAGGCTGTCCTCCAGCGGCGCGCGATCGGCGGGGGTGAGTTTGCGGAATTTACGGCCCAGGAGTTGGAGGTGGATATCCAAAGAATTGAGCGGATTGCCGATCTCATGGGCGACTCCGGCGGCCAGCAGGGTCAGCGCATTCAGTCGTTCGGACTCCAAGGTTGCCTCGGCCTCGGCGCGGGTACTGGTCAGATCCCGCACCAACATCACGTAGCCGAAGCTCTCGGCCGCTGGCCCATGATCGGTGATGGGTGCCAGATAAAAATTGAGGAAGCGGTTTTCCGGATAGAACACTTCGAGGTCGCGGCTGATTGAGCGGCCGGGTTTGGCGAGGTTATCCCAATCCAAGCCGCGCACTTGAGCGGAGAGTTTGTCGCCGACGGCGCGCTGGGGGTCGAGGCCGAAGAATTGGCAGGCGGCGTGGTTGAGGAAGCCGATGGTCCCAAGGGCATCGAGGATGATGACGCCCTCGTGGAGAGCCTCGAAGACGTTTTCAAGAAACCCTTTCTCGCGGATCAGGCGGGTCAGTATCTGTTGGACTTCCCCGGGTTCCACGCGATCAAGTCGCGCGACAAGCTTTTCAAGAAACCCGGATTTCATGGAATGACTGGCATTTCAGCGAGGAATGGATAGGAATGAGGCCATGCAAACCATGATTTTAGTGCTGTGTACTTTTCCTGATGGCTCACAGGCGCGACAGATTGCCACAGCTATGATCGAAAGGCAACTGGCAGCGTGCGTGAATTTGTTGCCTGGGGTGGAGTCGATTTACCGCTGGGAGGGGCAGGTGGAGCGGGCTGCGGAAATATTGGGGATTTTCAAGACATCGAGCCACCTCTATCCGGCATTAGCGGAGGCGTTGGCAGCGGCTCACCCGTACGCCGTGCCGGAAATTGTCGCGCTGGAGCCTGCAGCGGTGGCGGCCTCCTACCTGGCGTGGGTGATGCCGGAGCGAGGTCGAGAGGAGGAAAATCTTTCCGAGTGACAGCGGAGAGTTGGCGGAGTAGCCTGCCCATGCAAGCGGCGATGTGGATATTCATTGAAGAGAACTGGCGCAATGGGGTCGAGATATTCATTCTCGCGGTGTGCAATTATCAAATTTACCGGGCCTTTCGTGCGACCCGCGGGGCGCAGATTTTGGTGGGTCTGGGGATCATCATTGTGGTGCTCACGGTGGTGTCCCAAGTGGCGAATTTCACCGTTATCAGCTGGCTTGTAACCCGTGCCACGGCCTTACTGGCTTTTGCTCTGGTGGTAATTTTCCAGCCTGAGTTGCGGGACGCCTTGGCGCGTCTGGGCAGCAAGAGTTTTTTTTCCTATTCGAGCAAGCGCCGGCTGGCCTTTTTGGAGCGACTGGCTGACGCCGTGATCATGTTGTCCAAAAAACGTGTGGGGGCTCTCTTTGCCATCGAGCGGGGCATCAGTCTCAAAAAATTCCTCGATACCGGCGTGCCCATCGACGCCCAGTTCTCGCCCGAGTTGGCCCTCACCGTCTTCCACCCCAAAACCCCGCTGCACGACGGCGGCATGATCATCGCCGATGACCGCATCGCCGGTGCCGCCTGCGTGTTTCCCGTCACCCAGCGTGAAATGCACGACCGCTCCACCGGTCTTCGCCACCGCGCCGCCATCGGCCTCGCCGAGGAAACCGACGCGGTCACCGTCGTCGTCAGCGAGGAAACCGGCGGCATCTCCATCTGCGTCGAGGGACGCATCGAACGAAACCTCACCGAAAAACAATTCCGCGAAAACCTCGCTAAAATCTTTCTAACCGGCAACACCGACTATGAAAATATCCCTTCCGAAAAATTGGATCGCCAAGCTTCTGGCACTGCTTCTGGCAGTCGCGATCTGGTTTCTGATTAAGGATCACCTCAAGGAAACCGCTAGCAAACCCCCACTGCCCCAGCCGACCATTGTGGTGCCCGAACCCGGCAGCAAATGAGCCGCGTCGCATGAACGTCACGGCTGCAGTTGGATGTGATCGATGAGACGCACATCACCGTAAAACACCGCCATAGCTAACAGCGCCGGACGCTCGATGCGTGCCACCGATTCGAACGATTCAGCATCGACCAGCGACAGGTAGTCCACGCGCAGCAGCCCACTGGCCCCGATCCCTTGGCGGACCAAGGCCAGCAAATCCGCCGACGCACGAATGCCGCCTTGGAATGCCGCCCGAGCCGCTAACAAGGCCTGCTGGAGGCGTGGTGCGTCGGCTCGTTGGGCGGCACTTAGGCGCACATTGCGGGAAGACATGGCAAGGCCGTCGGTTTCGCGGACTGTGGGGTGGGAGATGATGGCCACGGGCACATTCAGATCTCTGACCATGCGCCGGATTACCGCGAGTTGCTGGAAATCCTTCTCGCCGAAAACCGCCATCTCACAGCCAATGAGCAAAAATAATTTGAGCACCACCGTGCAAACGCCGTCAAAATGTCCGGGACGCGCGGCGCCACACAGGCTGCGCGAGAGTTGCGATTCTTGCACCGTCACCGAGCGGTCCGGCGCGTACATCGCCGCCGCTTCCGGCGCAAATACCACCCCCACCCCCGCCGCCCGGCAAGCCGCCAGATCCTCCTCCTGCGGCCGCGGATAGGCCGCGAGGTCCTCAGCACGGTCAAACTGGATCGGATTGACAAACAGGGAAACCACCACCGTGCCCTGGGTGCCGGCAAGCCGATTAGCGCGGTGGATCAAGGCCAGATGCCCTTGATGGAGCGCGCCCATGGTAGGCACCAACACCCGCGGCCGACCGTGCTCGGCCAAGGCCGCCATCATCTCGCTTGTTTGCGTTACCACCTTCATGGCCGCAGCCTAACGCAATTACAGCCACCCGCAACCCCCGATGTTGCGCCAGCGAGTTGCTGTGTCCCGGCAACCCGCTGGATGATTTTTTTCAAAAATAGCGCAGGATTTTGCTTGCCAAGCAGGACTTGGTTGCCTATTTCCGCAGCCCCTCCTTGCGTCGCATTTCAACCAACGAAGATCCGGGGGGACCCTGCATGCGGCAGATCTTCAAAAATCGCCCGGCCTGTTTTAAGGCGGGAAACCACAGACATTATGATTAACGAACTCATCACCGACATGGTGGACGCTGGCGTCCATTACGGCCATCAGACCAAGAAATGGAATCCGCGCATGAAGCCTTACCTCATGAAGGACAAAGGCGGCATCTACATCATCAATCTGGAGAAAACCGTCCAATGCCTGGATAAGGCGTCCGACTTCCTCTCCGATCTCGTCGGCAAAGGCCGCAAGGTCCTCTTCGTCGGCTGCAAACGCCAGGCCCAGGACGCCATCCGCGAGGCAGCCGAAGCCACCGGCCAATTCTACGTCAACCACCGTTGGCTCGGCGGCATGCTCACCAACTCCGCCACCGTCCGCAAGAGCATCGAACGCCTCAAGTACCTCGAAACCATCGAGAAACAGCCCGAGTTCAAGGCCATGTCCAAAAAGGAACTCGCCGCCCTCGGCCGCGAACGCGAAAAACTCCTCCGCAACCTCCGCGGCGTCCGCGATATGGAACGCAAACCCGATGCCGTGGTCATCGTCGATTCCGCCCGCGAAACCATCGCAGTGGCCGAAGCCCGCCGCCTCGAAATCCCCATCATTGCCATCGTCGATACCAACGCCGACCCCTCCATCATCAACTACCCGATCCCCGGTAACGATGATGCCATCCGCTCCATCCGCATCATTCTCCAAAACCTGGTAGATGCCATGGTCGCTGGCCGCAAAGTCTGACCCACAACCCGCAACCTTCCCACCGGGCGGCTCCCTCTCCGGGAGCCGCCTGCCTTTTCTAACAAAACGTACCCTGCCATGATCACCGCTGCCATTGTCAAAGAACTCCGCGATAAAACCAACGCCGGCATGATGGACTGCAAAAAAGTCCTCTCCGACACCAACGGCGACATCGAAGCCTCCATCAAACTGCTGCGCGAACGCGGCATCGCCAAGGCCGGTGCCAAGGCAGACCGCGCCGCCAAGGAGGGCATCATCGCCGCCCGCGTCAACTCGCTCGCCGACTCCGGCATCTTGCTAGAGGTGAATTGCGAGACGGACTTTGTTTCCAAGAACGAAGGTTTCCAGACATTTGTCGCCCAAATCGCTGACACCCTGGCTGCTGCCACCGCACCCGATCACGCCGCTGCCCTTGCGGTGAATTTCGGTGAGTACGACCTCGAGAACACCCTCAAGGCAAAATTCGTCGAAGTCGGTGAAAACCTCCAATTCCGCAAATACATCCGGTATGACGCCGCCCCCGATGGCGTCATCGGTTCCTACATTCACATGGGTGGCAAGGTGGGTGTGCTCATCGAAGTGGGGACCACGCAGCCTCCCACTGCGGCCACCGTCGGCTTCAAGGAACTCGTCAAGGATTTGACACTGCACATCGCCGCCTGCGCACCCAAGGGCCTGTCCCGCAACGACATCCCGCAGAGCGTGATCGACAACGAAAAGGAAATCTTCCGCGCCCAGCTGATCAATGAAGGAAAGCCGGAAGCCATGCTCGAAAAGATCCTTCCCGGCAAACTTGCCAAATGGTTTTCCGAAAGCTGCTTCCTCGAGCAGGGCTTCGTCAAGGACCCTGATATCACCGTCGCCAAGCTCCTCGCCGCCAAGGGCGCCGAACTCGGCGATACCCTCAGTGTCACCCGCTTCGTCCGATTCGGCCTCGGCGAGTAACGGCCCATCGGCTCCCCTCCCCTTCCCAAACGCCCGTCGCCCGTCCCAGGGCACCGGGCGCTTTTGCGTCCGGCAAGAACTTTTTCGATTAAAGGAGACTCCTTCAATTTCGGCCCTGACAAATTGTCTGGGTCAACATGTCTTAGGCTCCTTTGGCTTAGAGAACGCCGAGGGTGGCCACCTCAAAATCCACGCGGTTGGGGCCGTGGCGACCAGCGTGGATTTCTCGGCGGATCACGCGGCAGCCGAGGAGGGCTTCGAACATGCGGGTTTCCATGCCGATGGCGCGCGGGTATTTGGCAAAGACTGGCAACAGCGGCTGGTGGTACGCCTCGATGCGGACGCCCTTTTCAGGATCGTACTTGCACCGGCAAAAGCAGCCATCCTGCTCCAATAGACTGGCCAGCAGGGTGGCCTTTTCCACCAACGACTTGCACTTGGCCAGGCGTGCCTGCCAACGCTCCTGCCGCTGCTGAAAGAATTGAAAAATGAGCCGTTCTGGGGCACTTTCGCCAAACAGACTGCGCAGGTTCTCGAGCAATTCCAGGGAGAACCCGATCCCAGCCTGAGGAAAGAGCAGCGCGGCCTTTGGGGCCAGCCGATAGAAAATTTCGGGTCTGCCGACCTGTGAACGCGGAGCACGGGAGCGTTCGAGATAGCCAAGCTCTGTGAGGGCTTCGCAGTATTGTTTGACGGCCATGTAACTCATGTCGAGGCGGCGCGAAAGCTCGCTCACGGGAAGCTCGCCGACGAGTTTAAGCTCCTCCAAGGTGGCCACCCACTGGGATTTTGCCAGATCCTTGAATCCAGGTAGAAACATGGCGCTGGGTCAAGTGGCCAGGGCTTCCGGCGGGTCCACTTGGGCCGGGGACTCTTCGGACGGATCGGACGGATCGGACGGATCGGACGGATCGGACGGATCGGACGGATCGGACGGATCGGACGGATCGGACGGATCGGCGGGATCGGCGGGATCGGCGGGATCGGCGGGATCGGACGGATCGGCGGGATCGGCGGGATCGGCGGGATCGGCGGGATCGGCGGGATCGGCGGGATCGGCGGGATCGGCTTGGGGGCGGGAGGAGGATTCCAAGAGGAGGAGGACTTCCTGCTGGAGGGCATCGACCTGGCTGAGGGGAATATCCGGATCCTTGACGATATAAACTTCGCCCGTTTTGCGGTTTTCGTAGATGCGCAGAATACCCGTGGGAGTGCGCTGGGTATCAGTTTCGCGCAGAATCCGCTTGCGCTCGAGCATAACCGCCAGGATGTAACGGGTGTTTTCGGTGTGATCTTGGTCGTCTTCGACCATCCGGCGCAAAATATCCTCGGGCTGCTCGCGTTCTATCGCCTGCGGTTTGTCGCCACCCGGTGTCGCGTAGAGAGTTCGCCATGACGAAAACGGTGCCTCGGCGGTGTCAGGGATGGCGCTCCAGGCTGCCAGGCAGTAATCACGGCGCAGATAGCCGCTGGTTTCCGGATCGGGAAACAAGGCGGTGATGATCGGTTCGCCCGCCACAAACGGGCGTTGCGAGGCGGCGCACTCGCGACTGCGGGAGCGGATGTGCCAGGATTCTGCTAGGGCCATGAGGATGCGGGGGACGGTGGCTTGTCGAGTTTGAAAAAGCGCAGGAGCGATTGAACGATGGAGCGGTCGGCGATTCGGCGGTGGAATAAGAAGAGACCGAGGAGCGAAAAAACGAGGTTGGGCAGCCAGGCGGCGAGGGCGGGATTGAGCAAGCCAGCTTCGCCAAAGTTAAGGAAGACGCTGGTGCTGAAGATCATCAAGGCGGACAGGACAATGGCCAGGAACAGGTTGCCGCCGGGGCCTCGGCGGGAGAAGTGGATGGACAGCGGTGCGGCAAGCAACACGGTGACCAAGCATGTAAAGGGCAAGGCCCAACGGTAGTGCCACTGGGTAAGGTAGGGGGCCGCAGCATTCTTATTGGGCTGAGTGTGGTGTTTGGTGGCATTGGCGCGGAGCCAGCCGTTGAGGTCTGGGATGCCTAGGTAGGGCGCGGCCAAACCCGGTTTGATCAACTGCCAGGGGGTTTCGGTCCAAATGCGACGGAGCACGGGCGGATCGGGAGTTTCAAATTCAGGGGCTTCGCCGGTCTTGTAATGGCATACCACGGGTGCCTCAAACGTCCACGAATTGTCCTTCAAATCCCAACGGGCCCGCTTGGCCAGCAACCGCGAAATAAGCGATCCGTCCGCACGGGTGTGGGTCACTTCGACGTTGAGCAACGCCTCGCCTTTCTCGTAATTTTTTGGAAAGGCCCCGATCATCCACAGCCGATGTTGGTCCAAGTTGTCGTAGATCACATGCTTGGCCTCGGTGATGAGAATACCTCGGGCGGCGTCGAGGATCTCGCTTTGGCGGCCTTCGGCGGTGGGTGCCCATTGGTAGTTGAGGCCGAGGCAAAGCAGGCTGCACCAGACGCCCGCAGCTATCAGCGGGGCAGTGAGCCGGATGAGACTGCGCCCGCTTTGCACCATCGCAACGATTTCACGGTCACGGGACAATTTGCCCAGTGAGTAGATCAACGACAGCAGCAGCGCGTAGGGCAACACCAGCAACACCACGGCCGGTGCCCGCACTTGATAATAGGTAGCCGCAGTGAGCAAGGTGCTGGACGTCTTGCTGAAACTTTTCAGGTTGTCGGCAAAGTCAACGAGCATCCAGATGAGCAGTAGCGAGGCGAGGCAAAGGAAAAAAATGTTGCCGAAGTGGCGGGCGATGTGGCGGTCCAGGGTGCCGCCACAGGCATATACCAAGGCCGCCAGAGCGGGAAGGAAACACAGGCCGGCGAGCACGTATGGCCGGGCCAGGTGGGCACTGACGTCTGAATCCGGGAAGCCGGTGAGCTGTTCGGCGATGTCGCGCAACTCCGAGGGCATTAGCCAAACACACAGTCCCACACCCAACACAACACAGGCGAGGGGCAGTAGGAAACGCAGCGGCAAGTGGCGGAAAACTGGCATATCGATCCACCCAGGCCGCAACGCGGCCACAGGCTGGCGGCAAGATGGCCGCACAAGGGTGCATCTGTCCAGCGCGTTGTCCGCCGGAACGACGGGAATTGCTCAAATCCCTCAACCGCGGGTGATGATTCCTTTGCGTGATGGCTTGGCCACCGCCTCCAACAGGCACCTCGCAGCTAAACTCCACTCCATCGCAGACGCCTCCTCCAACGCCTTGTGCAGCGTCAGGCCCGAGGTGAATAACAAGCCATAGGCCTTCTTGATTTCCGCGCGGGCAGCGGCATCAAACCCGGCGCGGCGCAAACCCACGGTGTTGAGGCCGGCCAATTGGTTATTGCCATACACCACGCAATACGGCGGCACATCCTGGCTGACCACGGCATTGCCCTGAACCATTACCAAATCCCCGATGTGGAGAAATTGATGAAACCCCGCACCACCCCCCAAAAACACCCGGTTGCCAAGATGCACATGCCCGCCAAACATCACGTTGTTGGCAATCACATTGCTGTCCCCAACGAGCGAATCATGCCCCAAATGCACTCCGGTCATCAAATAATTCCCGTCCCCCAATGTCGTATTGCCTCCCTCCTTCGAGCTGCGATGGATCGTCACATACTCCCGGATTTGGTTGCGTGCTCCAATCCGCAACCCGGAGCAGCGTGCCGGATCAAACCCTAAATCCTGCGGATCAGCCCCAATCACGCTGCCCCAGCCGATACGGGTGCCCTCGCCCAACCAGGTATCGCCGCAGACCCATGCGTGCCCGCCAATGATGACCCCGGCCGCTAGCTTCACCGGACCTTCGATCACCGCAAATGGCCCGACCACCACATCATCCGCAAGTTCGGCTTCAGGCGAGATCAGGGCGCTGGGATGGATTGTCATGCTTGAAATGCCGATGGCGGCCCGCGATGCTAGCGCCCAACTGCCGCTATGCAAGAATAGATCCGATCAATACGCCACCACCTTGAAGCGGATGAAGCGGCGGGCTGCCGTGCTGGTGGGTATGGCGTCGCAAACGACCAGCGCGGACTCATCATCGCGCAACACCACTGTATCGCCCCAATCACTATGCCAAGTCACCACATCGTCGCTTACCTCAACGATGGAGGCAACATCTGAGTGCTTGGTTCGCCGTGGCACCGTAAGCGTAAGATAACTGTCGCCTCCGTCCTGAGTTAGGCTGCCTGCCGGATATTGATCTGGCCTGGCCTGCTCGTTTGGCAACACCCCCAGCGCGTATTTCATCAGGTTAGGCAAACCGTCCCCCATGGGATTTGCCAAATCGTCGCCATAAGTGGCACGCCAGCCGTCAATCGTGTTAGGCGGCTGGTTATGCACGTTCAGAGTCCAGGTTACAGACTCCTTCAGCAGTCCATCGGGGTCTTGGCGAACAAAGGCAGTTGGGTCATTCACTGTGGCTGTGACAGTATGAATGCCATTGCCCAGAGTGTCCGAATATGTCGTGAAAATAGCGGAACTGGCATCGGCAAGAACTGCATTGTCGATCTTCCACGTAACCAGCAAGGCAACACCGCTATCCGGAACCTTGGGCATGACTGTGAAAGTAAGTGGCTCCAAGGTGGTGACTTGGCGCAGGGTGGTGCCCGGTGACCAATCGTCTAACGGACTGACCAATGCGTAATAGTGCAACACGAATTGCTCGCTATTAACCGCGCCGCACGGCCGGTTGAGGTTTCGCATCAGGGAATTGTAATGCGGGCGGTACCATCCTTTGCTGCGGTACATCGCCCCCTCAAACAAACCCACCGCCGAATCAAAAACCACACTGGCCGGCGTCGGCAGCGGCGTCCCCCAATCAACCCAATCGTTCCACTTGAGCAGGCCCGGGGCCGTCTGCGCCGTCACGTTGGGCGCTTCAAAGGGTGTGTATTGGGGGTAGTCCACATCGTATTCATCTTGCAGCAGGGCTAGGGAATGGCCGAGTTCATGTTCGACGATGGCGCTGCTCAATGGATGGGTGGACACCACCGTCATCTGGCCGCCGGTGCCGCCATACTTGGCATCATTGACCAACATCACGGGAATGTCATATTCCGGCAACAACTTGCCGAGCAGATCATAAGCCCGGCTCATGCCCTCAGCGTCGGCCGCAAGGTACTGCGGGATGCCGGGCTCGGTGAAGCCGGTGTTGAAATACGTGTCGCGAATCACGCCGGGACCGCCCGTGTCACCATTGTCGCAACCACTTTGATTGGAGACCACCTCAATCCGATAGATATTGCAATACGAGCGATATGACTGCCACGGCTCCTTGGTGAACAGGAAGGCAACCGAGGCATCCACGTCGGCAGCAAATTTCGGCATATCGTCGGCGGTATAACCTTCGGAGAGATATACCAGATTGATATGTTGGGCACGGCTGCCGTGCTCGTCAACTGCCACCAGTTCGGCCGCTTGCCCGGCGGCCACACCTAGCAACACCAAGCCCGCTAAAATCTGCCATATGAGCATGGATCGCGTCGTCATTTCTGCAATGGAAGGGTTGCTAATAATTTCGTCGGGGCCTCGGCTTGGCTGTCGGCTGGCCGCTCACCCGTCAACCGATAGACTTGCAATTGGGTGGCTCCGACCACACTGGGCATGCGCACCTGAATCACCACCGGCGTACTGGATGGCATCATTGCGGAGGGCGGGGCGTCTCCATCAACTTCGGGTGAGCCGGACCTGAGCACAACGCAAGTTCGCTCGGGTGCTGCCAGCGTCTCTTCGGCCAGCACCCGTTGCTGCGCATCCAGCAACCGAAAATACAACATCCCCGGCCACCACGCCAGCCGACCACGCAGCCGGTGAAAGTCCCCCTGCAATTCGTCCGTCCCTATCAATTTCACCACTTCTCCGGCCAGCTCCAAGCGAAACGCCGTGCGCTTGCCAGGCTGCGGTTCCACCACCGAATCCTCCGCCCCCCCCACCCGCTTGTCCACCGCTGTTGCTGCCCCCACTGTTGCTGCCCCCACTGCGGCTGCCTGAACGGGTCCGTGTTCAGGACAAATTGCCATTTGTCGTCGCTTGGACAACCCACACAGGCCGCTACCTGCAATCACCAACACAAGGATCCACCAACCGGCTCTGCGCATCACGCCGGAACCATAATGGGTGTTCTGGCCCCTGACAAGCCCGATTGGCAGGATCCGAGAATCAAGCTTACCTCAAAAATCATCAATCCTCAATCGTCCTGCAGCCATCCGCTGCGAAGCGATATTTCGCACTCGACAAACGGAGGCACAAGCGCCTCACTCTTATGCGTGAGCGAGTCTCAGGATCTCTTCAGCATCCACTTCAACGCTTCAGAAAAACATGATGCTAAAACCCGCATCTAAAGCAATTTTCTCTCAAAATACGAAACCATGAATACACCAGCCCCCCCTCCATGGCAGGCCCCGCAACCGATATCGGGCAGACCCATGCCTCCAGAGATTCCTGCGGAAAACATGACCAAAAACGAACAGAACATGGGCATGCTCTGCCATCTTCTGGCACTCTCGGGTTACTTCATCCCCTTCGGTCATCTCGCCGGCCCGCTGGTCATTTGGATGGTGAAGCGGGAGGAGATGCCCTTTGTTGAGAGCCAAGGGAAAGAGTCACTGAACTTCCAGATCTCTGTCACCATCTACGGCATCGTGGCCGCACTCTCGATTTTTCTGCTGATCGGTTTCATCCTCCTTCCAGCGGTCATCGTCTTCAATCTCGTGTGTGTGATCCTTGCGTCAATCGAGGCCGCAAACGGCAAGCCCTATCGCTATCCCCTGAGCATCCGGTTCATCAAGTAAGACCTGTTTCAAATCAACATGTCATGTGTCATCCACTCCTGAAGTTTCCCCGTCACCCAGTTATGGCTGTGCTCACGCCCGTTGCCGCAACTCACCTCAGTGGCGGGTCTTGCCGCTGGTGGTTTTGGCAACGAGCTTCATGATATAACTTGCGGTACCCGTGTTGTCGGCGAAGGCAGTTCACACGGCGTATGTCTTGGGATCCACGGTCAGTGAAATCACTTTCCCACAATCGCAGCTTGCGTTTCCAGACCCTGCCGGTTCTAATTTCTCGTCCGTCGCAGCACTGGCGGCAACCAAACGATGAACGGTATCGAACGCATGTGTGCCGCAATCCGGCGGGAAACGCCTGATCGGGTTCCAACATTTGAATGGTTTATCGACTCGTCAGTCGGCAAGGCGCTAACCGGTTCCGACGATCCGCTGGACGTGGTGGATCGCCTGGATATGGATGGCATTAACATCCGGCCGGACTATGCCAAGCGCTTCATTGACAGTCAAACCTTTGAGGACGAATGGGGCAGCCGCCGCCAATTGACCGGAGACAGCATTCCTGCGGTGATTGCACATCCGGTGGCTGACGTCACTCGCCACCGGGAATTCAGCTTTCCCGACCCGTGTACTGATGAGCGTTTCGCTACCTTGCGGCGCGCCGTCGAGCGCTTCGGCGACGCCCGCGCGGTGGTGCTCAACCTGCGTGATGGCTTCTCTGACATGCGGGATCTGCTCGGCTACGAAGCCGCACTGATGGCCCCGCTGGCCGAGCCCGAAGCTTGCACCGAGTTTCTCGACAGGATTGTTAGCTACAACTTGGCACTGGCCGCCCATGCAGTCCGCTGCTTCGGCGTGCGAATCATCGCCACTACCGATGACGTTGCCATGGCAACCCGCCCCCTCTTCCATCCCGACGTCTATCGAGAACAAATTCTCCCGGCGTTCCGGCGTGCGATCCATGGGTTCAAGGCGTTGGGATGCCTAACTATCAAACACTGCGATGGCAATGTTTTGCCATTGGTGGATGATTGGATTGCGGCTGGCATCGACTGCCTTGATCCGATCGATCCTGGAGCCGGGCTCACCATGTCTGGAATGAAGGCCGCGTGTGGCGGGCGTATCGCTCTCAAGGGCAACATCGATTGCGTGAATACATTGTGCAGCGGAACTCCCGAGGAGGTGTGTGACGAAGTGCGCCGCTGCATCCGCGATGGCGGACCAAAGGGATTGATCGTTTCTTCCAGCAACACGATCCATCGCGGAGTGAAGCCTGCAAATTACCAAGCCATGCTTGATGCACTGCGGGAATTCGGAACTTTTGATAGTGATGCCAACCCACATGAGTAGATAAGTGATGACAACTGGATTCATGCTCATTGTGATTGGCGCGCTGTGTGGGGGCTCGTTCGGCCTGCCTAGCAAGTTCGTGGCCAAAGGTACCCCCTGGGAAACCCTCTGGGGCCCCTTCTTCTTTTTCGCCACCGTCCTGCTGCCGCTGCTGGCCGGACCCATGTTCGTGATCCATCTCTTCACAGTCTGCGGCACGCTAACACCCAGCCAGTGGATCGGCCCGGTTGCCTTTGGCTTCCTGTGGGGGCTGGGATCCATGACCTTGGGCCTCAGCTTCGCTTTCGTCGGCCTGTCGTTGGCTTATGCCATCAACTACGGCGTGCAGATCGCCTTCGGCATGATCGTGCCAGCTGCAATTTTCACGCCGGGCGTTTTCGGCACGGCCAAGGGAGCGGTAATGTTAGGCGGTGCGGCAGTATGCATCCTCGGCGTGATCGTCTCCGGCAAGGCAGCGCGCATCAAGGAGCATGCCGGCAACACCGGTCAAGCCCCGCGCAATCTCACCAGGGGAATCGCTGTCGCCGTGCTCTCGGGTGTTCTCTGCGCTTGTTATGCCCTTGCATTCGGGTGCGGCGGCGATGTCATGAAACTCGCTACCGCCGAGCCATTCGCCAACCCGGAGTGGCGGGCAAGCTTCGCCGTAACCGCCCTCGCATTGTGGGGCGGATCACTCTCGGCTTGCGGATATTGCGCTTATAAATTTACGGCTAACAAGACTTGGAACACGCTGGTTCGCCCCGGGATCCTGCCGGTCTATGCGGTCGCGCTGGTCATGGCCCTACTGCACGATGGTGCCATCGCCTGTTTCGGTGCCGGTTCCCCGATGTTAGGGGCGCTTGGCGTCTCGGTCGGCTACGCCATTTTCATGTCGCTCGCGATCTTCACGGGCACAGTGAACGGGTTTCTAACCGGTGAATGGCGCGGTGCCGACGCACGCGCCGTGACAAGAATCCGCAGCGCCCTAGCAATTCTGGTGGCGGGGGTTTGTATTTTGGCTTATGCCAATGCATTATGAGAGGAGTCCCACGATGATCTCTGAACGCAAACTGGTGGCCGCTATCGACCTTGGTTCGGCCTCAACCAAAGTCTGTCTATATTCAACCGACGGCTGCTGCGTGGCCTCCGCCTCGCGAGCGACTGAGCGCTTCAATCCCTATGCCGCGCAACATCCCGAGTGGGTGTTCTGGAACCCTGACGCAATTTGGGACGGCGTGGGAGCTGCCTGCCGGGAAGTCATGGCCGCCATCGATGACCCCGCACGCGTCATCGGTGTTGCCGTCACCGGCATGGGTATGGACGGTGTGCCCGTTTCTGGCGACGGACGCGTACTCTATCCGTTTATCAGTTGGCATTGTGGCCGCACCGCTCCCCAGGCGACCTGGTGGGAGCAGACAATCGGTGCCGAGAAGACGTTTGAAATTGCCGGGTTTCCGCCGTGGGCGATGACCGGTGTGATGCGTGTGCGGTGGATGATGGAAAATGAGCCGGAGATCATCAGGCAAGCGGAGTCGTGGCTGCTGTTAGTGGACTTCGTTAATTTCAAACTCTGCGGAGTGCGTGCCACCGACCCAAGCATGGCAAGTTGCATGCTTCTGTTGGATCAAGAGCAACGCCAGTGGTCAGACGAGCTCGTTGAACGCTCCGGTATCCCGCGCAGGCTGCTTCCCGAAGTGAAACCCTCCGGCACCTTGCTGGGCTCCGTTTCGGGGGATGCAGCAAGCCTAACAGGCATGCCGATGGGCACACCAGTTGTGCTGGGCGGCCAGGACCACCTATGCGGCACACTGCCGGTGGGCGCGCACCGGCCGGGTGTGGTTTCCAATGTGATGGGCAGTTGGGAGAACCTGATAGCAACCGTCACCCAAGCAGACTGCAGTTGGACGCTGGGTCGTGCGGGCGTCTGTGTCCAAGCTCATGTTGCCCCCGGGCGCTACGCTGCTTGGGGCGGTTCGCCCTCGGCCACCGCGTTGTCGTGGTTCCGCGAGGTCACCGGCGAGGCAAACCGGCCGTGGGAGGATGTGGTGGCCGCAGCCGAGCGTGAATCGCAAGCCGGTGCAGGCGGCCTGATTTTTTTGCCATATCTATCATCCGCGCCGTGTCCGGTGAACGACAGTCAGGCGGCCGGCGCTTTTGTTGGCCTTCTCAACACGACGCGCCATGCAGATATGTGCCGGGCCGTGATTGAAGGTCTTAACTATCAGTTTTTACACATCCTCAGGACGATGGAGGGATGCATGAACACACGTTTTGATCGAATCGTCGCTTCTGGTGGTGCCACCCGCAACTCATTCTGGGTCCAAAACAAAGCCGATGTTTCAGGCATGGACGTGGAGGTTTCAGACATTCAGGACACCTCGCCGCTTGGCGCGGCGATGCTGGCGGGTGTCGCGCTTGGTCTCTGGGATGATTTGGATCAAGCTGCGGAGCGGGTCAAAGGGTCCACACGGGTTTTCCATCCGAACACCGCGCTCACCGCACGTTACGCGCCACTGTTCGATATCTATAGCTCGCTGGCAGCCGCGTTGCGCCCAGCCAACCATGCCTTGGCGGAGTGGCGAATCCCGGGACGCTGGTAGATGGAATCGCCCGGCACCAACCGCGTCGCTCAGTTCTGCTGTTTTCTAACCGGAAGAAACTGTCGGCAGATGTTTACCAGGGGATTACCCGTCCAAAGCGAAGCTAGTCAAAAAAACCTGACGGAAAAGGACTTGCAGTGGCCATGAAATGAAATTTGCCGGGTCCGCATGATTGGTTGAGGGTTGCTAAGATTCGGGGGGCGTCATCGTCCGGACCGGCAACGTAATAGGGGAGCCAACCGGTTCCCCCGAGTGGAATTTCCTGCTGGCACCCGGAAGCGACCTTCAGGGATCCCAATGGGGAAATTTGTCTTAGCGCAAGTCGGCGATAGCGACACGGTCCATATCGTCGAACGACTGGTTTTCGCCGCCCATCGCCCAGACGAATCGATAACTTGCCGTGCCACATCCGCAATGAATTGACCACGGCGGTGAGAGCACCACCTGCCGACCCGCGACCCAGAGCGGGCGGGTTGCCTGCGGTTCTCCCATCAGATGGAGAATGCGTTGCTCCGGCGGCACGTCGAAGTAACAATATACCTCGCTCCGGCGGGCATGGGTGTGGCAGGGCATCGTGTTCCAAACGCTGCCGGGCATGAACTCAGTGAAACCCATCACCAACTGGCAACTCTTGATGCCAAATTCATGAATGTACTGGAAAATCGTCCGCTCGTTCGCTTCGTCGCGGCTCCCCACCTCCACCCGCTTGGCATCCGCACGGGTCGCCTTGACCGTTGGGTAGCTGGCGTGAGCCGGGTAGCTGACCAGATAGAAAACCGCTGGACTGGCCGCAGCAGTGCTGGCGAAGCGCAGTTCGCGGCTGCCACGGCCGACGTAAAGACAGTCGTGGCGTGCCAGATCATAGGTGCTGCCATCAACCACCACACTACCGGCCTCGCCGAGATTGAGAATGCCTAACTCGCGGCGCTGGCAGAAAAAGTCCGCCCTCAGCGCCTCGTCGTTGCCAAGATCGAGTGGCTGGCTGGTGGGCATCGCGCTGCCGACAATCGCCCGGTCAAGGCCGGTTTGGACGAGGTTGACCTCGCCTTCGACGAACATGCCTTCAAGCAGAAACGCCGCTCGAAGTTCGGGGGTGTCCAGCTGCGCGGCTTCACGACTGGAGGGCATCTGGCGGCTTGATATCATCTGAAACTTTATTTTGTGTTAGAAAAATGCAACCTTCGCGTTACCCGCTGTGGGCTGGAGGCAGCCGCGATTTTGCTTTACTTGGTAGCGGGGCAATCCTTCATTGCCCTCGCTCCTTGGCAAACCTATTCTCACTTGCCACGTTGGAGCGCAACCGCAAAATCCCATGCACCACCTCCCCCGATGTCCTTTGCCGACTATTCCCCTGGTTTGGAGAACATGCCTGCTGCTCCTGCTTGCCACCGTCTCACCACTAGCCGCCGCTGACCCTACACCCGAGGCGGTCCTCAAGGAGATGCGCCGGGCGGCAGACTGGCAACTCGCCAATCCTTCGTCTCATCCACTCCACGACTGGACCCAGGCACCATTTTTTCTCGGCCTAGAGAGCCTTCATCAGGTGTCAGGCGATGCCCGCTACCTCGATGCACTCAAGCAATTCGGCCGCCAACTTGACTATGGTCCGGGCCCACGGTTGACTCACGCCGATGACCACGCGGTGCTCCAAGCTTGGCTCAGCCTCTATGAACTCGACAAGGATCCGGCCAAGCTAAAACCCAGCATCGATCACTTCGAGAGTCTCCTCGCCGACCTCGGAAAACTTCCTCCAAAATCCATCTCCGGCGGCTCCCTCACTTGGTGCTGGTGCGACGCCTTGTTCATGTCCCCCCCAGTCTGGGCTCACCTGTCACACCTAACCGGAGATCCCAAGTTCTTCAACTGGGCCGACCGCGAATGGTGGACCACCACCGACGCGCTCTACAACCCGACCCATCACCTGTTCTATCGGGACGACCGGTTTTTCACCAAGCACACTCCTAGCGGAAAAAATGTCTTCTGGGCACGCGGTAACGGGTGGGTCGTCGCCGGCCTAACCCATGTGCTGGATTTTCTACCCGCCCTTCATCCGTCACGCCAACGATATCTCGGCCTCTATCATGACATGATCTACGCGCTGGAAAAACTCCAGAATGACGACGGCCTGTGGCGCACCAGCCTGCTGGATCCACAAGCCCCCCAAGGCGAATCGTCGGGATCCGCATTTTTCTTGTACGCGATGGCTTGGGGCGTCAATCGCGGATTGCTGCCGGCCGCGACCTTCCAACCGCATATCTTCAAAGGCTATCAAGCGCTAACTAACAATATCCAACCATCCGGCATGCTCGGCTATGTGCAAAAAGTCGGTGACGCCCCGGACAAACAGGACACCGGCCCGAGCTCAACGGAGGTGTATGGCACCGGTGCCTATCTGTTGGCAGGGGCCGAGATCATCCGCATGCTCGAACCTGCCAAACACCGCAGCAATCTTGCCTCATTCAAGGGCGTGACGTTGCCGGACCACTTCCTGCCCGCCGCACCCCGTGCATTCGCCCGCTTCGTTCCCGAACGCTCCGACGACTTTGCTTGGGAAAACGACTTGGTGGCGTTCCGTGCCTATGGCCCGGCCCTGCGCCACGGCCCGGAAAACAGCGGAATCGATTGCTGGTTCAAATGCGTTCCCTATCCGATCATCGACAAGTGGTACATGCAAGATCGCATCAAGCTGTCCTACAGCAAAGCCGCCAAATCATACCATCACGATCACGGTGAGGGTTACGATGGCTACAAGGTGGGCGACAGCCGCGGATGCGGCGGCATCTCGGTCTGGACCGATGGCAATCTCCATGATTCCAAAACGTTTGTCGCTCAACGCATGATCGAGAACACCCCGCAACGCGTCGCCTTCGAACTGGACTATGCCAGCGACCTAAATGGAAAAATCTTGCGCGAGACCAAACGCATCACCCTCATCATGGGCCAGCGACTCTATCAATGTGACGCGCGTTTCACCCTCGACGGGGCCCCCGCCACGCTCGAAGTTGCCATAGGCCTGATGCCACAGGAAAAATCCAATCATACCCAGTTCTCGCCGACCACAGGCATCATGCAAATCTGGGAAAATCACGAGGGCTTCGGCCTCGGCACAGCAGTTGTCATCGACCCTTCAAACGTCGTGAAAATGTTCAACCATGCAACTCCGCCAGGCCAAGCCCAAGCCTTGTGCCTGGCCCGCACCGACGCCAACGGTGCCATCCGCTGGTTCGCTGGCTTCGGCTGGGAAGGCCAGGGAGAGATTACAACCGCCGAAGAATGGAATACCTATCTAACAATTTTTTCAACGATCTTTTTGCACACTCCGTATGCCGATCCCGGCAGCGACCCAACCTTCAAGACCCACACCCTCGGCGTGCCCGCCGAACACCTGCCATGAACCGACCCACCCTATACCTAACCGGTACCTGCCTATTTTTGTTTGCCTGTTACCCGAACCGTGCGCAATGCGCGGTGGGCGATGCCGCCGACCCGAGCGCAGTTTCCGGTCACAATGGTGACACCGGCACGTATGCGTTTGCGACCGGCAAAGGCATAAAGATCATCCACAGTGAAGACCTCATCAAATGGGATCGATCGGGACGGGTATTTGCCACCGATGTGCCAGCGTGGGCCAAGATGGCTGTACCCGCCAGCGAGGGGATTTGGGCACCAGATATATCTTTTCATGACGGCCTCTACTATCTCTATTACTCGGTCTCCAGCTTCGGCAGTCAGCGCTCCGTCATCGGCCTAGCAGTCAACCGAAGGCTCGAACCCGGCCACCCCGATAACCACTGGATCGACCGTGGCCTAGTGCTCGAGTCGTTTCCTGGAAAATGCGATTATAACGCCATCGATCCGGCGATGTTTGTCGCCTCCGACGGCCACTGGTCCCTGTTCTTTGGCTCATTCTGGTCCGGCATCAAGGCAGTGGATCTCGACCCTAAAACCGGCAAACCCGCATCTAATAAACCGACCATCATCCCCATCGCCAAACGGGCCGCAGACGTGCCTGAAGCTCCGATTGAGGGCGTCTATGTGATCAAGCACGACGACTGGTATTGCCTGTTTGCCTCCTGGGACCATTGCTGCAACGGGGCCGCGAGCGATTACAAGGTGGTGGTCGGACGTTCGCACAATGCCCTCGGGCCGTTTTTCGACCAGTCTGGCAAACCGATGCTCGAAGGTGGCGGCACCCCCATCCTCATCAGCGACGAACACTGGGCGGGGCCCGGCCACAACGGCGTGCTGCAGACCGATCACGGCGATTTCATCGTCCATCACGCGTTTCGCCGCGATCGACCGCAACTCGGGAGGTTGTTCCTGATCCGGCCTATCACATGGTCGGCCGCAGGTTGGCCAAGCTGTGGCGAGCTGCTTAACAAACCGTGAACAACCGGGAACGATGCAAACCACTTGGCTGATGAGCTGAAAGCGGGCGAATTCCATCTTCGCCACCCCGACTCACCATGATCATCCCTGACGTCAACCTGCTCGTCTATGCCCACAACGACCAGGCCCCGGCACATGCCAAGCCTAGGGCTTGGTGGGAAGCCGCGCTCAAAGGCAGGACTCCGGTGGGTCTGCCGTGGCTCAGCATCAGCGGATTCATCCGGCTTATGACCCATCGGCAGGTACTCGCTCAACCGCTGGACATTCATCAGGCCATCTTCCACGTGCGCTGATGGTTGGCCCAGCCACCCGTTCGCATCATCCATCCGGGTTTCAAGTTTGAAATCCTTTTCCTCAGCTCCCTTGCGCATCTAGGATCCGGTGGCAATAGTTGTCCATCGTTCGGCAACCCATGCGCGGGGTTTCCGCGCTGATCTGGCGAAAGGTGTTCATCAGATTGTTCCGCACGATTTCAGGGAAATACCCCTCCCTGCCTCCACTGGCCGCTTTGCGGCGGATTGACAGGCGGAGCGCGGGTGGCTACCCTGTGGCGGTATGACACGCTTTCTTGATCCCCGCAGCGACATTGTGTTCAAACGGATTTTCGGTGAGCACCCGGAGATTTTGCGCGAGTTTCTCAATGGGGTGTTGCCCTTCGAGGACGAAAGCGAGTTTATTGTCTCGCTCGAATACCTTCCTGGCGAGCAGGTGCCGGACATTCCACTGATCAAAAATAGCATCGTGGACGTGCGCTGCAAGGATGCTTCCGGCCGCCAATTCATCGTGGAAATGCAGATGGCTTGGACCAACGCATTTCTCCAACGCGTGCTTTTTAACGCCAGCAAAGCGTATGTGCGCCAACTGGAAAAAGGCGAGCGCTACGAAATGCTCTGCCCGGTGTACGGCCTGAGCATTCTCGACGACACTTACGATCCCGATCCAGACAGCTACTATCACGACTATAGGATCGTGGAGTCG
>CAIKHZ010000336.1 GCA_903827375.1 Akkermansiaceae bacterium
CGTGTGCTCTTCCGATCTCGAGGACAATCCCGAAGGATACTGGGAGTGGGAGGAAATCAAGAAACTCCCGAAAAACCCCGGCATCCTGGTGCAGGCCCGCGGCAAAGCACTCAAAATCATCTCAGCTCTCCTGCCGGCTCTGCCGCTTACTCACCGCTACAAAATGATTTTCATGACCCGGCCCATCGCGCAGGTCGTCGAATCCCAGTGGGCCATGCTCGAGCGCCAGGGCAAGCCGCCCGGCCTGGACAAGCAACGGATGAGCGCAGCCATGGAACAACACAGCCAGCAGATCCGCCAGACCCTTGCTGCCAGTCCCCGTATCGAGTTGTTGGAAGTCAGTTATGCCGACCTCGTGGCAAATCCCCAGCCGCTCATCGACGAACTCGCCAAGTTCCTCGGCGACCGGTTCACCCCCGGCCCAGCAGTCCTCTCCCGCATCCGCCCGCAGCTTCACCGCCAGCGTAGTTCCTGATACACTGCCGCCGGACTATTTTTCTGTCTCCTCATCTTGTGGATGAAGTCATTGCGGGATTCGGTGCTTTGTGCTTCGGCATAACGTGTCGGCGGTTGTGCGCCGGACGCTGGCCCGCGAGGTCAAATCACGTTTTGTGAATGGTCGGCATAATTTCTCTGTACAAAAATTTACTAACTGATAATTCTGCGGAGGAATTCCACCGTGCTATTCCGTGGAATGATCCAATACGTCCCGCTAATCAGGCAAAAAATCCTTTTCCCAATGGCAAAACAGGGGCTCACACTCGAATCGTTGGAACGGATTATTTCGGTTACAGGCAGGCATCAGCTGGCGGAGGCCTCCTTGGTGGCGCTGCGTGAAGTGGCTGCGGGGGATCATTTTTCCGCCATCTTGCTCAATAGGCAGGACCACAAGGTGGAGGACTATTTGTTGAATCAAAACTGGCTTTCGTCCAATGGCCTGCCCTGGAACGCGGCTCGACATGGGCTCACTGATCATCCGCTGGCCAAAATTGTGCTGTCCCAGCAACGATCCATGGCGTTGGTTCGCAGCAGCGTGGTTGCCGATTCTGCCTGGAGAAAGACCTGGATCTATAATGAAGTGGAGCGTCCGATGGGCGTTGAAGAGATCGCCTCGGTTTGTCAGATCACGGCGTCCAATCAGCTTTTGATCCTGACCTGCGGTCGCAGCCGCGGGTTTTCCGACGGTGAATTTGCCTCGATCCAAAGTTTTCAGCGGGTGCTAAGTGGCTTGGTTGCGTCTCGCGTCGCTAGCCCGCAGTTGCAGCGCTCACAGCTGGGGGAGACCACTGCTGTAGTGGCCAAAAACCGGCTATACACGCTGACGCCCCGCGAATATGAAATTCTCCAATGGGTGCGTGAGGGCAAGCGGGATCCGGAGATCGGCACCATTCTGGGCATCAGTTTCCGCACGGTGAATCATCATCTTGCCAGCATCTATCGCAAACTCAACGTCGAAACCCGCACCGCCGCCGCCGTTTTCCAATAAGCACCCTCGGCAAACCATCGCACCTGGGTCATCCATGATGATCGAAGGGGTCAGTCCTTGCTTTTTAGTATCCACACCCTCGCGCGCCATGGGATAAGAGAAATATTTAAAAACAAGGACTGCCCCCTTCGATGACCCCTTCGACGATGCTGTTGCGTGCGGAAAAGGGCTTCAGTGCGCTGAAAGGCACACTCGGACTGCGGCCCAACTTTCATCAGTTGGAAGGGCGGGTCGACGGGCACATTTTCATCAGTGTCCTAGGCTATCACCACCTGTGCTGGATTGGCCACCGGCTCACGCAAAGCGGAGACGTGCGCGACTGGCAAACCATCCGACGCCTGCTGCGTACCCACAACCTGGCGACCACAGCAAGCCGCCGAGCAGGCTGGAGAGCCGCTTTGAGACACTGTGGCGGGCGCTGGGTGGACCGGTGTTGGAAAAGGAATTCCGCTTCCATCCGGTTCGCAAATGGCGGGCCGACTTCGCCCACCTGCCGAGCCGGACGCTCATCGAGATCGAGGGTGGCATCTACGTGAACGGCCGCCACAACCGCGGCGCGGGTTTCGCCGCCGATCTGGAGAAATACCTCGAAGCCGCGCTGGCCGGTTGGCGCGTCGTCCGCCTGGGGTCTAACGAACTAACGACGGCACACGTCGAGCGGCTGGTTGCCCTGGTGAGCGGTGAGCGGAACACTCGGGCTTATGTGCCGCCGGGAGTTGGGCTTTCAGGGGAAGCCGGCACCGGGGGGGGGGCAGGTTTGGATAAGACTGGTTGTTAGCGTGATGTGAAGATCAGAAACGCGGCGGAAACAACAATGAGCGCTGCTCCTCCAAGGCAAAGTGACCGCCATTTCTTCGAAAATCCTACCGCCGCCATGGCGAGACCGCACAATCCCAGCAGCCACGGCCATTGGGATAGAATGCCTGACATTCCGCCAAGTGTGCTTCGCGAAACGCGGCTCGGACCGGACTGCTTTTCATTCCGATCCTTAGCCGACTGCGCAACCAGGGTCAGCAATCTGTTCCCCGGCTTCAACTCCTCTGGGACGCGGTCACGATGGAACCTGTGACGGGCCGCCACATGCTCGTCAAGCCCCCGCAGTCCTTGAGGATTTTTGGCGAAGTGGTCTTTCTCCAATACCTTGAATTCCACGACCAATTCGTCACTGCCGAATCTGGCGATTGCGTCCCACATAATGCCTCTCTTCACTATCTCCGCGTACTCTGGCAGATAGTGCTCGGGATCTGGTCTATGGGCTTCCAGCACCGTTCTTTCGACCAATGACTCACCCCGGAACAAGTCTAGTGCCGCGTATGCAGCTTTTGTGGCGAAGAAGGGAGCCCTGCCCTCCCTTGGCCAATCGCTCTGATGAATTCGCTGCAGAAGCCCGTCTCTAATCTCCTCGTCAGAATAGCCAGCGTTCCTTGCAAAACGATAAATCTCCAACGGGGGGACTGTATTATGATCATCAAGTCCCCGAAGCGCAGACTCGGCCGACCTTCTTGCCATGCGCCTATCAGAGAACCCTTGTTCGGCGCGAAGTGGCAACGACGAAATGAGCACGCATGCCGACGCGAGGATAGGGATGACATTCATGGCTAGGCGAACGTGAGTTCTGCGTCGTGTGGCATTTGCCCTGGAACAGCCACCGGTGGTGTAACCGGAATAAATGGAACTCGAAGGGCTGGTTTCAGCGGTGCCCGACGACGCGGAACTATTAGAGCACCATAGCCTGACGGGCCAGCACAATCGGGAGCGGGTTGACTCATGGCGCGGGGCACGCCTCGCTCTCCGTCCTCGTCACCGGATCCTCCGGTTTCATCGGCACCCATGTCGTCCGGCATCTCCACGCGGCAGGGCACCGGGTCACCGGCCTCGACCACATCCCGCCAAAGGATCCGCTGCCAGAGGGCGTGGCGTTCCACGTCTGCGACATCCGCAAGGGAGATCTGCCCGACAGGACGTTCGACGCAGTGGTCCACCTTGCCGCCCTGGCCGGTGTGCGCCCGTCCATGGACCGCCCGCTCGAATACGAGATCACCAACGTCATCGGCACCATCCGCCTGCTCGAATTCTGCCGCGGCATGGGTGTCCCCCACTTCGTGTTCGCCTCGTCGTCCAGCGTCTATGGGCCGGAAACTCCGCTGCCGGCCGAGGAATCGACCCCAGCCAACCCGTGCAGCCCCTACGCGCTGACCAAGCTACACGGCGAGCAATGGGGCCGGCTCTACGCCCGCCTGCACGGCCTGCGCTTCATGGCGTTGCGGTTTTTCTCGGTTTGGGGACCGGGACAACGGCCCGATCTTGCCCTGGAAGCGTTCCGCCGCCGGATCGAGGCGGGCCAGTCGGTCATCATCAACGGCGACGGCAGCCAGCGCCGCGACCTCACTCACGTTGCCGACGTGGCCCGGGCGGTCGAACTGGCCCTCCGGTGGCGGGGCCCCGGCGCGGTGGTCCTGAACGTGGGAACGGGCCGGAATCACTCGGTTTTGGACATGCTGGCAGCCGCCCGGAAAGGCGCCACGCCAGCGGTGGAGCACCATGCCCTTCATCCGGCGGACGTGCCGGAAACCCTGGCGTCGATCACGGC
>CAIKHZ010000337.1 GCA_903827375.1 Akkermansiaceae bacterium
GGCCGGGTCGTGGTGGTTCCCTAGCGAGGCTGCGCTCCGACCCTAGACGCAAGCCCTGGCCCCGGGGCGTTGAGCATGGAGCAGGCAGCCTTGATGGGGTCAGTTGATGGGGTCAGTCCTCGCATGGTAACATTTGTTAGATTGATGGGGTCAGTCCTCACATGGTAACATTTGTTAGATACATTACACAACCGCCCACAGCCGACATTTGGGGAATCCGACTTGCTGTCACCGGAGCGGTGGAACGCTTCAAGAATCTTCGGCTCGTTGGGTAGCACGACTTGCATAGCTCCGATGATTTCTGGGCGAACGGCTGTATAGGCTCCGCCGTCGGCCATTTGGCCGAGGTGGTCTGACACTTCTGGCAGCGTCAATGCTGCGTAGATAAATGACCACGGGGCCTTGGTCGGTGTGATCATGGCGAACCCGGTGGATGCAACACGGTTCTCGGGCGGATTCAGTGCGAGGAAGTAGGAGCCTCGGTCTGTGCGGACGGTGGCGAGAACAGTGTCGCCGTGGCGCAGGCGGCGGCGGGAGGTGGCATCCTCGTAGATGGCGTCCCCGTAGTGAGTCATCAGGTAGATGGCCACCGCGACCAGGAACCCGGCGGTGCCGCAGGCGGAATTTGGGTAAACGTGATGTGGGTGGTGGGGCGCAGCTAGGCCGCAGCGGGCGCAATGGCCAGGCCTTGAACCCGGCAACCCCTCAGCCCCGCCTGCTGGCGACACTCTGAATGCACCTGACCTCGAAGGCGTCCCTCACATCAAGAATCCGCCCGACTGAAGATTTCCGAAAAAAAATTCGACAATGCGAGCATGACGAGTACTGGTTTGCCTTTCAGAAATCATTCATCAAATTAAAATGTATAAAAAATTGATATCGGCAGAGCGTGAAGTGGATTGGGCGGCCTCCCCAAAGCGATTCCATATCAATACTCACCGCGCTTTGTTTGCTCGCCTTTGCACCGTGATGGCGCTGGCTGTCGCGGGATCCGAACTGGCTCAAGGGGTCTCGATTGTATATAATTCAATCACCTATGACGTGATCACGACCTCTGACGTGTCCCTGGGCACGGGCAGCTTTCCGTACCCAGCGATCACCTACCAAACCCTCAGTTCCGGCACCTACCCACTGAACGGCTATAGCTATACGTTTGTGGATACCACCATGGCAGCAGCTTTTGTCATTGCCTACAACGCTTCCAGTGCTCCTGACTCCTTGAAAACAGCCAACAATGGCGGCATCCTTGGGCAAGTGCCCAGCTCACCGGGCGGAGGCGCTGTTGGGGGGCCTTTATTTTTCATCAATTCGAGCACCGCCACCATTCTGCCGGGAACGACGCTGACCCAAACTCATGGCGAGTACTTTCATGGTGCGGTTGGAAGCTTTGCTGCCAACGCGGGAGGCACTGGCCTTCTCGCTAGTGCGCCCTCCCAATCAGAGGTCTGGGCCCTCTACAAGGCGGCTCCCGAACCACCCAGCGGCCTCACTCCGATCCCTGAACCCACCTCGCTGCTCTCCACCCTCGCCCTAGTCTCTAGTGGTTTGATGTTGCGCAGGCGCACGAAGCACGTGCGTTGATTTTCTGGATACTCTCTCAATTGGCCGGATGCGGTTTGCTGCCTCGTCCGTCTTGTTTGTGCCCCCGCGGTGGCTCCACCCTGCGTCTCATCGACGGCATCAGCCCGGGCATGGCGGTGGATCAATCGGTGAGATGCGGGCGTTGATGGGGTCAGTCCTCGCATGGTAACATTTGTTAGATGCATTGCTCAAGCGTCCACAGCTGACATTTGGGGAATCCGACTTACTCCCAGAGTTGTCGGAGACGAGGTCGAACACTGAGTTCTGAGCATGGAGCGTTGAGGATGGAGCAGGCAGAAACCAGCGGAGGATCGATTCGTCCGGCATGAGAGATCGCCAAACCATGAGGCCGGTTTGCTAAATGCCTTGTCGGTGAGGCACAGGCCGGTACACTCTCGGCGCGTGGTGCTGCGAGCCGACTTTGGGATGGCAGCAGCGTCCCACGCCACCCGAACCCACACCGATGAAAATGAACCGAACCGGCTCCAACCTCGTTTTAGGCAGCATTCTTGTGGCGCTCGCCGCCGCCACCGCCACTGCGGCATCCCGTCCCAACGTCCTGTTTATCGCCGTGGACGATCTGCGCCCGGAAATGGGATGTTATGGCAATGAAGTGGTCAAAACCCCCAACATCGATCGCCTGGCTGCACGCGGCATCGTGTTCAAGCATGCCTATTGCCAACAGGCGGTGTGCAGCCCGACGCGCAGTTCGCTGCTAACCGGGCGGCGGCCGGATGCCACCCGGGTGTGGGATCTCAACACGCATTTCCGCGCAGCCCTGCCCGAGGTGGTCACCTTGCCGCAGTACTTCAAGGCCAACGGCTACCATTGTGCCGCACTCAGCAAGATCTATCATCATGGCTTCGAGGACGGCCGCTCGTGGAGCGAACCCCATTGGTATCCTAACGGGCAAACGGTGGATACGGATCCGCTCGACTGGAACAAGCGCATCGTCAAAAATGTTGGCAGCGGTGTGCAGGAACATGCGAGGCGGCCGTTGCCTGCTGACAACGACAAGCCCAACGCAGGCAAGTCCGCCAAGGCACCCAAAGGCCCGGCCTTCGAGGTCAGTTCGAAGAGCGATGATGAATTGCCCGACGGCTTCACTGCTGCGGAAGCCGTTAGACGATTGCATGAGTTGAAAGGCCAAGAACGACCGTTTTTCCTAGCGGTGGGTTTCCTCAAACCACACCTGCCGTTCGTTGCACCCAAAAAGTATTGGGACCTCTACGATCCTGACAAAATCCCGCTGCCTGCCATCGACCATCTGCCTGATGGAGCCCCGGAGTTTGCCGGCCACGACAACGGCGAGCTGCATTCGTACGCCAACGTGCCTAACGGTAACCCGATCCCCGCCGCCTTCGCCAAAACCCTGCGCCACGGCTACTATGCCTGCATCAGTTATACCGACGCCCAGGTTGGAAGATTGCTAGACGCGTTGCAAAAGGAAGGTCTGGCTGACAATACCGTTGTCGTGTTATGGGGCGATCACGGCTGGCAACTCGGCGACCACGGGTTGTGGCACAAGCACACCAATTTCGAGCTGGCCACCCACGCGCCGCTCATCCTCAGCCTGCCTCAACAGAAAAGCGCCGGCCAGAAATGCGATGCCGCCGTCGAGTTTATCGACGTCTATCCGACACTCGCCGACGTCTGCGACTTGCCGATCCCCGCCGGCCTCGATGGCGTCAGTTTGAAGCCATATGTCGAAGACCCGGCCAAGGGAGCCACCAAAGTGGCCATCAGCCAATATCCGCGCGGTGGGGCACAGACCGGTGGCCGCTCGCTCATGGGCTACAGCATCCGTGACGAGCGCTGGCGTCTAACACTGTGGCGGGACCGCTCCGACGCGAGCATCGCCGCCACCGAACTCTACGACGAACAAAATGATCCGGCTGAATCAAAAAACCTCGCCAGCGCCAATCCCGATACGGTCAAACGCCTCAGCGCATTCCTGCCACCGCCCATCAAGACCACCCCGGCCAAAGCAGCCACGGCGACCAGCGCGGACACGCCGGCTGCGGCGAGCTCAAAAGTGGACCGCGGGGCACTCTTTGACAAGCGCGACAAGAACCACGACGGCAAACTGAGCCTCGAGGAATTTACGACCAAGCAAGCCGACCCGGCACTCATGAAGACACGCTTCGAGGCTTGGGACACGAACAAGGACGGCTTTCTATCCCGTGACGAATTCATCTCAATGGGCGGCAAGCAAAAGGCATCCCCCTGAGGACCCAATCGCAGCGGATTTTTTTATTGGTGCGGGCGGGATTTTGGCGCAGCTTGGGGCCACCGCCCCCATATGAAACCACGCCTACAGGCATCCATTCTATTGACCCTCGCCATGTCCGCCTCCCAGCCAACCGCCGCCGAGTATCCAGTGAGCGCCAAACAAGCGGTCAACGACACCTATCACGGCGTGCCGGTTAGCGACGACTACCGCTGGCTGGAAGAGAGCGGCTCCCCCGCGGTGAAGTCTTGGACCGGTGCGCAAAACCGCCACACCCGCAGCCACCTCGACGGCTTGCCGGAACGGGCGGCCATCGCTGCGCAACTCACCGCGCTGTTTGCGAAAGACACGCCGTCGCACAGCGGCCTGGTGTCGCGACCGGGCCGCCTGTTCGCCCTTAAATTCCAACCACCCAAACAACAACGGCTACTCGTCACTCTGGCCTCGGCCGATGACCTTGCGTCTGAAAAGGTTGTGCTCGATCCTAACGAAATCGAACCTAAGGGGCAGGTGACGATGGACTGGTATGTGCCCTCGCCGGATGGCAAGTTGTTAGCAGTATCACTTTCCGAGCACGGCAGCGAGGAGGGCACGCTGTATTTTTATCGGACGGACACCGGCGAGCGGCTGGCCGAGCACATCGCCCGCGTCCAGTACCCGACCGGTGGAGGCAGCGCCGCTTGGAGCCCTGATGGCAAAACCATCTTTTATACCCGATATCCGCTCGCCGGCGAGAAACCCGAGACCGATCTCAATTTTTTCCAGCGGATCTATTGTCATCACCTTGGCACGCCGGTCGGCAGTGACACATACGCCGCCGGCCGCGACTTTCCGCGGATTGCCGAAATTGACCTGCACACGTCCCGCGACGGCCACTGGCTGATGGCCCGGGTGGCCAACGGCGACGGCGGCGAATTCGCCCACTACATCCACGATTTGTCAGACCCCGTCGCCACCTCCTGGCGCCAGATCACGCACTTTGAAGACGGCATCAAACAGATTGCCTTCGGCGGAGATGGTTCCAGCCTGTACCTGCGCTCGGTGAAGGACGCGCCTCGCGGCAAAATCCTGCGGCTGGCCTTGGATGGCAGCCAGCCGCTGCACGCCGCTGCACTCATTGTGCCGGAGAGCGAAGCGGTGATCGAGCACCTAACGAGCACCGCCACCCATCTGTTCGTCACTGATTTGGTGGGCGGGCCCTCGCGCATCCGGCAGTTTGATCTGGCAGGCAAAAACCCCTGCATGGTGGCCTTGCCGGAAACCTCCGGCGTGGACCAACTTCTCGCCTTGGAGGACCGCCCGGACGATGACCGCGTGCTGTTCCGCGAAACGAGTTATACCGAGCCGTCCGCTTGGATGCGTTACGATCCGGCGGGCACCGGCTCTCTAACGAAAACAGCGCTATTCAACACCTCGCCCGTGGATTTCAGTGATATCGAAGCCCTGCGCGAGTTTGCAGTGAGCAAGGACGGCAGCAAGATTCCGGTGAATATTCTTCGCCGCAAGGGCACCAAGCTCGATGGCACCAATCCAACTCTGCTCACCGGCTACGGCGGCTATGGCATCAGCATGCGGCCGGGCTTCAATTTCTCCGAGCGGCTGTGGTTCGACCACGGCGGCGTGGTGGCCATCGCCAACCTGCGCGGCGGCGGCGAATATGGCGAGGAGTGGCACCTGGCCGGCAACCTGACCCGCAAACAAAACGTCTTCGACGACTTTGCCGGCTGCGCCCGCCACCTCATCCAGCGCGGTTACACCAGCCCGGAAAAACTCGCCGTCGAAGGCGGCAGCAACGGCGGCCTGCTGATGGGGGCGTTCCTCACCCAGCACCCGGACATGGCCCGCGCGGTGGTCACCCACGTCGGGATTTACGACATGTTGCGAGTCGAGCTGGACCCGAACGGAGCCTTCAACATCACGGAGTTTGGCACGGTCAAGGATGCCGGGCAATTCCGGGCGATTCACGCGTATTCGCCCTATCACCACGTCAGCGACGCCACCCAATACCCAGCCGTATTCTTCCTGGCTGGCGAGAACGACGGCCGCGTCAATCCCGCCCACTCCCGAAAAATGTGTGCCCGCCTGCAAGCCGCCAGCAGCTCCCAGCGCCCGATCCTGATCCGGCTCAGTGCGGCCTCCGGCCACGGCATGGGCACCGCCCTGACCGAACGGATTGCCGAAAAGGCGGACGTGCTGGCGTTCCTCTTCGAGCAACTCGGCATGCACTCGACCACCGCGGCCAAGTAAGGACGCAACGAACCCGTGCAATCCCAACAATCCGCCATCTCTATCCGCCTTCCTATCGCCACTGGCGCGGGCACTTTCATCGCGACTTACTCGGCCTGCGGACTGGCTGATTTGGATTTTCCAGCGGCTCCAGGCACCGCCTGCCTAACCTCCGCCTGCCTAACCTCCGCCTGCCTAACCACCGCCTGCCTAACCTCCGCCGGGCCAGTGCCGCCGGAGGTACTCGCTTGGCATGAGCGAACGACCCGCGCCGTGCTCGCCGTACTGAGTGGCAAACCCCCGGCGCTTTTGCCGCCTTTGGATCTAACCAAGGGCACAGCGTTTCAGCAGGACGTTTGGCGAGAGTTGCAATCCATTGTGACTGGCCAGACCCGCAGTTATGGCCAAATCGCCGCAGCCCTCGGTCGGCCCAAGGCATGCCGCGCGGTTGGCAGCGCCTGCGCCGCCAACCCGCTGCCATTGCTCGTTCCCTGCCACCGGGTGCTTGCCGCTGGCGGCCGCTTGGGCGGCTTCAGCGGCGGCCTGCACTGGAAGCGGCTCCTCCTGCAAGTCGAGGGGGCCTGAGGCTCAGAACTCAGCGTTTGCCCTCAGTCGGATAAATATCCAATACGGTGCGTAGGCGTCGGTTTGCCTGGTCGAAAATGCTCCAAATGGTCCAACGTGGTCTGCATGTCGGGGAACTTCTTTGCTGCCGTCTCGAGCCCGTCGCGGACAGCGGTTCCAAGAACATCCGGTGCGGCCTCGGCACGCAAGTTGATGATCAACTCACCGCCCGCCACGGGTTCTTCCAAGTGATAGGAAAGCTCCGGCACGAAGTCATTGCGGACGAGATTCATCGCCGCGATCTCACCTGTTATGCTGGAATCTGGGCTAAGCGTCATCTTCAGGTGAGCAATCTCGGCATGACACACCACTAAGCGCTGTTGAATGGCCACAGCCACCTCCTTGAGAAAGGAATCTGCATCGAAATCGATACTCGAATTCACTTGAACCGTGCAGTTCAACCAACCCAATAGGGCCTCCCCATCGGCATATACTTCGTAGTCCACGTTCATCGCCGTTTGCGCCGTCTGTTCCTCACGGGTGATGCGATCAAACCAAACGTCCAGATTTATCCCGGCTCTGACAGATACGGCCAAAATGTCCTTTCCCGGAAACCTCGTCGCGATTGCCTGTCGCAGAGACTCCAGTCGCGTGCTGTCCAGAAGATCACACTTGCCGATCACGACGATGTCGGCCTCCTCAATCTGCTTTAGAAAGATATAGAGAACCTTCTTGGAGAAGTTCCCCCCCTCTTCCAACCCAAACACACGCAGTGCGCGAATGGGATCCACCATCACGCTGATCGGCGCTACCATGAAATTCTCACCATACAAGCGCCGAAGCGGATAGGTTACCGTGGCTGCTAGATCTGTGCAACTACCAACCGGCTCCGCTAAAAATACTTCAGGTCGAGTGCTTTGGGTCAGGCGCCGCGAGGCATCAACAAGTGAATTGAACCGGCAACAGAAACACCCACCCGGAATCTCTTCGGTCGCAAATCCTTGCGACCGAAGCATCGTCGTATCCACCAAATTTCGCCCCTGATCGTTCGTAATTAGCCCCACCCGGATAGATTGATTCGCAAGTCGTGTGGCCAAGCTTCCCAAAGCTGTGGTTTTCCCTGCCCCGAGAAAGCCGCCGATCATGATGTAGCGCGCTTTATCCTTCGGCCCTGTGTCTCCGAGCATCTGAAACCCGTCTGATATTGATTGATTCATGGAACGTCTGCCCAATAATGAGACAAACAACCGGTCTGCAAATATTATTTTTTACATTTTGTTTGAACGGCCGGGAGGACTGACCCCATCAATCAATGGGCGGCGAGCCAGTTGGGGCCGATGCCGTGTTCCACTTCGATGGGCACGGCGTGGGGCAGCGGCAGGGCTGTCTTCATGGCGTGGAGGATTTGGGGGACGAGCTCGTCCTGCTCGCTGAGGGCCAGGTCGAATACCAGTTCGTCGTGAACCTGCAGCAACATCTTGGACTGGCATGCATTTTCCCGCAATAACGCGTCGATGCGGATCATGGCGAGTTTGATCATATCGGCTGCGGTGCCTTGGATGGGGGTGTTGATGGCGGCGCGCTCAGCGTTGCCTCGGAGGTTTTGGTTAGACGAGATGAGATCGGGGAACCAGCGCCGCCGCCCGCTGAGGGTGGAGACGTAGCCGGCCTCGCGGGCATCGGCGATGGTGCGGTCCATGAACTGGCGGATGGCAGGGTACTCGCGGAAGTAGGCGTCGATAATACTGGCGGCTTCGGAGCGAGGGATGGCGAGGCGCTGGGACAAGCCGAAGGCGGAGATGCCGTAGATGATGCCGAAGTTGACCATTTTGGCGCTGCGGCGCATGGACGGGGTGACGTCGGGAAGAGCCACGGCGAAAACCTTGGCGGCAGTGGCGCTGTGGATGTCCTCGCCATTGTGAAAGGCGCTGATCATGGTGGCGTCCTGGGCGAGGGCGGCCATCACCCGAAGCTCGATTTGCGAGTAATCGCAGGAGAGAAGTTGGAATTCCAAATGGGCGGTTTGAGAGTGGCGTGGGACGAAGGCCTTGCGGATTTTGCGGCCGGCCTCGGAGCGCACGGGGATGTTCTGGAGGTTTGGATCGGAGGAGGCGAGGCGGCCTGTGGCGGCGACGAGTTGATGGAAGTGGGTGTGGAGGCGGCCGGTTTCCGGGACCAAGTGGTTAGGCAGGGCATCCAGATAGGTGGATTTAAGTTTGGTGGCTTCGCGCCAAGCGAGGATATCACTGATGATCGGGTGCTTGCCTTCGAAGGTAGAGAGCGTCTGTTCGTCGGTCTTGTATTGGCCGGTCTTGGTCTTCTTGGCTTTGTCGTCGAGCTTGAGGTGCTCAAAGAGGATTTGCCCGAGCTGTTTGGGAGAGGCAAGGTTGAAGGCGGTGCCGGCGTGTTGTTGGATCGCGGCGGCCAGCGCATCGATCTGGAGTTGCAACTCGTCTCCGATGAACTTGAGTGACCCGGTATCCACCGCGATGCCTTCCATTTCCATGCGCACCAGCACTGGCAGCAGAGGTCCTTCAATGTGTTGGAGCACCTCCTGCTGGCCCGACGCGCATAGCAAGGGCCGCAGCTTCAGCGCGAGCTGCCACGTCACGTCAGCGTCCTCCGCCGCGTATTCCGCCAACGTGGCCAACGGAATAGCCGCCACATCAATGGCCACCGGCGGCCGTTGCGCAGCGGCAAATTCAAATAAATCCTCGCCCACGGGCGGGGTCGCTTCGGCCGGACTCTTGGCCGTCGCCAGGATTTGGGAGAACTTGACCGGGGTGTAGCCTAGCAGGATTTCCGACAGATAGTCCATCGCATGGCGCCGCTCGGGAAACACCAGCGCGTCGGCGAGCATGGTATCGAAAAACGGCCCGGCGACCTCGATGCCATGGTGCTGAAGGATGGAAAGATCGAATTTGAGGTTGTGGCCGGTTTTTTCCGCAGGGGTGGCAAACACCTTGCGGAGGCCGTCAATTTGCGCTCGGAGGTCGGTGATCGGGAGGTACCATGCCTCGTGGGCCTGCCAGGAAAATGCGATCCCGAGGAGTCTGGAGGTGAAGCGGTCGAGGCCGGTGGTTTCAATGTCGAAGCAGAAGCCGGGCTGTCGCTGGAGTGCTGCTAGAAGTTGCTGTTCGAGTTGGGGAGTATCTGCGAGTTGATAGGAGTGAGGGACGTCGTGAATGTTGCTCAACGTCTCGAATGACGGTGTGGGGGGTGGGGATGATGTGCTGGTGGAAGCGCTGGGGGGGGCGGAAGATGGAGAGGGGGAGGAAGAAGATTCCGGCGAGATGCCGGAATCAGCCGGCAGGATGCCGGCGCTCCCCGAGATGTTGGGGCTGTGCCCGAACAGGCGTCTGGAGAGGTGGCGGAACTCAAATTCGTTGAAGAGGGTTTTGAGAGCTTCGTCGTCGCGTGGGATGAGTCGCAGGTCCTCCCAAGTGACAGCCAGCGGCACGTCGGTGATGATGGTTGCCAATTCTTTGGACAACAATGCCTGATCTGCGTAGGCTTCGACGTTCTCGCGCTGCTTGCCTTTGAGCTTGGAGGCGTTGGCTAACAGGTTTTCCATCGAGCCAAATTCGGCGACAAGTTTCTTGGCGGTTTTTTCACCGATGCCGGGGATGCCGGGGATGTTGTCGGCGACGTCGCCCCATAGACCGAGAATGTCGATGACTTGCTCGGGACGCTGGATTTCCCAGTTTTTGAGCATGGTGGGCAGGTCGATGACTTCGTGTTCGGCCCCCTTGCGGCCTGGTTTCCACATGAACGAGCGGGCGGAGATGAGTTGCGCAAAGTCCTTGTCAGGAGTCACCATGAACGACTCAAACCCCGCCGCCTCAGCGCGTTTCACCAAGGTGCCGATCACGTCATCGGCTTCGAAGCCATCGACCTCTAGCACCGGGATGTGAAACGCGCGGCACAGCGCCTTGACGTGCGGGATGGCCGCGGCGAGCTCCTCGGGCATCTCGTCGCGGTGCGCCTTGTACGCTGGAAACTTGATATGCCGCGGCGTGGGTGCCGGGGTGTCGAACGCAACCCCAATGTGGCTCGGCTTTTCATTTTCCAAAATGGCCAGCAGCGTGGTGATGAAGCCATACAGAGCGGAGGTATTGACGCCCTTGGAATTGCGGATCGGGGCTTGGATGAAGCCAAAGTAGGCCCGATAAATCAGGGCCATGCCATCAAGGAGAAACAAGCGCATTGGGTCTGTTGGAATGAGGGGATGACGGCCGCACGCTGGCAAGTGGCAGCCGCTCTGGTGCATCACCAAATAGCCACCAAGCGCCATGCGTGACCGGACGCCGCGATGGTACACCTACCCCGGCTCCGATCAACCTCCATCTCAGGGGCAAGTCACGGCGGGCACGGCAGATCAGGGCTTGAATGTCGCCCGGCTCTCGCTCATCTTGCCGACATGACCATTTTACTCGGTATCACCGGATCGATCGCAGCCTACAAGGCGGCGGACTTGGCCTCGCAACTCGTCAAGCAGGGGCATGAGGTGCATGCCGTGCTGACCCGGGCCGGGGCCGAGTTTATCACGCCGCTGACCTTGCAGACGCTCACCCGTCAGGCAGTGCTGGTTTCGCCCGACGATGAAAAACTATCTTGGAAACCCGGCCATATCGACTTGGCGGACCGCGCGGATTTGTTCGTGGTGGCACCGGCAACCGCCAATGTGCTGGGAAATTTCGCCAACGGCCTCGCTCCTGATCCGTTGGCGTCCATCTATCTCGCCTTACCGCGAAGCACCCCGGTCCTGTTGGCCCCGGCAATGAATGGCAAAATGTGGCTGCATCCGGCGACCCAGCGCAATGTTGCCCGCTTGGCGGCTGACGGTTGCACGTTTGTCGGCCCGGCCGAGGGCGAACTGGCTTGCGGATATGAAGGGCTGGGCCGCTTGGCTCCGGTTGACGAAATATTGGCTCGCATCACTCAGTTGCTGGCAACCACCTGATGACCCAAATTCCAGCCCGAACCCGGGAATTTTTGTAAAATCGACCGCTTTCATGGAAAATTTGAGAAAATCACCACTTTGGGCTTGCATCGTGGTGGCCATCCGTTATCTACCCCTTCCCGAATTATGGCAAAGAAAAGTTGGATCGCACGCAATGAGCGCAAAAAGAGAACCGTCGAGAAATTCACTGAGCTTCGCATGAAGCTCAAGAAGGAGAAGGACTATATCGGTCTTTCCCAGTTGCCTCGTGACGCGAGCCCAACCCGCTTGGTGAACCGCTGTGCCATCACCGGCCGCCGTCGCGCTTTCCTGCGCCGCTTCCGTCTCTCCCGTATCAGTTTCCGTGAACTGGCCTCAGCCGGCATGATCCCCGGCGTGACCAAGTCCAGCTGGTAAACTGTCCGGCCTTGGTTTTTTGACGCGGAATGGCATCCTCCCGTTTCCGCGTCCTCGCAATGCCTATCTACGAATACGTCGCCGAAACCCCGGATGATCCTGAGCATTCGTGCCGCATTTGTGCGCGCGGATTTGAGCTCAGGCGGCCCGTGGACCGGGCACCCTTGCTGGTTTGCCCGATGTGCAAGCACCCGGTGAAAAAGCTTATTTCCCGGATCAACACCCCGACCGTGACCAAGCCGCTGTCGGTGAGCGACGCGAAGAAGGCCGGATTCACCGTGCTCGAAAAGCGCGATCAGGGAGTGTACGAAAAACTCTGAAGCCATGAACAGCCTTGGCCTCATGTGTCTGGCAAATGCCGACGGTATCCCCTATCAATGGCCCTCGTCCGGCGAATGGCTGCTGTACGTGGGCGGCATCGTCTTGTTCCTGATACTTAATGCGTTGTTTGTGGCTGCCGAGTTTGCCTTCGTGAAAGTGCGCCCCAGCCAGCTCGAGGCCGAGGTCAAAGACAAATCCAACGGTGCTCGCGCCGCACGCAAAATCCTCCAGGACATCAACCCCTACCTCTCCGCCGCACAACTCGGCATCACCGTCGCCTCGCTGGCCCTCGGCGCCCTCGGCGAACCGTTCATCGAAAAACTTGTCGGGCCGCTCATGCAGCAAATCCCGTGGTTCCCGCCCGGCTTGGTTTCAGGTTTCTCATGGGTGCTGGCCATCGGCTCGTTCACCATGCTCCACGTGGTGATCGCCGAGCAATTGCCCAAGATGATCGCCATTCGCCGGGCACTGGCCACGACCCTGCTGCTGGCTGCCCCGATGCGCTTGTTCTATAAGCTCTGCAGCGTGCCCATCCGCATGCTCAGTGGTGCATCCAACTGGCTGGCGCGGGTGGTTTTCCGGATCGAACCTGTCGGCGAGCACGACCAAGCCCTCAGCGCCCACGAGCTTGCACTGTTAGTGGCCGAAAGCGAGCGTTCCCAGGAAGTCACTGAAACGGAGCGAGAGATTCTGGAAAACGCCCTCGAACTCAACGAAGTCTGGGTCCGCGACGTCATGACCCATCGCAGCGAGGTGGTCGTCGTCGATGTCGACGCCCCTTTCGACGTCACCCTCGAATTGGTCCGCAATACCAAACACACCCGCTTCCCGCTGGTCAAAGGCCACCTCGACCACGCCATCGGCTTCATTCACGTCAAGGACTTGCTCAAACTCGTCGGTGAGCCCAAACCCGATATTTTGGTCATCAAGCGCGACCTGAAAGTGGTCCCTGAAACGATGCCGCTGGACGTCCTCCTCAAGTTTTTCCTCAAGCAAAAAACCTCGCTGGCCCTCGTCGCCGATGAGTTCGGCCACGCCTCCGGAGTGGTCTTTCTTGACAACGTCATTGAGGAACTCGTTGGCGACATCCAAGACGAGTTCGACAATGATCGCTCCGCCTTCACCCGCATCAACCCCGACGAATTCGTCACCGCCGGCACCACCACCCTCAACGAGCTGGCCGACTACGATGAAGACCTCTATCTGGAAAGTGGCGAGGTCACCACTGTCGGCGGCTACATCACCCAACAACTCGGCCGCTTTCCCGAGGTCGGCGAAGCCATCACCATCCGCGGTCACGAGGCCAAAGTCACCAGCACCGACGGCCGCCGCGTCGGCCAAATCCATTTCCGGCGTCTAACCACCACCCATGGTGCCGAGACGCCTGAACGTTAAGAATACTCGTTCGCGTTCAGGTGTTCTGTGGTTTGTCCAGCCGTTGGAGCACTTCGGCAGCGCTCACGCCGGCTTGGCGCAGTGTTGAGATGGCAAGCGCGTCATGGCGTTTCGCCAGACGCCGTCCCCGAGGATCCAGCACTAACGGGTGGTGCCAATACACCGGTTCGGGCAATCCGAGCAACGCCTGCAACAAGCGCTGGACGTGGGTCGCCGGCAGCAGGTCCTCGCCGCGCGTGACGTGGCTGACTTCTTGGTAGGCATCGTCCACCACCACCGCCAAGTGATAGGCCGTGCCGATGTCCCTGCGTGCCAGCACGACATCACCTAGCAATTCCGGATGTACCGCCAGCATGCCGTGGCGCAGGTCCACAAAGCTCAGGGGCCCGGTCAGTTCCGCCGCCTTGCGCGAATCCAAACGCCAGGCGTGGCCAGCTGGGGCAGCGTGCTGCTGGACTTCACCCGCTGGTGGGCGGCAAGTACCCGGATAGAGCGGTCCCTCCGGTCCTTGGGGTGCGGCGAGCATAGCCGCCAACTCGACTTGGATTTCGCGCCGCGTGCAATTGCAGGGATAGACGACGCCGAGGGCGCGCAGCTGGTCCAATGCCGCCTCATACGCTGGCAGGCGGCTGCTTTGGCGCAGGGCCGGCTCATCCCAGTTGAAACCGAGCCAGAGCAGGTCCTCCTCGATTTGCGCAAAATACTCTCCGCGCACCCGGGTGACGTCGATGTCCTCGTGGCGAAGGAGAAATTGCCCGCCGTGCCCTCGCGCAAAGTCATGTGCCGCCCGCGCCGCCAAGGCATGCCCGAGATGCAGGCGCCCCGTTGGGCTGGGGGCAAAGCGTGTGCGCACCGCGGCTGGTTCGTTAGAACACATGCCGCGAGATTAGGCCACAATCCCCGCCATTGGAACCCTAAACCCTGGGTTCATGCATCATGACCATCACCCAGCGCCAAGCGGTGGAGATCCGCCGCTTGGATGGCCGGTGCGGCTGGATCGTTCCATGCGAGTTCCAAGACGTGGAAGCGGCTGCCGAGCTGCGCCGGGTGGGTGAGGGTCGTGAATTGGCGAAGCAGCGCGGCATCGGGCTGGCCCTCCATGGCGAGCAGCCACTCGCGGGCCAGCGCCGTGAGCCACGACCCATGGCTGCGAAAAAGCAGCGGTCGGCAACCTAACCTGATAGCAATTTCAGCCACGCTGGTAAAATCGACATGAGCGGTGATATCGTTTGCGCCGGGATCCAGCAATGGGTCATCCGCCGCACGATGGCCAGAGAACGTCCGAAGCGTCCCTTGATGGCGCAGCGGATGGTAAAATTCTGGGCGCGCAAAGCCGTAGTCGAGCCACAGCAGCAGGCCGGATGAGAGCCCGGCTAGCAGCGGCGCGAAAAAACCACCGTAGTTCGTTCGCAGTTCGCTGCGGTAGCCGATGGGGAAACCGCCACCCAGCGGGGCCAGCGCAGCGAGCTGCGCCGGGTCGCTCACCGGCAGCAAGGTGTCCCAACAGAACCGATCGTTCGCAGATGAGCCGACCCGGCAGAGGTGCCAGCCATCCGCCTGCCACTCGATCACTTGGCACGGCAGGGCGTCGAGCAGCTCATTGCCGAAGGCGATGCCGAGCCGCGGGTTCAGCGCCAGCTCCGATGGATTTTCCACGAAAAGGACTCGTTCGGCAAAGGGCTGGAGGGTTTGGCGTTGGGCGGCTTGCAGTTGGGGCAAAGGCTCGGGGATGGCGTATTGAAGAGTGGCAAAAGCCGCGGGTTCGAGCCGCCGGAGGGCCGTGAGAACGTCTGCGGCGAGTGTGCCATCGTGGGCACCACTCTCAATGATCCGCCAGTTTTCCGGACAACCCGCCTCACGCCACCAGCGCCCGAAGCGCCGCGCCAGCAACTCTCCAAACACCGGCCCAACACTCACGCTGGTGAAAAAATCCCCGTCTCGACCGACCTGCCGGACTTGCCGGGCATAGTAGCCGCAGTCGGGGTGATACAAAGCAGCTGCCATGAAATCAGCGAAATCCAGCGGCCCCTGAGCCGCGATTTGCTCTTGAAGCAGACCACGCAACGCGGGGGTTGCGAAAGTGGCCGCCCTCGTATAAACAGGGTCGCGCGTAGCCGCAGAAACAAGCGGCGATGAGTGGGAATCAGGCATGGCGAATTATCCAAACAGACCCCGGAATATCCGCAAGAAGCGCCGTTTCTACAAGCGCAATGGCTTTTGGCTGGGCTTGTTGTTCGGCGGCCTGATCCTTGGTGTGGCGGCAGCCGGTATCGGTTACGTATTCGCCGAGCGCTACACCCGCGAATACCGCCAACGCGCCGCCACCTACGACCTCGATCTCATCAACGTGCTGGAGGTACCCAGCATCATCCTAGACCGCAACGACAAGGAGATCGGGCGCATTTTCGTCCAAAACCGCAGCGTCATCCCCATCAGCGAGGTCCCGCAAATCCTCATAGACGCCCTCTGCGCCGGCGAAGACTCGCGTTTTTTCACTCACAAAGGGGTGGATTACATCGGCATCGTGCGGGCCGCCAAGCTCAACCTGCAGGGATCCAAGCAGGGGGCCAGCACCATCACCCAGCAACTCGCCCGCAACGCCTACAACCTCAAGGAAAAGGCCATTCAGCGCAGTGAATCAAAAACTCAGCGCAAGCTGGTGGAAGCATTTTTGGCCATGCGGATTGAGCAGCGCTACAGCAAGCGCGAGATCCTCGAGTTTTACCTCAATCGGATCTACTTTGGCAGTGGTCTCCACGGCATTCGCTCGGCCTCTCTCGGGTACTTCGGCAAGGAACCAAAGGATTTGACTGTCGACGAGTGCGCCTCGCTGGTCACCCTCATCAAAAATCCCACCGGCCGCTCGCCAATTAATGCCCCGGAAGTTAACCGCGAGCACCGCAACTATGTGTTAAGCCGGATGGTCGAGGAAAAATCCCTCAGCCATAAGGACGCCGAATTCTACAAGGCCCAACCGCTCAAGCTCAATCCACAGCCACTGCGCCGTGGCACCTCCCACCTCTACGAGCGCATCGCAGAAGCCGTGGCCCAGGCACTCAAGGTCGATGAGTTGCTCGATGAGGATGCGCTGGCAGCCGGGGGTTGTAAAATCCACACCACCATTTTGAAGGAAGCTCAAGACGCAGCGGAACAGGCGTTGCAAGAGTCACTGGCGCGTGCCGAGGCCCAACCCGCCTATGCCCACCCGAAGTACGCCGACTACCGCAAGGGGTCGAGCGAGGCCCCGGAATACCTGCAGGGGGCGGTGCTGATGGTGGAACAGGACTCCGGCGAGGTGCTGGCTCACGTCGGCGGACGCGATTATGCCCAGGCACCCTACGATTTTATCGAGTCGGGCAAGCGGCCTCTCGGCACCGCATTTTTCCCGTTCTTGTATGCGGCGGGTCTTAGCGGCAGCCAGACGCCGGTCACCCTGGTGGAGGATGAGGCGATGGACAACCGCACGGTGATGGTCGGCGGCCGCGAGGGGATTTTGGGCGAATGGGGGATGGAGATCGCCACCCCAACCTATGACGGCAAAATCACTGCACGCCGCGCCTTGGAAAACTCGAAAATAGCAGCCACCGTCCGCTTCGGCAGCTTGGTCGGCCTGCAGCGCATCGCCCAGACCGGGGTGGCCTTCGGCTTGCCCATGGAACGGGCCGAGCTGCTTCAGCGCCTGTGCGTCGGCTGGGAGGAAGCCTCGATGAAGCAAGCCCTGCGTGCCATCTCCGCCTTCGGCCGCGGTGGCCAACTCGGCCCCGCCAAACTCATCTATCTGGACCGGGTGGAAAACGCCCAAGGCCACGTCATCTATCGCCGCCCCTACCCTCCAGTGACGGCGAAGCAGGCAATCGATCCGGCCACCGCCTGGCAAATCCACAGCATGCTGGTGGGTGGCTGCCAGCGCGGCAGTGCCGCCGGGGCCTTCGACGGATTGTTAGAAAAACCGTTTGGCGGGGCAGGCAAGGGCGGCAGCACCCACGATTTTTCCGACACCTGGTTTTTGGGTTACAACAAGCGGGTTACCTGCGGCGTGTGGACCGGTTTTTTGCAAGCTGGGGCCGGCCCGATCAATCCCGGGGCTTTCAGCCGCGATTTGGCCTTGCCCGTTTGGCAGGCGGCGATGAACGCGGCGGCTCCGGCATTTGGCGGCGGAGAAATTGAGGCCCCTGACAATTTGGTTGAGGTGCCGGTGTGCAGTGTTTCGGGCCAGCGGGCCACCCAATTTTGCCAGGAAATGGCCGAAGACAAAGCCAGCGGCAAGCTGCGATCCCGCTCCACCACCGTCAACGAAGTCTTCCGACGCGGCACAGAATCACCCGCCTATTGCTCCATGCACTCGGGCAGCTCCAGTGACGGCCTCACCGCTCTCGCCAACCTGCCCGCCCTCGACGTGGTGCCGGTCGCGCCGAAGGAACCCTTTGTGTTAGGTGACGATCCCTATCACGCCGAGGTGCCCAGTTCTGCGGCCGTCTCCAGGGATGCGGGGCTGATGCGGCGCCGCACCAATGTGTTGGACAGCCTCGACGTCGGCGATAGCGATGAGAAAATCACACTGCCCCCGCCGGCCCGTTTGCACATCGAGGAGGATTAGCCCGTGCGTCAATGGGGTGAAGTGGCCAACCACCCCGAAACCAGGTTGCTCCAATCCACAAAATGCCGGGGTTTGCTATCCGCAGGCTGTCTCGCGATGGTGACCTGCAAGCGCGTTCGCCAGAGCGGCCGAACCATCGTCGTCAGCGGACAGACCACCAACGTGTCAAGATGGCGGTTGCGGGAGTCATCACTGACAATGACGCATGGGCGGGTTTTGCCAATTTCAGACCCCTCCATCGGGTCGAAACGAACCCAATAAACGTCAGAACTCAGTGTTCGACCTCGCTTTCGACAACGGAGCGAACAAGTCGGATTCCCTAACTGTCGGCTGCGGGCAGAAGTATAACGTCTCTAACAAATGTTACCATGCGAGGACTGACCCCATCGGCCGATGGGGTCAGTCCTCCTGAGTAAGTCGCTGTAATCCGTTGATTATCA
>CAIKHZ010000338.1 GCA_903827375.1 Akkermansiaceae bacterium
ACTTACTCTCCAACTCTATCCGCCCACCCGGCGGTTGCTGCTCGCATGGTAACATTTGAGCTTGCTCGACCTCGGCGTGCTTTTGAGGTCGAACACTGAGTTCTGAGCTTGTGGTAGGCACGCTCTTGAATTCCGCGCGGGAGTTCTGCTTGAGGGATTACACCTGCACTGGGACGACACGCCGCTAGTCCGGCGTGTCGTCCGCTGGCTCGCCGCCGTGGCCAAAGGCTGTCCTGACCGGGAAACGGTGCTGTTTCCGGCGGAGTTTGTGCCCGGTGGCAGCATCGGGCCTGTGTTCAAGGCACCGTGACAAGGAGGCGGCCGAACACCCTGCCGGCCCGTGCGTTGGCCACCGGCACCGTGATGACGACGGTATCCGAGTCGGTCCCAAGGCTGCCTGGCGTGACGTCCACCGTCACGCCATTGGCATCGGCCGACGAACTATTCGCTAACACCGGCACGTCATTGGCGCTCGGGAACGACAAGTCCGTGGACCATTGGAAGGTGACGGTGGCTGCTCCTTCCGAAGCTTTGGCACGCGGGAAGGTGAATAGCAGGTCACCAGCCAGATTGCGTGTGGACTTGGGCAGCAAGCCGACGGAATCGGCATTCGGGCGTGCGGGATTCGGTTCGCCGCCAAGCACAAACTCCAGCGCGTTGACCAGACCATCGTTGTCCGGATCGGCGTCAGCCGCGCTGTTGGCGACCGTCAGTTCGTGAGCGGTGGCCCAGGCCAGATACGGGTCCGTGTTTACCACCGTCAGGATCACATTGCCGGAACTAACGGAAATGGTAGCCGCCGTTCCCGTCGCCAGCCCGGTTCCAGTGACGGTGACCGGGTAGGAGGGCGTGACATTTTCTGTGATGGTGCCGGTGCTGCCGTCACCCACCTGAATCAGCCGATAGACGCCGGTGCCCAAGGCGGTCGCTGCCGCGTTTTTGACGGTGAGCGGGTTGTTGTCCAGAATCAACGCACCCTGTGAAACCTTCAGCGCGGGACGTGCGACATCGCCGGTAAAGCTAGTCGGGGTGAAAGACAGGTTGAGCGGTTGTGCGCCCAGACTCACGGCGCCGCCAACAGCGCCTTTGATGGTGGCCGCATTCGCTGCGCCGCTGGCGCTCAAACTGGTGTTGCTACTCAAGATATACGAGCTGATGGAGGAAACGTCAAAGGTCGTGTTGGCCGCGAGTGTCAGATTGGTGGCATCGTTGATGGATCCCGAGGCACCCAGTTTCAGAGTGCCGACATTCACGGCCATGGTGCCGCTGAAGGTGTTAGCGTTGTTGAGAGACATGGTGCCGCCACCGGTCTTGATCAAACCGCCGGTGCCGCTGACGATGTTGGTGAAAGCCATGCCGTAGCCGACGTTGACGGTCGTATCTCCGCTCAAGGTGACGGTGCCGCTCCAGGCTTCGCCGAACCCGTTGCCGGCGTTGATCGTCGTTCCGTTGAAAATACCGCTGTTAGTCACGATGGTGCTGGGGCCGTTCAAATCGAGTATGGCGTTACTGGCGATGGTGATGGAACCGCCGGTGCCGAAGCCACCGTTCCCAGAAATGTTGGAAGAGAACCTGCCTCCGCTGATGACAGTGGGGCCGTTGTAATTGTTAGCCGTATTGCCCATGGTCAAGGTGCCCACGCCGGTCTTGGTAAGACCGCCGGCACCGGAAATCACGCCGTTGAGGGTGACGCCACCGATCGCGTCCACGGTGGTATCGGCGTTCAGGACGATATTGTTCCCGACGGTGGAAGTTACTGCGGCGCTCTGGTTGATCTGCGGCGGCGTGGCACCGTTGCTGGCAAGGGCCAGACCGTAACCGCCAAGCGTCACCGCCGAGCCTCCGAAATTGAGCCGGTTGAGAATGAAGCCATCGGCGAGGTCCTGGGTGGCTGTATAAGTGCCTGCCAGGTTGAAGTTCAGCGTGTATTTCGCCAGGCCGGTGGTGGCCGGCGGCATCGCAACGCCAGCTTCATTGGTCCACTTGGCCGCGTTGCTCCACGCACCGGACAACAACGAGTTCCAGGTAAAAGTCGCGGCGCTGGCGATGGTGATGCCGGACTGGGTCCCGCCAATGGATGCTGCGGCATCGGTGGCGGTGATGGATTGGGAGCCATCGATGTTGAACGTCACGCCCTTGGTGAAGGTATGCAAACCGCCGTCGCCACCCGAAAATGTATAGTCAGCGGGCAACACCGCCGCTCCGTCGGTGCTGGTGAATTGGATGGTGCCGGTGTAATTGGTGGCAAGGTTGCCGTAGGCATCCCTGACCGTGACCGTCTCGCTGGCAGCCACGCCCGTCCATTCCAAGCTGGGGAAACCGGTCAGCGTCAGGGTGGCTGCGGTGGCCGGAGTCACGGAGACACCGGATTGGGTGCCGGTAATGTAGGAAGTCACCGTATCGGTAGCCGTGAAGGATTGGGTACCCACGGTCTTCAGTGTCACGGCGCTGGCAAAGGTATGGGTGCCGTTGTCCGATGGTTGGAAAGTATAACTTGTAGGCAGGGCCGCCGCACCATCGGAACTCGTGAACCGCACCGTGCCGGTATAGTTGGTGGCCGTGCTGCCACTGGCGGTCTTGGCCGTGACGGTCACGCTGCCCGGCGTGCCTGCCACCTGCGAAGTTGGCAAGCCCGCAACCGTCAGGGTGGCCGCAGAGGCACCGGCCGCCACGATGATTCCCGACTGGGTACCACTGATCGAGCCCGTGCCAGAATCGGCGACGCTGATGGATTGAGTGCCTTGCGTATTGAGGGTGACGCCATTGGTGAAGGTATGCACGCCGTTATCCGACGGCTGGAACGTGTAGTTCGTCGGCAAGACAGCTGCGCCATCCGTGCTGGTGAAATGGATGGTGCCAATATAGCCGGTGGCCGTGACCCCATAGAAATTTTGGGCTGTGACCGTGATTGTGCCGGCTGTGCCTGCGGTTTGGGTGCCTGAGAAATCGGTCAGGGCAAACGTGCTTGTCTGGGCGGAGGTGACGGTTAGATCCACGGTGATCGAATTGGCGTTGTAGTGGACCGTCGGAGTATATCCGTCGTTGGCGGTGACGCTGTGGAAGGTGCCGCTGATGCCTGACGCATTGGCCGTCTGCACGATCAGCTCCCCGGTGACGGCTGCGCCGCCCAAACCGGTGGTATCAATGACAAGGTCCACATTGCTGCAGGAAAATACCGGGGTGGCATGGCTCAGGGAAACCTTGTCCGCCGTGGAGGTCGTCGGCACGCGAACTTTCAAGATGCTGGACGAGGCGAAAGACGGTGCCGTTGCATTCGACAAGCTGAGCGTACCCGCAGTGCCGGTAGGGGTCGGCTGCAGAGTGCCGCCTGCGTTGACCGTCACGGTGCCATTGATCGTACCGGTGCCGCCAAGCGTTCCGCCGCTTTGTACTGTCACGGCGCTGCTGGCGTGGGTCGAACCAGGGCTATTGACTAATAACGCGCCTCCGCTCACCGTCGTGGTGCCGATATAAGTATTGACCGCAGTGAGGACCAGCGTGCCATCACCGGATTTGACGAGGTTGCCAGAGTTGGAAACCACTGATCCGACGCTCGCGTTGCGGCTGGCGTCGATGTTAAACGTATGGTCGCTGCCTGCGATCAGGCTCAAGGTCACACCACTGTTAATGGTTAGATCGGTGCTGGCGTCATAATTCTGGATGCTGCCTGTGCTCCAGCTCAGATTCCGCGTCGCCGACCCCGATCCGGGTTTTATCGTCGTGGCACGCAACGTGCCGCTGTTCAAATTGAAGTTGCCGACAACGGTGTTGCCTCCAAGTCTGTTGCCGATCGTTAGAGTGGTGACCTTGACGGTGCCGCCGTTCAAGCTCAGGGTGCCGGTGCAAGTATCACTCGAACCACCTGCCGTGTCCTGGCCGAGGATGATGGTTGTGGCATCCAAGGTGCCGCCGCCCATGGTGAAGATGCCGGTGACGCCTGCCTGAGCATTGTTTGTCCGGGTGCCATAGCCAAGCGTCAAAGTGCCCACCTGCGCGTCGAGCAGACTGGTTCCAGCAACCCCGGTGACGAGGTCAACCGTGTGGATCTTGAGCTGGCTGTCGGCTCGGTTGGCACCGTTTGTCCCCACGGTCCAGTTGGCCCGGCCAGTGCCATTGGTGGCGCGAATCGTCAACGACGGGCTAGTTAGCCCTGAAGTGAATAGCAGGTTGCCGCCGTTCCGTCCGCCAACGCCGACGTTGATCGTCGAGGCATTGATCGCATTCGTCTGCCCCAAATTGACCGTCGATGGATTGTTGGAACCACCGGAATTGGGAGAGACATCCCCCACGCCGAATTGTCCGGCGGTAATCGAGTTGTTTGCAGCCAGCGTCAGGGTGGTGGTATAGGTGCCTGTCGTTGAGCCGGATTGCGGGCCAACGTCAAAAAAGTTGGATGAAGCGTTATAGGTGAAGTTGGTCACCGCTGCCAGGTTGAGGGCTTGGGTAAGCGCCGTGCTGGTGGGCCCCAATCTGAAGTCGTTAGCACCACTGAGGATAAGCGACCCGCCCCCTTGAATGGTATCCGTCTGGGCGAGCGAGGAAACGGTGAGTTTCGCGAGTGTCTGACTGTTGCTGCCAAGATCCAGGATGGTGTTGTTGCCGTTGAAGGTGAAGGTGCTGGTGCTCAGCAAGCGGTTGTCGCCACCAGAGAGTGCCAGCGTACCGCCGGTGAGGGTCGCCGCTCCGCTGGTGGTGTTCGCGCCGGAGAGGACCAGCGTGCCGGCACCGGCCTAGCTCCATGCCGTGCTGCCGCCGATGACCGCGCTGATGGTGGCGCTGCTGCCGGTGCCCATGGCACTGACGGTGATGGTGGGCGTGGTGCCCGCGAGCGTCAGAATGTTGCCGCCGCTGCTCGTGTTGTCGTCCAAAATCCAACTGAAGGCGGTGGAGGCATCGGTATCCCCAAAGGTCAAACCAGTGAGGGTGTGCGAACCATCGAGATGCACGGAATTGTTAGCGGTGAGGTCCAGCGTATTGAAAGCTGCGGTGGAACCGGAAGCGTCGGCTACGATGCCGCCGCTCCAGTTGGCGGTGTCGCTCCAGTTGCCACCCGAGGCGGCTTGGGTCCAGGTGCCGCTGGCGGCCCTGGCAGTGGGCGGAGCGAGGGAGAGCAGCGCGAACGCCGACAACACAAGGAAACGGTGGATTGGAATGTGGGGTTTCATGATAGCTTTTGGATTTTGGCTAAGGACTGCTGGTCTGGTGAGTGGTGGGTTGACTGCGTGCGGGAAGCCTGTTGCCGTCTCACAGCACAGCTTTCGGCATGCAATAGCAAAACAGAAAAAACCGACAAGAAATATTTTCCCGACAGCCGGTTCTAACATGGGACAGTTTGCAGATATGCCCCTCGTGCGTCGCCGTTCCTTGTCCGGTGCATCAGGCTCAGACGCCGGCCGCGGTACCGAGCACCTCCAACAATCGGGTCACCGGCAGGCCCATCACATTGTCAAAGTTGCCGCGGATTTCTTCCACAATTCGTTCGCCGTGGACTTGGATGCCGTAGGCACCGGCCTTGTCAAGGGGATCGACCAATTGGAAATAAGCGTCGATGGCGGCCTCATCGAGCACCCGGAAGACCACCTCGGAGAGTTCATGAAACGTGTGGACGGATCCGCCCGGCCGGATCACGCAGACGCCGGTACAGACGGTGTGGGCACGCCCGGACAAGCGCCGCAGCATCGCCCGAGCCTCGTCTAGGTCGGCGGGTTTGCCGAGCGCATCGGAATCGATAAATACCAACGTGTCTGCGCCAATAACGGTGGCGTGAGGGTGGCTGATGGCCACAGCCGCAGCCTTCAGCCTGGCATTTTCCTCACACAAGTGATCCGGCGGAAGTGCCGGGTCGTGGATTTCCTCGGCAGGGGACACCACCACTTGAAACGCCAGCCCGGCCCGTGTCAGCAGGTCGCGGCGGCGTGGGGACCCGGATGCAAGAACAAGGGGCATGTCACCAAGACTTCACATCGTCCGTGGTGCCGTATTTTTTGTCGACACCAGGGGAATAGACAGCGACACGGCGGCCGTTGAGCAGCTCGGTCTTATCTCCGAGAGACACCCGCAGGCGTTCCTCATAATTGACATCGGTTTCCACCGTGAAGGGGCTGCCCCAGGCGTCATAGAGGCCGACGGCGCGGCCGCTGGAGCTATAGAGCAAGCCTTTGGATTTGGTCTTGGTTTCCACGGCCTGAAGCAACTTGAGCATCCGGGTATTCTGCATTTTATTGGAATTCTCCTCAAGCCCCAGCAAAACATTGAGCAGCCGCACGCCCTCGCCACTATCGGTTTGCACTTTGTAGGGCACATCGGGCAGGCTGCCATATTCGGTGTAGAAATTGTTAACCGCATTTTCGAGTGCCTTGGCGGTGGCGACCGAGGCGATGGTTTTGGCACGGTTCATGGCGATGATGCCGGCGGAAAAGCCAGCGGCAGCGAGCACCACGATGATGGCGATGACGACGAGCAACTCGATGAGGGTGAAGCCGCTACGGCGGCGGGAGACTGGGGCATTCATAAGGGTTGATGGATTAGGGCTGGCGTGAAGCGACACTAAACGAGTTGTCTGGCATTGGCAACGCAAAGAATCAAATCGCAACTTTAGTAACCGATGATTTTCCGGGATTGGCGTTGCTAGGCGGCCGGGATTGTCGCAAGCTTGGGCCATGCCCGGTAACAATCTGCGAGATAAACTGCTCAATTTTATGCGTGCTGGCGGCTACCAGCCGATGACCAAATCCGAGTTGGCCCGCAACCTTGGGGTACCCTTCGAGCACCGTGCTGAACTGCGCGCGGTGCTGGAGGCTGCGGTGGGTGAAGGATTGGTGACGGAAGGCAAGAAGGCCCGCTACGACGTTTGCGGCCGCTCCGGAAAGCACTTGGTCGGCACCCTCAAATTCCATCCCAAAGGCCACGCGTTCTTTTTCCCCGACCTCAGCGCCGACCCGAACCTCGCCACCGGTCTGGACCTCGCCGCACTTTCCCGCATCCAAATCCCCCGCCGAGAAACCGCCACCGCACTGGACGGCGACCGAGTCCTCGTTTCCCTGCGCAACCCGAAACCGCGGGCCGATTCGCGCAACCGCTTCCGCGATGAAGCGGATCCCGACGAACCGAGCGGCAAAGTCGAAAAAGTTCTCTCACGGCGCTCCGGCAAGCTGGTCGGTATTTTCCATCAACAAGGGCGCCATGCATCGGTTTCCTGCGATGACAAGGCGCTTGACGGCGATATCGACGTTATCGGTGAGACCACCGCCCAGAATGGCCAACTCGTCGTTGTCGATCTGGTGCAATGGATCGAGCGGACGGTGGCCCCGCGCGGCCGGATCATCGAAGTGCTCGGCTGGCCCGGTGATGCGGGACTGGACATGATCGCGGTGATTCATCGATTTGGGCTGCGCACGTCATTTTCCGATGAGGTGCTTGCTGCTGCCCGAGCCACCCCGGAGACCCCTGATCCGGCCGAGATTGCACGCCGCAAGGATTGGCGAAAACAACTGGTCATTACCATCGATCCGGCCGACGCAAAGGACCACGATGATGCCATCTGGTTGGAAAAAACCGCCCGCGGTTGGTCCCTGGCCGTCCACATTGCCGACGTCTCCCATTATGTGAAACCCGGTGGCGTGCTGGATCGCGAGGCGGCCGAGCGCGGCAATTCCACCTATCTGGTGGACCGAGTGCTGCCGATGCTGCCCACCGAATTGAGCAATGGCATCTGTTCGCTCAAGCCGGACGTGGACCGTCTGACCAAGTGTGCTTTACTGGACATTGCGCCGGACGGGGAAGTCAAAAAGGCCCGTTTCATCGACGCAGTCATCCACAGCCGCGCCAAACTCTCCTACGAACAAGCCCAGGCAATTCTCGATGGCAAACCCGCACCCGCCAACTCCGATCCAGCCTTGGCCGGGATGGTCCGTGAGGGCTGGCAACTGGCCAGCGTCCTGCGCCAACGCCGCTTCAAGCATGGCGCATTGGATCTGGAAATGCCCGAAATCCGCGTCCGCATCAATGACCAGGGCCGCGCCATCGCCGTCGATCCGGTCGTGCACACCGCCAGTCACCAGTTGGTGGAGGAATGCATGTTGGCCGCTAACGATGCCGTGGCGCGGGTCTTGCGCGAGCGCCAAAAGCCCGCCATCCACCGCATCCACGAGGATCCCGATCCGTCGCGATTGTTAGATTACACCGCCACCGCCAAACTCTATGGCTACAACCCGGGCGATCTGACCAACCGGGCGCATATCCAAAAACTCCTCGACGATTCGAAGGGCAGCCCGGAGGAGCACGTCATCAAACTCGGTTTGCTCAAAAGCCTCAAGCGCGCCGCCTATTCCGCCGAATCGCTCGGCCACTACGGCCTGGCCAAGGGCGATTACTGCCATTTCACCAGCCCGATCCGCCGCTACGCCGACCTCATCGTCCACCGCGCCTTGCAACCGTTGTTGGACAATCCGCCCAAACCAGCCGACCGCACACCGTCGTTCGCCGAAATGCGCGACATCTCCCGCCATATCTCCGACACCGAACGCGTGTCCGCCGAAGCCGAGGGCGAAACCAAACAACTCAAACTGTTCGAATACCTCCAATCCGTCGTCAGCTCCTCCAATCCCCCACTCTTCGACGGCCTCATCACCGAAGCCCGCCCAATGGGCCTCATGGTCGAAATCCCCGCTCTCGGCGTCCGCGGCGTCGTCAAACGCGAGGACCTGCCCGACGGCCGCTGGCGCTTCGAGGCCCACCGCATGGCCTGGGCGTCCTTCGATGGCCGCATCGTCCAGTCCGGTATGCGCGTGCCGCTGCGGGTCATCGCCATCGACACCACACGTCGCTTTGTGGATTTTACCTTGGCAGGCAAACCAACCACCGCGCTGCGGGTCATACCAGCCCGCCGCCCGTCGGCGGTTGTTAAAAAACACGACAAGCCCAAGCCTAAGGCGGCGGCGAAGGCCGGTCCGCCCCAACACCGGAAACAAACTACCAAGTCAAAGCATCGCCGCCGCCGATAAAAAATGAGGCGGGACATCGAGAAATATGGCTCCGGGCCTGTTAGGCTTGAGAACCATGTGGATTTGAAGTTTAAGAGCTTGCCGGAACGACCGGTGACGCTAAGTTCTGGCCTTCCCCCGTTGCCCATGTCCACCCTTTACACAGTTTTGCACGTTGCGTTGTTGATTTTCGTCGTCGTGATGATTTTCAACGTGATCATTTTCACCCACGAACTGGGGCATTTTCTGGCGGGCAAATGGCGCGGCCTGCAAATCGACCGCTTCCAAATCTGGTTTGGCAGGCCGATCTGGAGCAAAACCATCAACGGCGTGCAATACGGGCTGGGATGGATCCCGGCGGGTGGGTTTGTCGCGCTGCCGCAAATGGCACCGATGGAGGCGATTGAAGGCGGTGGTACGGAAGCAGCTGCGTTGCCACCGGTCTCGCCGCTGGACAAGATCATCGTGGCGTTTGCGGGGCCCTTGTTTTCGTTGATGCTGGCATTGCTCAGCGCGGTGGTGGTGTGGAAGGTGGGCAAGCCGAATGATTTCGTGCCGACCCAAGTGATCGGGACGGTCATGACGAATAGTCCGGCACAAAAGGCCGGGTTACGGGTCGGGGACAAAATCATCGCGGTCAACGGCAAGACGGTGCGGGGATATGCCGGTACCCTCGAGAGTATTTCCGAAAGCATCATTTTGAGCCAGGGCAGCGAGATTGAATTCACCGTCGAACGGCCCGGCGAACCCGCCCCGCTCAAGCTCGTCTCCACATTTGACATCCCGGCAAAAAGCCACTGGTTCCAACGCAGCGGATTGCGCCGCGTCGGCATCATGCCCCAGGGGATCCGGATTGACGTCTCGAGCGTCAGCAAGGACAGCCCGGCCAGCCGCGCCGGGCTCAAACGCGGTGACACGCTCATCTCCATCGACGGGGAGAAAATCATCAATGCCAGCGCTGCCTACGATCACATCAAAAAGGCCGAAACCAAGCCCGTCGAGTTAGCCGTCGTACGCAATCATGCCGATCTAACCATGAGCATCACTCCGTTGGTGCCGCTGTCCCCGGCAGGCCAGGGACCGATGATCGGTGTGAGCTTCGATGATGTGAATTTTATCGATGAAGCGATTATCAATCCCGGGCCGCTGCAGCAGGTGGCCGACAGCCTGACGATGATGTGGACGACCATCAGCCGCCTGGTGTCACGCGATTCGAGCATCGGCATCGACCACTTGAGCGGCCCCATCGGTATTGCCAAGCACCAGTATGCCATTCTTCAAACCGAACATGCCTGGCGCCGCTTGCTGGCCTTCATGGTGCTCTTCAACGTGAATCTGGCCGTGCTCAACATGTTGCCGTTGCCGGTGCTGGATGGTGGCCACATCACCCTCGCCATCTTGGAAAAGATTGCCCGCCGCCCGGTTAAGGCGCGAGTGCTTGAAGTGGTGCAGACGGCGTTTGCGTTGATGCTCATCAGCCTGATGCTCTATGTCTCGAGCAAGGACTTGGGCGACGGCTTCGGCCGCAGCTCATCAAAAACAGAGAAGCTCGTGTTTCCGCAGTAGGTCGCCGCCTACTATGCCTCCCGTTACAAGGTGACACGTTACAAGGTGCCAGATAAAATGTAGAGAATTCTGAGACACCTGAGATTGAGGGTGTTTGCCGTCTCGTCGGGCACAAGGTCAGCGGAGGATACGAAGAGTTCGCGGATCATGGCCCGCGCCTCATCCTCCTTGGCCAAATGGGGACGCAACAAAGCGACGAGCGCAGTCTCGGCGCGGTAAGCAATCA
>CAIKHZ010000339.1 GCA_903827375.1 Akkermansiaceae bacterium
AATAAACGCCACGGGCGTTATTTACGCCTGACTCCTGCGCTTGAAGTTGATGGCAACGGTGGATCTGGCGATGATGCCTTGGAGGAAGGCGACTTCCTCGGCATCGATGCTGTGGTCCACGCCGTGGAGTTGTTCCTGAGCACGCTGGATGGCGGCCTCGGCTTGGGCGATGTCAATTTCGCCTTCGCCCAGCGCCATGTCGGTGAGAACGATGACGCTGGTCTGGGTGATTTCCGCGAAGCCGGAGCCGACCGCAAGAGTGACCACCTTGCCATCGTGAAGGTAGCGCAATTCACCGGCTTTCAGCCCGGTGACTAACCCGGCATGCTGGGGCAGGACGCCCAATTCGCCATCCGCACCGGGCAGATAGACGTTTTCCACGGAATCCGAGAAAACCATTTTCTCCGGCGTGACAATATCAAGGTGCAGGGACATGAACGGCGGAATTTAAAATATATATGTTAAAACCTGGAATCCAGCTCCTCAATTGCGGGCCACCGAGTCGATGCCACCCTTCATGTAGAAGTTACCCTCGGGCACGTCATCGAGCTTGCCGTCGAGAATCTCGGCGAATCCTCTAACTGTATCCTCGATCGATACCAACACACCGGGGACGTTGGTGAAGACTTCCGCCACATGGAACGGTTGGGTGAGGAAGCGCTGGATTTTACGGGCGCGGAACACGCTCATTTTGTCGTCATCGGACAGCTCGTCCATGCCGAGAATGGCGATGATATCTTGCAGGTCCTTGTAGCGCTGCAACACTTGCTGGACGCCGCGGGCAACCCGGTAGTGCTCCTCGCCGATGACGGCCGGAGATAGCGCCTTGGATGTGGACGCCAGCGGATCCACCGCCGGGAACAACGCCTGCTCAGCCAGCGCACGCTCCAACACCACCGTGGCATCCAAGTGAGCAAAGGTGTTGGCGGGCGCTGGGTCGGTCAAGTCGTCAGCGGGCACATACACCGCCTGAATCGAGGTGATTGAGCCTTTATTGGTAGAAGTGATGCGTTCCTGCAGGCCGGCCATTTCTTCTGAGAGCGTCGGCTGATAGCCCACGGCGGAGGGCGTCCGGCCTAGCAATGCCGACACTTCCGAGCCGGCCTGTGAGAAACGGAAGATGTTATCGACAAAGAGCAGCACGTCCTGGTTATCTTCATCGCGGAAATGCTCAGCCATGGTTAGGGCGGAGAGGGCGACGCGCAGACGGGCACCTGGCGGCTCATTCATCTGGCCGTAGCACAAGGCCACTTTGGAGCCTTCGGCTAGAACCGGGTTACCACGCTCGTCAAGTTTTGGATGGCCCTTGTCATCGCGCTCGGTGGCGATAACGCCGGACTCGATCATTTCCCAGTAGAGGTCGTTGCCCTCACGGGTGCGCTCGCCGACACCAGCAAAAACCGAGAAACCGCCGTGAGCCTTGGCAATATTATTGATGAGCTCCATGATGACCACCGTTTTGCCGACACCAGCACCACCAAACATGCCACCCTTGCCGCCCTTGAGAAGCGGGCAGATCAGGTCGATCACCTTGATGCCGGTGACCAGCACCTCGGTATTGGCGGATTGTTCGACGAGGGCCGGCGCGGGCCGATGAATCGGCGAGCGTTTCGTGTCATCGGCAATCGGGCCGTTCTCATCGACTAAATCCCCGGTGACGTTGAAAATGCGACCCAGCACCTGCTTGCCAACCGGCACCGCGATGGGCTTGCCCGTGTCGGTTAGAACCATGCCGCGCTTGAGGCCGTCGGTGGTGGACATGGCCACGGCACGCACCCAGCCGTCGCCGAGGTGTTGTTGTACTTCGAGCACCAGCTTGGTGTCCACACCGTTGAGGATGTACTGGACCTCCAACGCATTGTAAATGGTGGGCAGGCTGCTAGCTTTCGAGAAGTCCGCGTCAATGACGGCTCCGATAATCTGGACGATGGTTCCGGTGTTCATGAAAAGGCAAGTTGGGTGATGGGCGCTGTGGGTGGTGATTGCTAAAAATTGTCAATGTTCGTAGTGAAAGCGGCATTGCATGACATAGACCATGCCCTCTTCAGCTCGATAGACGAGGCGGTGTTTGGGGCCGATTCTCCGGGACCAGCAACCGGTGAACTGGTGTTTCATAGGCTCGGATTTACCTTCCCCAGTGAAAGGATGGCGGGATATTTCCTTGAGTAGTTGATTGAGTTTTTCAAGTGTCTTGCGGTCGGTCTTTTGCCAATATAAGTAGTCTTCCTAGGCACGCTCGGAGAAGGTCAGTTTAATTCTTCGATCAATTCGTGTTCCTGATATCCCCGTTTCGTCTGGAAATCCGCCAGAGATTTCATCAACCGGGCGGCGTTGACGGGATTGCTGAGCAAGTACTCGGTATCGTTTCTGGATTGATAGTCTTCGAGTGCAAGAAGAACCAGCGAGCGCCCATCGGCACAGGCGATAACCACCGGGTCATGAGTCAGACAAATCTCGTCCGCCAAGCGGGCGAGATCGGTGCAAACTTCTTTTTCGGTGACGGTCTTCATGAAGCAGTGTGGACTTGCACTATGGAAAATTAAGTGAGGATGGCTCACTCGACCGCTTTCATGGCGGTGGTGATTTCGAGCAATTCGGAGGTGATTGCACCTTGGCGCAGTTTATTGTATTCGAGGGTGAGTTCCTTGATGAACTTGTTGGCGTTATCGGTGGCGGATTTCATAGCCACCATGCGGGCCGAGTGCTCGGAGGCGCGGGCCTCGAGGTGGCCTTGGAACACCTCGTAGTTAAGGTAAAGCGGGAGGATGGCACCGAGCACGTCTCCGGCGTTAGGCTCGAACTCGAAGTCGCGGTCAGGATCATTTTGGTGGGCGGCGACCGAGAATCCACCGCCAATCATTTCGAATGCCTGCTCCTCATCGGGACGGTGGCCTTGGAGGGGCAACAGCGTGACGACCTTGGGTTCCTGGCGCAGGGTGTTATAGAAGTTGGTGAAGGCGATGGTCACCTTGTCGTAGTTGCGATCGAGAAATTGTTTGCCGAGGAAACTGGCGATGGGTCGGGTTTGGTTGAACGGCACCGGATCTTTAACGGTGAAGTCAGCGATGACCTTCTTGCCGAGTTTTTCGCATACGGCCCGCAGCTTGCGGCCCACAGTGACGAAATCCGCATCTGGAGACGTGAGCGTCGCGATCTTGCGGGCCAGATTCGTGTTGATCGCGCCGCATAACCCCTTGTCCGTGGAAATGACCAACACCAACTCGCGATTGCCAGTGCGATGCTCGAGAAACGGATGGGTTTCATGGGCAAAGTTCTTGCGGATGTCATAGAGCACCTGCAACAGATGCCGCGAGTAGGCCCGGCCACCCAGCGCCTGGTCCTGCGCCTTTTTCATCTTGGCGGCGGCGACAAGTTGCATCGCGCGAGTAATTTGCGCGGTGTTTTTTACCGACTTGATGCGTCGGCGGATGTCGCGGAGGTTGGCCATTGGGGTGTTTGAGAGTTATCAGTTATCGGTTTTTCGAGGAACGCAGGATCCAACAATCAAGCTCACTTCCACGAGCGCTTGAAGTCTTCGACGCCCTGCTTCACGGCCTCAACCATCGCTGCGTCCTTCTTGAGGTCGGGCTTTTCGTTGCGAATCTTGTCTAGCAAGTCGCTCTTGCGAGTGTTGAAAAAATCACCGAGTCCGGCCTGGAAGCGGCGCACATCGGAGACTTTGACGTCATCGAAGTAGCCGTTTTGCATGGCAAACAGATGGATACATTCCATCTCCATCGCCAGCGGGCTGTACTGGTTCTGTTTGAATAACTCAACGATGCGTGCTCCACGCTCAAGCTTCTTCTTCGTCGATGCATCCAAGTCACTGCCAAATTGCGCGAACGCCTGCAACTCGCGGTACTGCGCCAGGTCTAACTTGGTCGTGCCAGCCACCGATTTGATGGTTTTCGTCTGAGCCGCGGAACCGACACGCGACACCGACAGACCAACCGAAATGGCGGGCCGGATCCCCTGATAGAACAAGTCGGTTTCGAGGAAAATCTGGCCGTCGGTGATGGAGATGACGTTGGTCGGAATGTAGGCTGACACGTCGCCGGCCTGGGTCTCAATGATGGGCAGCGCGGTGAGCGAGCCGCCGCCTGCAGCAGCGGAGAGCCGGGCGGAGCGCTCTAGCAAGCGGGAGTGCAGATAGAACACATCGCCCGGATAGGCTTCGCGGCCCGACGGGCGGCGCAAAATTAGTGACACCTGGCGGTAGGCCACGGCGTGCTTGGAGAGGTCGTCGAACACGATGAGGCAGTCCTGCCCCTTGTCCATCAGGTACTCGGCGATCGCGCAACCGGCATAAGGAGCGATGTACTGCATGGCTGCGGCATCCGATGCGGACGCCGAAACAATGGTGGTGTATTCCATCGCACCGGCATCCTCCAAAATTTTCTGGGTGCGTGCGACGTTAGAGAGTTTCTGGCCGATCGCCACATAGATGCAGTAGAGCGGCTTGTGGTTTTGCAACTTCCCCTGCTCGGCAGCCTTGTTTTGCTGGGCCTGTGAAATGATGGTGTCCACCGCAATGGTCGTCTTGCCGGTCGAACGGTCGCCAATGATCAACTCGCGCTGGCCGCGGCCAATGGGGATCATCGCGTCAATGGACATAATGCCCGTCTGCACCGGCACCGACACCGACTTGCGCTTGATAATGCCCGGGGCAATCTTCTCCATCGGATAGTACGCTGCCGCTGCAATCTCGCCCTTGCCATCAATCGGCTCGCCCAAGGCGTTGACCACCCGGCCCAGCATCGCTTCGCCGACCGGCACCGAAAGCAATTTGCCAGTGGTGCGGCACTCGGCTCCGGCCTTGACGGCTGCATAGTTGCCTAGCAACACGACGCCGACTTCGCTTTCTTCGAGGTTGAGCGCCATGCCGGTGACGCCGCCGCCAAACTCGATCATCTCATTGAGCATCACGTCGGAGAGTCCTTCGACTTTGGCGACACCGTCGCCGACTTGGCGGACCGTGCCGACGTTGGATTTTTCGACCGACGTGGTGATGCCGGCGATTTGTTGTTCGAGTTCCTGGAGGATGCTGCTCATAAGAGAAGTTAGCTAATGGGTCGGGGTTCGGTGTTCCGCTAGAGGAGGTTGAATCAGAAAAAATATAGGCTTTGAGAAAATCAGAGGGAATTGGCGAAGCGATCGAGTCGGCCCTTGACCGAGCCATCGAACACATCGTTGCCCACCCGGATGCGCAGGCCGCCGAGCAGGGAGGGATTGATTTGATATTGGGCCACCAGATCGGGCCCGTATTGTTTCGTCAGACCGGCAAGAACCCGCTGTTGGCTGGCCTCATCCAACTCCACGGCGCTCTCCACAGTCACCTTGCGCCGCTCGTAGGCAAGGCGCGTCAGCCGTTGCAACGCGGAGAGGATGGCGGGATAATCGCGCGGCTTGGCCTCTCCAAGACGGGCCGCCACGGTGCGCAACTTAGCCTCATCCAAGCGCTCACCCGTCTGACATAAGCCAAACAATCGGCGGGCGCTAGCAGCGGCGGTTTTGGAGATTTTCATGGTGGCGGAATGTTGCTAACGATCGATCAGGCTTCGACCTTGGCAAGGGCGGTTTCGTTGATGCGGCGCTGGTCGTCATCAGTTAGGATCTTGCCCGTTGCCTGCGCGGTGGTGGCAGCAACCAGCCGCCCGAATTCACGCTTGAGTTCGACGCTGAGCCTCTCGCGGTCGGCCTTGGCGGCGGCTTCCGCCTTCACCAATATCTGTTGGGCCTGCGCAATGGCCTCCTGAGCTTTTTGCTCGGAGAAAGCGGCGGCACCGAGCTTGGCCTCGTTGATCATGCGCACCGCTTCTTCGCTGGCTTTGGCGATGGCCGCTGTGGTCGTCTGCTCGGACTCGGCGAGTTGTTTTTCGATGAGCTTGAGCTTGTTCTCGCCCTCGGCGATGCGCTCGCGGCGCTGCTCCAACATTTGTTGGATCGGGCCGAACGCAAATTTTTTGAGCACCCAGATGACCAGCACGAAGTTGAGGCAGCTGGCAATGAAGAACGGCCAATTGACGCCGAATTTGCCGCAGAGTTCGGCAACCGGATTTTGAGAGGATTCAGTGACTAGAGCGAGGAGGGAGGTCATTGCTGGCAGGTGTGGAAACTGAGCTGGGGAGAAAACGGGAAACGTGCGGAGGACGGGCGCTCAGGCCCGCCCCCACACGGCGAAAAAACCACTGCCGCTTACTTGACGGCGAAGGCGGAAAGAATGAACACCCCTTCGGCGAGAGCCGCGAAAATAATCGCGTTAACCAAAATCGGGGTGGATGCGCCGGGGTTGCGGCCGGTGGCTTCAGCGGCTTTGGAGCCGAGGATGCCGATGCCGAGACCGGCACCGAGTGCAGCCATGGCGATGTGGACGTTGCCGGTGATTTCAGCGAGCATGGGAATGATGGACATAATGATGTGTGGTGGTGGTTTGGTGTGTTGGTTTCAGGTGCCTCCCACGATCCAGTCATGGTCAAAGCACCAAAATTGTCAGTGATGTTCGTCGCCAGCGTGTTCGCAGATGAGACGCAGAAACACCGCGGTGAGCAACATGAAAACCAGCGCTTGCACGAAGCCGACCAGCAATTCCATGAAGTAGAACGGCAGCGCCGGCAGAAATGCCAGGGACTTGGGCACCAATTCCATGAGCTTTTCCATCGTCTGCTCGCCGCCATATATGTTGCCGAACAAGCGGAATGTGAGTGCCACCGGCCGAATCGCAATGGAAATAATCTCCAACACGCCAACCGCCAAGAAAATCGGCACCATGAACATCAGCATCAGGCCCTGAAAATCCCCCTTGGGCGCAAAGATGTGCAATAAGAAACCTTTCAACCCGTTCTCTCTCAGCGCCCAGTAAAACCACAACACGGCAAATATAAGCGCCATCGCCAAGGTCATGTTCAAGTCGGCGTTGCCACCTCGCAGAAACCCGATGATGTGACCGTGCTCGTTGTACCGGCCAATGGTGCCCACACCAGGGATGAGCCCCAATAAATTGCTAACCAAAATAAAGAGAAAAATACTTCCGAAGAACCAGAACGTCTTCTTGACCATGTATGAACCCAAAATACTCGACAGGAAATCGTACAGGCTTTCCACCACCCACTCGGCAAAGTTTTGGAAACCGGCCGGCACCAGCGCCATTTGTTTGGTAGCCGCCCGGCAAAACAAGGTGATGATCCCCACCGCCAGCCACACCATCACCATCGAGTTGGTGATCGGCAGCCCGCTCCACAATGGCGCTGCCTCCAGCGGCAAGCCTGCTTCGGCCTCACCTCCGGCCAGCGCGGCTAAAGGCGTTAGGAAAAACACGGCGATGGTGGGAAAAATGAAGCGCATGAATAGGTCGCGCGGAAGATAGGTGCCACCCCTAGAACTCCGCAAGCGTTTTTTTCCGCAAATTTTCACATGCTCTGCGCATCAGTTGATCACTCAGGCGCGGCCCGCCCCAAATCGATTCCCGCTCACCTAAAAACAGACGACCCAACCCGACCTAACAACACGCAATCCCCTTGTTCTGCAAGGGATTGCGCCTCCCACAGACAGCAAAAATGCGGGGGTCAGGTAGGCGACGGCCCTCAAGTTAAGCTCGCCCTAAGAAAAAATTATTTGTTTTCCAAAGTTTTTTCCTTGTCAGTCCCCCCCCCGATTCCGATAAACGCCGCTGCCATGAACAAAGCAGAACTTATTGAAGCCGTCCAGAAAGCCCTCGGTAAAGAGATCACAAAACGTGCCGCAGACGAAGCCGTCGAAGCCGTTCTCGATTCAATCGCCAAGGGCATCAAGAAAGACAAGAAGGTCCAAATCATTGGTTTCGGCACTTTCGAAGTGAAGAAACGCGCCGCTCGCATGGGTCGCAACCCAAAGACCGGCGAATCCATGAAAATCAGCGCCTCCAAGTCGGTTGGCTTCAAACCCTCATCCGTCCTCAAAGCCAGCTTGGGCTAATCCCCCTGCTATAAATAACCCTAACAAAAAATCAAGGAAACCTATGAAGACCCTGGCCACAAGCCGGGGTTTTCTGTGCTTGGGCCTTCAAAAAACTGCGGCTGGCGGGATTAGAGGCGGCCGGCAGCCTTGATATCGAGATAGCGGTTAGCGAGGGCCACGGCCAACTCTTGGGCGGTGGTATCAAGGGTAAGAATACCCCGCGTGCCTAGGCCGGCGAGGATTTCCCGGCGTTCTCCAGCATAGCGCTCGGCCGCCAAAAACTTCAACGCACCTCCAAACGAATCCACCGGCCGCGTCAACGCCTCACCAACCGTGCTCTCTCGCAAACTGGCTAGCAGAACCAAATGTTTGGATTGGAGCACCTGCAGCGCGGGCACCAGTTCCTTGCCGTCCTCGCCGCGCAGATTGGTTAGGACGACGACGAGCGAGCGGCGGCGCTGGCGGGCCATCAATTGTTCCACTGCACCGGCGAAATCACTGGGGGCGGCGGTGGTTTGATAGTCATAGAGATGATTCAACAACACCGGCATGGCGTGAGCCCCCTTGACCGGCGGCAACCATCGCTCCGTCCCACCAAACGACTTGACCGATACCTGATCGCCTTGCTTGAGAGCCACATGCGAAACTAGCAAAATCGCGTTCAGCGCGTGGTCAAACTGGGCCATTTCGCCGTCAATGGCCCGCATCCTGCGGCCCGTATCTAGCAAAAACACCAATGACTGGTTGCGCTGTTCCTGGAATTCACGGCTGATCAGCAATTGGCGGCGCGAGGTCGCCTTCCAATCGATTTGCGCCAGAGGGTCTCCATCGCGGTAATCCCGCAGTTGATGAAAATCCCGGCTGGTACCGGCGCGGGCTCGCCGCACAATGCCAAGCGGACTGTCCCGATGCTGCATGGCCAGCAGGGCGTAGCGGACCACGGGTTCATAGTTAGGATAGACGCGGACGGTTTCCTCGCCCAGATGGCGGGTGAGGCGCAACCACAAGCCGCAAGGTGAGCGGCGGCGCAACTGGAGTTGGCCGAAGACCTGCTCGCCGCGCTGCCACAAGCGCAGCGGTAGAAACACGCGCAACTCGCGCCCCGCCGGAACCACCCCGCTCCATGGCAAGGTGGGGGCCTCGACACCTTGAGGAATTCCATCAAACACATCCACCACCGCCGCTTGGCCACCGCCATTTTTCAAAATCAACCGCACCTCGCCGATCTCGCCCTGGGCGAAGCGTCCCGGCAGGCGCCGCTCTATTTCCATGCGCTGGCAACCCAGCGCCAGCACTGCGTCGATAAGCCCCACTCCGCCCGCCACAGCGCCTAACACGATCCACGGCATCACCCACTGCGGCCACAGCGCCGCCAGAATGCCGACGAGAGTCCAGGCAAATGCCACGGCCAGAAGTCGGTTTGTTGGGGTCATGGGAATCCGGTTAAGGGGAGTGTTATTGCCTCGGTGCGGGCACGGATTCGATGATGGCGAGGAGCACATCATCGACGTCCTGGCCGCTGATGGCCACTTCCGGCGTGAGCTGCACCCGGTGACGCAACACCGGCAGCGCCGCGCGCTTGATGTCGTCGGGAATGACGAAATCGCGTCCGTCCAACGCGGCGAATGCCTTGCCGATGCGCACCAAACTGATGGCTCCGCGTGTACCAGCCCCCAGCGCGATGGCTCGGGCGTCGCGAGTTGCCTGGGTGAGGGCCACGGCATAAGCGAGCACTTCGGGAACCACCTGAACGGCGGCAGTGGCGAGTTGGCCGGCGACGATGGCGGCCGGGCCGCAAACGCAGCGAATGCTGCTGACTTCACCTCCGGGACATTCGGCTGCGGCCCTAGCCACGATCTCACATTCCGCCTCGTGATCAGGATAATCGATGAGCACTTTCATGATGAAGCGGTCTAACTGAGCCTCAGGCAGTGGATAGGTTCCCTCATGCTCGATGGGATTTTGCGTCGCCAGGGTCATGAATGGCGGCTCCAGGTGAAGCGTTTCGCCGTCAATAGTCACCTGCCGCTCCTGCATCACTTCCAGCAACGCCGACTGGGTTTTGGCTGGAGCCCTGTTGATCTCATCAGCTAACAAAAGGTGCGTGAATACCGGGCCGCGCCGCAGTTGGAACGTCTGGCTTTTCATGTCGAACATCCGGAAACCCGTCACATCCGAGGGCATCAGGTCCGGCGTGAACTGGATGCGCGCAGAGACCCCGCCAAACGTCCGCGCCAACGTCGTCACCAGATAGGTCTTGCCCAGCCCCGGCTTACCCTCCAACAAAACATGACCACCCGCCAAAAACGCCGCAAGCACCTGCTCGATGACGGTGTCCTGGCCAAGGATCACCTGGCGGATCTCGTGGCGCATTTGTGTGATGAGACTGCTCAGCTGCAGTTCGGCGGCGGCTGCGGGCGGTGGCGTCTCGGCGGGCGCTCGCCACAACAGGTTGGCGTCAGGCGCGCTTGGCGAATCACTTGCTGCGTTAGGGTCTGAGGTCATACGGATATTCGGATGTTAGGTTAGAATTTTTAACAGGGCTTGCAAATCAGCAACGCTGCGAGTCAGCCCGAGGCTGTCGCTTGGGGCGGCTGGAGCCAATGCTTGCGCGATCCGCGCCTCTGGCAAGCCGGAGCGCATTGCCAGCCATGGCAACAAGCCATCGTCAACCGGTCCGGCGCGTGCGCCAAGGCGCTGAGCTCGATCGAGGATTTGCTCGCGCAGCGGTGCCAGCAGCCCTGCGCCGCGGTCCAGACGCCAATGAAAATTCCCCAACGCCTCAAGATGGTGGTCGTAGCCGCGTACCGTGGTGGGAGCCGCCGCCGCTTCCAACGGCCCGAAACGGCTTAGATTTTTCCACAACCACAACACAAGCAGCAGCGCCATAGCGCACAAAATCGGCCACAATTGCTGCCGCACCATGCCCCACAATGAAAGCTCACAATTCCTAACAAAAACGACATATCCGCCCCGTTTGGTAGATTCGATCAGCGCCAGTAAAAACTCGGCATGTTGGTGTTCGCCGATCCAGCGGTTGCGCAGTGGGCGGGCGTCGACGAGCACAGATACGCGTCCGGCACCTGCCAGCACACTGGCAAACACGCCCGGCTCACCCCTCCGAACTGCCACTGTGGCGCCCACCTTGGCTGCCACCCCAAATTCTTTCCCACCAAAATGAAGAGATGCCGGACCGTCGGCCTCGCTGCCGGTGTCCGCGCCACGCGGTTTCAAATCAATACCCAAGCGCTGCAACATGGCCGTCAATGCGGCAGCCAGTGGCAGCTCGAGCTCAAACACCCGCCAATCACTGGTTTCCGCTGCGGCATGTTCCACCACCACCACCAGATGCCCGCCGCCCTTGGCCCATTCCTCAACCCTCCGCACAAAACTCTCATTGCTCAAAACCGCCGCCGGAACTAACCACATTGCATCCGTTTGCTCCGGCGCACGCCATGCCGACAACGACTTGACAGCAAAATCATATCTTCTAGCAAAATTCTCGGCAGCCAGCCACGGGTTGACCCGTGCCCGGCCCTTGTAGCCGATCTCGCGCTCCACATATTCATAATTGCAGCCGCAAACCGTGACTAACCAAACAGCCAGCAGCAGCCGCCAAATCCACTGCTGCCCGGTTAGAACAGGGTTTGGGAAAATTCGGATCCGGGCAACATTTCCGGTCCACCGCGGGGCGAGCATCCTGCCCGCCGCCATTCTTCCAGTCCCCTCCCCCGTCATGCGCCCCGCCTTTCCACAAATGGCCACTCGCGGCACAAACTCTCAACCACCGCATCGGCGGGTATTTGGCCGGCATAGGCCTGCGCAATCCACACCCGGGTCAGCCCGCTAAAGTACCCGGGATGGGCGGGTGTGCCGACCTGCTGCACCCGCCGCAGACAATCGCCTTCGGTGTCCGCTTGCTGAATCTCGACCTGGCCATGCTCGATGAGGCGGGAAATGGCTCCGCGATAGAGCAGGCTGAGTGCCTCCTTGCGCTGCCCGGCCTGCCATAGGTGCCAGACTGCGCCGGGAATATCCGCTGGCAGCGATTGTGGCGTCACATCCATCCCCATGACCACCCGCGCTGCAATCGGCTGCGGCCGCACATTGTCGCGCCATCCGCCCAAGGCTAGCAAGTATCGGTACTTCCAACATAGCCACACAATGAAGGCAACGGCCAGACCGTAGGCGAACCACTCTAACATATTCCCGAGCAACTGTCCAAACCAGCCACCCGTCCGGCTCCTGTGTAATCCCTCAGATTTCGGCAGCCTCAGCCTCACCTTGTGCACCACGAATTCCTTCTGCGCCTTCACCTGCTCAATGATCGAGTGCGGCGTCGGCCCATCCAAATCGGTCATTTTTGCCGGAAGATAGGCGTCCTGCCTGTCATGGATGACGGGCATCCTGCCCGTCGTCTCAAGAGCCGACCAGCGCGACGCGCTTTCTTCCCTCACCGGCAGGATACCTCTTTCCCCTCCAAGATGCACTATACCGGCCCTATCAAGCGCCCCGTTAGGCTCCACCGCCTCACTTGCAGCAGGCAGCCAGCACCAAGCCGTTAGCGCCAACACTCCTAACACCTTAGCCAGTCGCTCACTCAGCCGCCGGAAGGCCAATTCCACATCCCAGCCCTCAATCCACGTCCGGGTGTTGACGTACAGGCCAAATCCTGCACCTGTTAGAAAAACATCTGCCAGGGACATGGCCACGATCATGCACGCGGCGATGCTGCGCATCAACAACAGCGGCACATCAAACGGGCCTGAAGCCCCCCATTCCTCGAGTGCCTGCGTCCACAGAGCATCCTGGCCCTCTGGCACCAACATGGAGATCACCCCGAAGAGTGCCAGCCCGAACCATCCGGCAGAGAACTCGGCGGTCAGATACGTCCAGACCACCGCGCCGTTGCCGCGCCGGGCCACCTGACGCACACGCCGGGCGTAGTCCTTGCCACGCAGGCCCTCGAGGTCCTCCACTGCAAGGGCCACCGGAAGTCCCGGCGACCAGCGAGCCACGATGAAGCGAAAGAAAAACCGCCGCCACCAGACGCGCGGCAATTCCCGCCAGATGACCCTCCAGGGTGGCTGTTCGCCGAAGAGTCGCCGACTGAGTTGCAGCAAGACCATCCGCGAACCCGCCGGCTTGCACCACCAAAACATGAGCAGAAAATACCCCGGAGAGTCCCACCACCACCATCCAGCTAACAATGCCGGCAGGCCCAGAGCCAGCCACCACATGACCAAGCAGCGCCAAAAATCGCGCCGCACCAGAGCCAAGCCCAAATCCACCGCCTCCCAATCACTGCGGGGGCGCAGCTCCGCGGTGACCGCATCAAGCCGCATCGCCGCCCCTCCTTCCCGCCAAGCCAAAATACGCCAACAGCAAGATCCAACCGGCGATGCCCACCCCATATTTCAATCCCGAAGGCAGCAAGCGCGCCGACCAAAACCCCTCCACCACCGCAGCCAGCGTCGTCAACAACGCAGCCCCAAAAATAAGCGGCAGCGCCTGCTTGGCCGCCTCCGCCAAGGCCCGCACCCGCGGCAAGCGCCCCGGACGCAACAGGGCGAGCCCTAGCCGCATTCCGGCCATCCCCGCCACCACCATGCCTAGCAACTCATACGGCGAATGCCCGCTCACAAACGACCAGAACGCTTCAGGATTGCCCGCATGGTTCACATATCCGGCCGCCGCCCCCATGTAGATGCCGTTGAACATCAGGAAAAACAAGGTGCCCAGCCCTGCTGCCATGCCGCCGGCAAACGTCCGGAAGTCAATGCCCACGTTGTTGCGGATGTAGTGGCAGAACATCATGAAGTTAGATCCATACTGGTCCCGCAGATGGGCAATTTGGTCCTCCCTGCCACCGTACATCTGATCCATCGACGCCATCCCGTCGGCCCCCAAAATCGCTTGTACCCACTGGACGTCGTGGTTTGCCGAGAGCATCACCGCAAAAAATGGCAACCAGAACACGGCGTTGCACAAGCCAAAGAGTCGCCACTCCCGCCGCAGTGTTCGGGGAAATCCCACCACCACAAACTCGGCCAACTTCTCCCAACCGGCCCGCCGCCTCTCATACAGCAACTCGTAACCGCGGATCACCCACGCGTTGAGCTGGCCCGTCAGCCGTTCGCCATACATCCGGCTTTCCACCAATGACAAATCCACACATAACTCACGGAAACGCCGCGGCAGTTGTCCCGCCAGTGGCCCAGGCCGGCCCTTTTCCATGCCTTCCAGCAAGCGCTCGTACTCGGCCCATCGCTGCTTGTTCTTGTCCTCAAAATCCCCAACAGTCATCGGCCGTCCTCCTTCTTGCGGACATGCCTTGCATGCCCTCCCCCACCCGCCACGGGCCGTTTCTCCCGCACCCAATCCGCCATCGCCAGCAATCGACTCACCCCTGCCGCCCCGCTCGCTCCACTCAGCAATCCCGCCTGATCCGCAATTTCCTCGCGCCTCGCAGCCGGCCACAGGTCGGCTCGCTCACGAAAACTAACCAACGCACGCGTTTCATCGGCACTCAGCCCCACCGGCAAGGGCAGCGCGGCCATTGCCGGCGCAACAGGCAAAATCGGCATCACCGGTGCTCGCTCATAAATCACCACCGTGCCCGCCGCCAAATCCCCCAGCCGCTGAAAATGCCGCGTCGATAAACAACTCGCCATCCCAAAACCATAAGTGAAAAATGGCATGCCATCGATCCATCTCAAAAAATTCCTCAGCACCGCCTGCCCGAGGCTGATGGGCGAGCCGCTCGCCTGCACCACCCGCAGGCCCAGAATTCGCTTGCCGGGCGTGGCACCGCGTTTGCCAGCCTCGAAAATCACCGGATAGAACCACTCCATCAAGAACCACGCCAGCATCAGCACACCACCGACCAAGCGCTCGCCGACGGCGATTCCTAACCAGCCGAGGCACAGCGAGGCGACTAGCAACACCCCGACGCGAATCAGCATATCCAACGCGTAGGCCCCGGCACGCAGGATCGGGCCAGCCACCCGCAACCGGATGACAACCCCCTCGGCGAGCTCCACCGCCTGCAATGTGTCAAGTTTGTCCGCCGCCGTGTTCACTTCAACCCCCAGACTAGCGGCTTTCCTCTCCGCGTAAAGCCTCCCGACTCGCTTTTTTCACAATACCACCCCGCCGCACCGACGCGCCAACTCAAGGAGCCATAGCGGAACCCCTCCGGCGCGTCCATTGACTTGCTGTGCCTGCTCGACGCGTCTCCCCCGCCAAGCCGCCACCTCGCAAATCTTTGCTCCCTCATTTGCAACATGCGCCTTCTTTGTGACGTAACCAATCGACTCCTATGAACCCCCTTCTGCCAGTCACCCGCTCTCTCATGGTCTGCTGCCTGTTGCCCACGATCCTTGCCGCAGCGGAACCAGCCATCCCGCACGACCCTGTGCTGCCAACGGGCCAATTCGAGCAAGTACTCTTCGTCAAGCGCCATACCTATAACTCCAATCACTATTACACCGAGTTCATCAACAGTTCCTGGCAACCCGGCGGCAACCTTTGCCTCCTCAACCTCAAAGATAATTCAGTTAAAGAAGTCGTCACCGATCTCAAAAACGGCGTCTTCGAACGCTTCGATCTGTCCTTCGACGCCAAACGCGTCGTCTTCTCTTGGAAAAAAGGACCTCAAGACGGCTATCGCATCTATGAGGTGAACCTCGACGGCAGTGGCCTGCACCAACTCACATTCCCGCAGGATGACGAAGCCGAGTTGGTGCGCAAGTACCGCGTCGGTGGCCATTACCACCACGGCACCGACGACATGCAACCGTGCTACCTCCCCGATGGCGGCATCGCCTTCATCTCCACCCGCTGCCAATACGGAATCTTGTGCGACAGCCCGGATGATTTCACCACCACCGTGCTCTATCGAATCGATGCCAACGGCAAAAACCTCCGCAAACTCAGCAATAGCTCAGTCAGCGAGGCTGCTCCTGTCATCCTAGCCGACGGCCGAATCCTCTACACCCGCTGGGAGTACGTCGATAAGGGCGCGGTGAGCGTCAAAGGCCTTTGGGCGATGCGCCCGGACGGCTCCGGCTCAGCCGAGGTCTATGGCAATGATATCGCCCTGCCACCCACGATGATCTACGGCCGCCCAATCCCGGATAGCCCCAATCATTATGTCGTCCTCGGCGCCCCCCACTACCCGCAAAACGGCGTCGGCACCGTCATTCGCCTCGACATGAGCCGCGATATCCGCAGCCGCGACCCAATGACATATATGACTCCGGATGTGGATATCAAGGGCGAAGGCGGTTTCGCATTTCGCAAGCCCGACGGTTCATGGAAGAACGACGGCAATGGCCACGGCCCCTTGTTCAAGGATCCCTATCCTCTATCCGAAAGCCTGTTTCTAGTGGCCCACAAACCCGAAGGCCCTGCTTGGAACACGGCCAACGGTTATGGCCTATACCTGCTAGACAACCACGGCAAGGTGTCCCAGATCTATCGGGATGAGGCGATCTCGTGCTGGCTGCCCTATCCAGTCAAGCCCCGCCCAACGCCGCCGGTGACCACCATGGGCGTGAACCAACCACTGGCAGCAAAAAACCAAGCGCTATGCATGATCAACGACGTCTATCATGGATTGGAAAATGTCGCGAAGGGCGAGGTGGCTTACCTGCGCATTATCGAACAGGTGCCGCGGCCATGGGCAGCGCGCCGCCACTGGAACGGCGACTGTTATGACCAGCAGCATGCCTGCATCACCAAAGACACCCACCTGGGCCTCAAGATCATGCATGGGATCGTGCCGGTGGAAGCAGACGGCTCGGCCGCCTTTATCGTGCCAGCCTGCGCAAATATCATCCTCCAGGCATTGGACAAAAATCATCTGGCACTCCAGACCGAGCGCACCTTCGTCGATTATATGCCCGGGGAGATCCGCAGTTGTGTCGGTTGCCACGAGTTGCCGCAAAACGCCGCCGCCGCCACACTGCTGAAATCGCGCCTCGCCATGCAACGCCCACCGTCACTGCCAGGCCCCCAGCCAGGCGAAAAAGACGGCCACCGCCCCCTCGACTACGCCGCAGACGTCCAACCAGTCTGGGACAGCCACTGCATCAAGTGCCATGGCACCGAAGAACCCAAGGGAAATCTCAATCTAACTGGAGCTCAAACCGCCCAATTCAATGTCTCATATGAAAGCCTCTTGCCTGACAAACACCACGTGCTCGGCCCGGTCATCGGCGAAAACCATCCCAAAACCGGCAACGTCGAATACCTTGCGGCAAAGACGTTAGGATCTCATGCCAGCGTGCTCGTCGCCATGCTGGCCCCCCCTGGTGCCGTGAAACTCGCCGATCCCAAGCAGGCCGAGCGCGTCATCAAACTCTCCGAGAGTCACCAAAAAGTGCGGCTTAGCGCGGCGGAATTGTCGCGGGTTTCCACTTGGGTGGATACCAATTGCCAGTACTACGGCAGCTACTGGGGCCGCCGCAACCTGCAGTACGCAACCCTGCCGGATTTCCGCCCTACCGTTACCTTTGACGAGGCCCGCAGCCCGATCAATCCGCTCGAAAAACCCTGAATCCGCAGCCAAGCGCACAATTTCCCGGTTTCAATGAACAGAGTTTTGCCCGCTGTCTCCAAGAAACACCCCAATGCATGAAGTGCAAGCCGTGACGGAATCGAGCATGCGCGGCCACCTGCTAGGCCTCTGCAATTCAATGGACGCATGTCTCCTCGGCTTGCTAGACTCGAAGCGCCGTGTGGCCGAGGGCGTCCACGAAACTCGCAAAGTCGGCAAGGCACTTCGGGGCGGCTTGGCCTTGGTCGGAATGCCACGGGCCACCTTGGGCGCAGTCACCGCCGTGGGACGCATGCTGGCCGGTCAGCGCGACGCAGTTTCACGCCTCAAAACCTGGCAACGCCTCGGCTGGGAGGATGCACCTCAGGCAGAGGCGGATACCATCAGCGCCGTTACCGCGATGCTCGAAAAACTCGCCCATTCGGCCGGACGCAAACCGCCTCAGGAGGCCGTCGCCTGGGCCGTGGCGCACATTGCGACTGTGCGTGCCGCCTTGGTGCCGCGGAGCGAGGAATCCTTGCTGGAGGCATTGCCACAGGGGCTGCGCCGACTCAAGCGCCGCCTGGCCAAACGCTTGTGCAAGCTCGGCATGCGGCGCAGTGACGAACCCGCCTTTCACGAGGCACGCAAGGGGTTGAAGGCCTGGCTCGGTGCCCAAATATTGTTGGGACAAACTGCCAACTCAGACTGTCTGCATCTCGCGGAGTTGTTAGGCGATGAAAACGACCTCAGCGCCTTGGAAGCCTGGCTCAAGGCACGCGGCTTCTCCAAGCCGATGGCCCCGCTCATGTGGCGGCATTTGCACGAGCGCCATCACACGGTGCGTATCCATTGTTTGGCCGCCAAGGACGCCGCCAAAGATGGGTTCGGGAGATCTGATCTGTCACCCGGCTCTGATCACTGAGCCCTGAGCCTGTCCGCTGAAAGGAACGCCTCTTCATCCACGTTTTCTCCCATCCTCCCTGTCTGAGGGAACTTCCCATTTCACGCAATGACCACACGCCACCTCTATCCTTGGACATCCGCCGCCGGACTCCTCGCCGCACTCGCCATCCCGTCTGCCCTCGCCGCCGAACTCCCCTTGCGCGGCTTGAATGAAGTCAACCACAGCCAAGTGGAATTGCACGGCGGCTTCTGGGGCCCGCGTCTCAAATCCCATCAGGAGGTGACGCTGCCTCACGCCCTCGACTGCCTGGAAAAAGACGGCCACGTCACAAACTTCGATAAAGCCGCCGGCAAATTCGACGGGCCTCTGCAAGGCCATCCGGCGTTCGACTCAGACTTGCACAAGGCCCTGGAGGGCGTGCTCATCTCGCTGCAACACTTTGACGACTCCAATCTGCGCCAACGCACCGCAGCAATCATCGGGCGCATCCTCGCCGCCCAACAACCCGACGGCTTCCTCATCGCCTACTACATCGTCAAGGACCAAAACAAACGCTGGGACGACCTCCGCCTCTGCCACCAAATGTACAATGCCGGCCACTTCTTTGAAATGGCCGTCGCCGAAAACCAACTCAGCGGCCATCCCGACGTCCTCAACGCCGCGACCCGATTCGCCAATCATATCGACGGGATTTTTGGCCCTAACAAACGCTACGACGTCGATGGCCACGAGGAGGTCGAACTCGCCCTCGTCAGACTGTTTCGCGCCACCGGCGATCGCCGCTTCCTCAACCTCGCAAAATTCTTCCTCGATGAGCGCGGCTACGTCCATGGCAGCGAGCACAAGTTGTTCGACCCCAAATCCGTCGCCCCGCCAGTCCGGGCCGCAGGCAAGCTCACAGCAGACCAACAGCGCGAGTTTTGGCACGCCCAGTTGCGCACCCGAAACGGCCGCATGCAGGATCACAAACCGGTCATCGACCAACACGAGGCCGTCGGCCATGCTGTGCGTGCCGGTTACTTGTATTCCGCCATGACGGATATGCTCCGGTTCATGGAGGCCGCCCCCGGCTATGAGTCAGCTCTGGATGACTTGTGGAGTGATGTGGTCAATCACAAGATGTATCTAACTGGCTCACTGGGAACCGGCCAATACGATGATGAAGGCTTCGGCGATGCCTACCTTCTGCCTAACGAATCAGCCTATTGCGAATCATGCGCCGCCATCACTCACATTTTCTGGGAATACAGGATGGCCCTGCTCAAGGGCCAGAGCCAGTACGCCGACCTGATGGAGCTGACGCTCTACAACGGGATGTTGGCAGGTATTTCGATCGCCGGAGACAAGTTTTTCTATCAAAACCCGCTGACCAGTGAGCAGGGTGCCAGTCGCCACCCGTGGATCGGGCTATCCTGCTGCCCGACGAATATGGCTCGCATGATCCCGCAGATTGGCGGCTTCGTCTATGGCCAGGCAAAAAACCAGATCTACGTCAACCTGTATGCTGCTGGTGAGGCCAAGTTCAAGTTGGAGGATGGCAAACCGCTGAAGCTCACCCAGCAGACCGAGTATCCGTGGGATGGACGGGTTAATCTAACTATTTCCACTGGGCAGCCAAGTGCCTTCGAACTGTGCCTGCGCATCCCGGGCTGGGCTCTCGGCCACCCGGTCCCTGGCAACCTCTACCAATTCACCAATCCCGGGCTCTCACCCGTAACCCTCAAGCTCAATGACCAGCCCGTTAGCGCAACTCCGGCTGCCGACGGCTATGTCCATCTCCAACGCACTTGGCAGGACGGTGATGTGCTGACTTTGGATATGCCAATGCCGGCCCAACGCGTCGTAGCCCACGAAAAACTCACGGCCGACCAAGGCAAAGTCGCGCTGATGCGCGGTCCGCTGGTGTATTGCGTCGAGGCGGCCGATCAACCCGCGGTGGCTATCAACCGCGTGACTTTGCCGGCGGCTGCTGAGTTGCATGCCGAGGCCCGGCCAGGGCTGCTAGGCGGCATCACGGTTCTGACTGGTCAGGCGATGGATGAGAGTTCCCACCCCTTCAGCATCACGGCTATTCCCTACTACGCCTGGGCCAATCGCGAGAAGGGGGCCATGAGTGTGTGGATCGGGCGGGACACCAAGCATTGAGCCTGCCGCGACCCATTAAAGACTAACGAGTTTACCGCTGCGGATGGACTCGGCCTCGGCCTCACAAATTTCCACGGCGCTGGCAGCGTCGCTGGCGGTGACGATGGTGGGGGCTTGATGGGTTTCAATACACTCAATCATATAACTGAGTTCCGCAAGATAGCCGTCGCCGGGTGGCACGGCAATAGTGCGCGCCACTTGCCCCTTTTCAAATAAGCGCAATCCATCGGCTCCTCGGTTGCAATTGAAGTCCACCGTCGCATTCTCAAATATAATGGTGAACGCCATTTCGAAGCCGTGCCCATCGCCCATCACCCAACCGCCTTCGGCGGACACTGCTGCCCCGCCGGTCACTTGATACTGCGCCACCACATGATCGATGGCCCCGCTGTAATGGCTAAAGCCCTGAGCAAAGACAGCGGTGGGACGGCCAAAGCAATACTGCACAAAATCTGCATCGTGAATGTGTAGATCGAGGATGGCACCACCGGATTTTGCGCCATCAAAGAAATGATCGCGCCCCCAAGCCGGTGGCTCGGACACCCGCCGAAACCGCGCCGCAAGCACTCGCCCATACCTCTGATCCGCTATCACCTGCTTCAGCCATGCGTATTCCGGCCAAAACCGAATACACATCCCCGGCATGAAAAATCCCTTCGCGCTGGCCGCCGCCGCCGCTATCTCACGTGCCGCCAACGCCGTGCGCGCCAACGGCTTTTCACACAACACGTGCTTGCCTGCCTGCAGCGCCGCAATGGCAAGCTTCGGATGCGCCAGCGTCGGCACACATATATCTATCAGGTCAATCGAGGGGTCCGATAACAATTCCGCCAGATCATGAGTCGCCTTCACCTCACTCATATCAAAATGCAAACTGTCATCTTCTCCAATATTGCCGCCGGCAGCGGCGAGCACACCGTCCACGGGCAAGCGCTGCGCATCGCACAACGCGACGACTCGGGCATTCGGGATTTTTCGATAGGCCTTGAGGTGGGTGAGACCCATGAAACCGAGTCCGACAACAGCAATATGGGTCATAATTTTGTTAATAATAAGTTTGTGAGATAATCGCGACCGGCGGCAACGTCGGCTCCGCGTGCGGCTCCGGCCTCGCGCTCAAAACAAAAATACCCGCGATAGTCGAGCTCGGCCATCGTGGCAAAAAATGCGGACCAATCGACTTGGCCGGAGCCGATGGGCACTTCCTCGCCCCAATTGCCGGGTACATGGGTGACGGTGGCGTCCTTGAGGTGGCACGACTTGACGCGCTGGCCGATGCAGCGCAAGGCGGCAATCGGATCACCGTTGTTATAGAGGAGCATGTTGGCAGGATCAAAATTCACCGCAACGTTGGGTTCTGCAAGGTGATCAAGAAACCCGACAAGGGCCGCCGCGCTTTCTTGGCCCGTCTCACAGCAGAGCGTCAGCCCGTTGTCTGCAAATAAACGAGCCACCTGGCGCATGCGCTGGAGCAATTTATCAAATGCCGCATCGCTCGGATCATGGGGGAGAAATCCGGCGTGGGTCATCACGATGGAAAGGCCGAGACGGCGGGCGTTTTCGACGGTAAGTTGAAGGTTGGCCCAGTTGGCTGGCCAGGTGGCATCGGGCACCAAGCCGCCAGTGCGGCGGATGGTGTCCAGGGACGTGTAGTCCTCGCCGACCGTGCGAAACATACCGGAGACCGCCTCAATGCCAGCATCGGCAAGCACCACCGGCAACTCGCTCCAAACAGCTGGCTGTTCGCGCAACGGGTCCAGATCGAGTTGCGCCCGCAGGATGCCAAGATCTTGCAAACGACTGGCTAAATCCCCCGGATCACTCGGGCGCAACGACCAACTGCATACCGCCAAACGGGTCAAAAAAAATGAGTAAATCTCGCTCTGTTTCAATGGGTGATATTCTAATTAAATCGTTTATTCCTTCGCAATTTCGGCAATTGTCGGCACATTCCACGCCCGCCATGCATGCCATGGATAGCAATCGCAGCAGCCCGTTTTTGATGGCTCCTGCGTCCGCCGGGAAGCTACGGTACCCGGCGGTCTGTCGTCAACCGCAAAGAGAACGCGATCCCAACACTGGGGGACGGGCCAAGCAAAGTCAGAGATAGTCCCCACAATTTCGGGGGGATAGGCATCCAGCCTGTCGTTTCAAGCGCATGCCTCTCAATGGCTTGCATCCAGCTCCTAACCGAACGCCTTGAGAAAACCGACCTCTATCGCCAGTGGCTCGAAGGCATTGGTGTCGAGCGTGCGCCGCAGGGCATCCAGCGCTTCCATGCGTTGCAACAAGCGCGTCTCGCTTTCAACCTCCGCGATGGCAAGCAACCTGGGGGCTGTCTCGGGAAAATCCAGCCCGGAGGCCCGGGTTTTGAGTCTGAGCAAATCAGCCATCCAGGCCATAAGCACATCAAACAGCCGGCTGCGGGCATCCAGATACTCGGCTTGGGCGGCCGCCTCATGAAACACCTTGCGCTCCTTCAGCCAAGCGCCATCCGTTGCCTCGCGATAGGCCGCAATCTCCTCTTTCTCCGCCGCCGCCGCCGCCGCTTCTGCCGCCTCTCGGCGCTGCACTAGAAATGACACAAAGGCGGTCTTAAGATGCAAGGCCGCCACTGGCGTCCCAAATCCACGGGTCGCTGCCTGATTCAACGCCGCCACCAACTCGGCCCCCCCCTCGGCCAGCAGGGGTCGGCCCCCTAACAAAGAAATCCGCACACAACGCGACAAAATCGTGGGCAACAAGCGCTGGGGATTCGCGCTGAGCAACAATAACAACGTGCGTTGCGGCGGTTCTTCAAGGGTCTTGAGAAACGCGTTGGCGGCCTGGTCGTTCATTCGGTCTGCCTCGATGATCACGCCCACCTTGCAGGCCCCGCCGGGTGCAGCCAAATGCAGGGTGTGTTCCAAATCACGGATTTCATCCACGCCGATGCGTCGGCTCTTCATTCGCGGTCGCAGCACTCGGACCCAGCCACTTTCCAACTCATCGAGCGCTGGCACCCTTACCGCCACCGGTTCACCGAACAAATCGAAGCCGCCTCCCGCCGAAGCGGGCTTGTTGACTAATTGGATCAAGCGGGCGGCCAGTCGCTCTTTGCCGCTGCCCACCGCGCCGCTGATCAAAAACGCGTGTGCCAGTCGGCCGCGCTGCTCGGCTGCCGCTATCAACTCAAAGGCCCGCTCCGATGTGTATGCCATGCGCCGCCATGCTGGCTGCCGACGCCCGCCACGCAACCAAAATTCACCAAAAACCTCCCGCCAGCCCAAATTTCTGTGGGCGGCGGGTGCTTCGCCGCGTAGGCTTAAGGTCCTATATCCAATAGGCAATTCCCATTTGACTCCCAACGCCATCATGACAAGCTTTGTGCATGGCAAAGACCCATTACCGCATCATCGCAGCAACCTGGCTTGCATTGTCAACCGTCACATTAGCCGACGATGGCAGCTCGACACCCTCAGGGGACGCCAACCCCTCAAACTCAGAAGACGCCGGCTCACGCTCAAAAGAAGATTTTGGCCAAAACGCGGCCGCGTGTTACGACCTGAAAATCGAAGCACCGGTTCACCTAGCTGCATCGGACGATGCTGCCAAGACCTTCCAAGACAACGTCCTGCCCGGGATATTGAAAGAGGGCTTGACGCAGCTGCCGGATGGCAAATCCGATTGGGCGCAAAATGTGGCCAGCGCCCCGTTTGATCCGTCCAAGCTGGTGCTCAATACCGACAGCACCGCTCGGATGTATTTCCTCGGCGACGGAGCCGGTAACAAGAACACCCTCGGAATCTCCACTGAAAATGATGACTCCAAAAACGGGGGCGCGTCCTTGATATTTCCGATCGCTGCTAATTCCGAAGACGCAGCCAAGGCCCTTCGCACCAGCGGCCAAGCCCTGCGCCCCGGCGACTTCCTCGATCTAGGCTCCCTCAAAGCCGGCAGCTCTCTTGACTTCTTCCTTATCGCCGGTGGTGCCGCCGACGGCAGCTTGGTGGTGTCCAACGACAAGAGCCTCAACAAGGACGGCATTTTTCACGCCACTGCCATGGAAACGCCGGGCTCCCCTTACCTGATCGTCAGCTTTGCCGGAAAAGGAGCCAACGGGGAAGATAGCAAGGTTTTCTTTGCGGTGGACTTCGGCAGCAGTAATTCCGTCCAGGTCCCCAACAGCATGCTCGTCGTAGCACCCGAGCCGTCTCTGGCGCTCGGTGCCCTGCTGGCAGGCGGCGTTTTGCTTGGATTCTCCCGCCGACGCGTAGCCTGACCCGGGAAAAGTTGAGGGGGGGGCAGAGGGTGGAGCGTGCTTTAGAAAATAGGCGTCCTTAACAACCCGATCCGCACCAGATTCATGGCAGTGCCACAGGCAACGCTGCCCCCCTCGATATCACCCACTCTGGAGCATTTGCCGCCTCCAGCCACTTTCTATCATCGGGTGCTGCTGCTGGATTCACCGCTTGCCAGGGGGCAGAATGACTCAGCTTCCATGGCTGAAAGGGGCACCGACCCTTTCCTGTCGAGTTTGTTCCACGCTTGCCGCCCGCCTTTTATGGCTTCCAAAATCGAGCGGAAGGCAACCAGACACATGAATTGCCGATAGAAAAAGCGCTGGATCAAAACCATCCACAAGGTACGAGCTCTTCTGCCATCCAGGCGGAATGCAATGAGCGAGCCGACGAGATCCATCGCAAGGAACATCAGATAGCCGACGACCACCGCACCGAAGTCCCCCCGCAGCAGCGACAACACAAATACCACGTCGCCAATGGGCGAGAGCAGTGGATAGATGACTTGGAAGCACAGTAGATTGGGCATGGCCACCCAGCCGAGGGAGCCCTTGAAGAGTTGGCTGCGGTGCTTCCATAGGCATTGGAAAGTACCAAAACTCCAGCGCAATCGTTGTTTGAACAATGCCGAGCAACTATCCGGTGCCTCCGTCACAGAGCGTGCGTCCGGCGCATAAACAATCTTGGCACCTTGAGCCAGCGCCGCCATGCTGGCTGCCGACGCCCGCCACGCAACCAAAATTCACCAAAAACCTCCCGCCAGCCCAAATTTCCTCACATCCCACGGACTGGCAGGTCAACTGCGAAAGGGGTCGGCCAGGTGCTTCGCCGCGTAGGACTAAGGTCCTATGCCAATAGCCAATTCCCATTTGACTCCCAACGCCATCATGGGATGCTCCCCGCATGGCAACGACCCATTACCGCATCATCGCAGCGACTTGGCTTGCATTGTCAACCGTCACATTAGCCGACGATGGCAGCTCGACACCCTCAGGGGACGCCAACGCCTCAAACTCAGAAGACGCCGGCTCACGCTCAAAAGAAGATTTTGGCCAAAACGCCGCCACATCTTACGACCTGAAAATCGAAGCACCGGTTCAGCTAGCCGCATCGGACGATGCTGCCAAGGCGTTTCAAAACAACGTCCTCCCCGGGATGTTGAAGGAGGGGCTAACGCAGCTGCCGGATGGCAAATCCGATTGGGCGCAAAATGTGGCCAGCGCCCCGTTTGATCCGAACAAGTTGGTGCTCAATACCGACAGCACCGCTCGGATGTATTTCCTCGGCGACGGAACCGCTAACCAAAACACCCTTGGAATCTCCACTGAAATCGCCGACTCCAAAACCGGGGGCGCGTCCTTGATATTTCCGATCGCTGGCAATTCCGAAGACGCAGCCAAAGCCCTTCGCACCAGCGGCCAACCCCTGCGCCCCGGTGACTTCCTGGATCTAGGCACCCTCAAAGCCGGCAGCTCTCTTGACTTTTTCCTTATCGCCGGTGCTGCCGCTGACGGCAGCTTGTTGGTGTCCAACGACAAGAGCCTCAACAAGGACGGCATTTTTCACGCCACTGCCATGGAAACGCCGGGCTCCCCTTACCTAATCATCAGCTTTGACAATCCCGGAGCCGACGGGGAAGATATCAAGGTTTTCTTTGCGGTGGACTTTGGCAGCAGTGGTTCCGCCAAGGTCGCCAACACCCTAGTTAGGCTCGTGGTTCCCGAGCCGTCACTGGCGCTCGGAGCCCTGCTGGCAGGCGGCGCTTTGCTTGGATTCTCCCGCCGACGCGTAGCCTGACCCGGGAAAAGTTGAGAGAGGGGGCAGAGGGTGGAGCGTGCTTTAGAAAATAGGCGTCCTTAACAACCCGATCCGCAGCAGATTCATGGCAGTGCCACAGGCAACGCTGCCCCACTCGATATCACCCACTTTGGAGCATTTGCCGCCTCCCGCCACTTTCTATCATCGGGTGCGGCTGCTGGATTCACCGCTTGCCAGGGGGCAGAATGATTCAGCTTCCATGGCTGAAAGGGGCACCGACCCTTTCCTGTCGAGTTTGTTCCACGCTTGCCGCCCGCCTTTTATGGCTTCCAAAATCGAGCGGAAGGCTGAGTTACAAACGATTTTCGGCAAGCGGCGAATCCTCGAAACGACTCGGCGTTGAATCAGTTGCCCCGCATGCCACTGACGATGCTTTTGGCACGGCCATAGGAGCCGAGGTTGAAAACATTCTGATAGCCCATGCCTTTCAATTGCC
>CAIKHZ010000340.1 GCA_903827375.1 Akkermansiaceae bacterium
CTCTCAGCGTGGGAAGGACGATTGGAGCGGTTCCTGGCGCGCGGCACATTGGTGCGGGTCGATGTGTCATGGGATAAGGTTGTGGCGGCGGCGTTGGGGCTTTCGCGGGAGCAAACGTTGCGGCTTGGAACCCGGTCTTACGACATTCTTCACGTCGCCATGGCTGCCGAACTGCATTGCCGGGATTTCATTACCTGCGACCTAAGACAGGCAAAACTGGCCCGCACTGCCGGGATGAAGGTCACTGAAATATGACTCCGTTCCCTTCAGAGAAAGGGACCGGGAAATAGCCTGATGAAAAGTAATGATCTTAAATTCCAAGCATTTACGCTTCTGCCATTTCCATCATCGGCCGGGTGCGGCGACTGGGCAGGGGTTTGGCAATGGACTCGAAATGCTGGAGCACCTCCTCCACCACCGCGCACAACTCGGCATAAAGCCGCACCGGATCATCCCCATGGATTCCCGTGATCAAATCCGGGCACCTTCCGATATAGGTTTGATCCTCCTCGCTCCACTCCACCCATTTGTGATATTGATCTGCTATTTTCATGGTTGAACCTCCTCGATGGCTCTCTTGGTCTGTTTCTCTTGGTAAACTTTCGCGTCAGCGCCTTCAGCACCACTCAGCGTCACCGCCCCGGCGAATCGTTCATGGACAAACTTCCGGTGGGACCCCTTGCCCCCGCCGGGGATTTGCCGGAATCCAACCGCTTGCAGTTCCTTCATGAGTTCCCTGACCTTCTTTGGCACACCGCAGGATAAGCAAACCATGGATGCTGCGCAACTTCTCTTTTACATTGAACTGTTTCTCTGTCCCTTTGGGTGATCAAAAATAGGCAGTTCTGCCTATATACGGATTCCACGGCATGGTCCAGAGTCGCGTTTGCCACCGGACGGAGTTGCATGGACGCCGCTCCGCCGGAATTGGCTTCCTAACAACTAAAAAACAAACAGAATGAAGAAGACATCGACCCCCACCTGCCGGGCGCTTGCCGCCACCTCCAATTTCCGATTTGCGGGATTCGGAATCCTCCTCGCCCTAGCGGTCAACGCGCAGGCGTCGATGATCCTGAATCTGGATCTTAGTTTCGATCAAGCTTCCATCCCCGGGAAGGTGGACTTTATTCCGGGAACGGCTACAGGCACCTTCACGCTGACCGGAACTTTTTTTTCTAACAGCGTGGGTGACGTTTATGGTGGTGGTCATTCTTTTGCATCCAGTTGGAGCAATATCGTCTCATCCCCGCTTCCTGATCAGACCGACCTTAGGTTCTCTTTGGTTCCGCAATCCGGCACGGTTACCTATGATGGAGGCACCTACGCCCAGACCTCGATCGGGACCAAGATAACATATGTCCCGCGACCTGCTCCAGTGGTCGTGACATCGGGGAAATTAGTGGCAACCACCGCCCCGTGGGCGGCCGAAGCGCCCAGCGCCACTGCGCTCAGCGTCAAGGTGGGAGTCAGCAATCGGCGGCACGTGTTTACTTTATTATTTTTGTGATTCATGTCTCTCTTGTTTGATGTTTCTTGCCAATCGCGGTGGTGAATTTCCGTTGACCAACGCGAATCATAGAAATCCGGCGAATTTTGTCTATAGGCAGGATTGCCTATACCGGCGGCGGCCTGGAACCCCCTCAATGAGAGTGGGCGTCCCGCCCACATTGCTCATGAGCTGCCAATGCCAAGCGGAATGCCTCATTTCATTGGCCTGCCATGGGCCATGGCCTCAAGGAGAGTGGGCGTCCCGCCCACATTGCCCATGAGCTGCCAATGCCAAGCGGAATGCCTCATTTCATTGGCCTGTTATGGGCCATGGCGGCCAGAGGCCGCCACTCCTTGAGGGAGCGCAATTGAGTCACTGCACTCTTCGTCTTTCATTCAAAATTCAAAATCCAACATTCAAAATTGCCCGCCAAGCGGACTCGTGGGCGCGGCGAGGCCATCACGCCCTAGCTGCGGCTGTCACAGCTTTTTTCTTGTCGGCTTTTTTCTTTGACGCCACTGCTGTCAGGCGCTAGCGTCTGACGCATGACAACCCTCCCGTTGCGCGAATTGCTCCGACATCCCACGGCCGTGAAAAAGCTCACGGCGGCCGGTCTGAGTGTGCAGGTCACCGATAACGGCAAGCCCTTATGGGTGCTGCGCTCCGCAACCGCGCCTGCACTGGCAGATGCTGACAAGCAGTTTGTGGATGACGAACTCGATGCCATGCTCGCGGAACGCTGCTCCACGCATTCTGCGGCGCAACTGGTGATGGATTCCCGGATGCCATGACCTACGGAGACTCAAGTTTCGTGCTGCGCATGCTGACCAACGAAGTCGGTTCAGCAATGGCTGTGGCGGCTTTTCGCCGACTCGGTCGGCCAGCCTTGGCCTTCGGTCCACTGCATGAGATTGAGATCAGGAACGGATTGCGCATGAAGGCGTTCATGGAAATGAGGTCGCGGACGGCACCTGGCAAGGCGGAATTACATCGCGAGCTCTCAGCGTGGGAAGGACGATTGGAGCGGTTCCTGGCGCGCGGCACATTGGTGCGGGTCGATGTGTCATGGGATAAGGTTGTGGCGGCGGCGTTGGGGCTTTTGCGGGAGCAAACGTTGCGGCTTGGAACCCGGTCTTACGACATTCTTCACGTCGCCATGGCTGCCGAACTGCATTGCCGGAATTTCATCACCTGTGACCTCAGGCAGGCAAAACTGGCCCGCACAGCCGGGATGAAGGTCACTGAAATATGAATCCGTTCCCTTCAGAGAAAGGGACCGGGAAAAGGATCGAATGGATGCCGACGCACTGCGCCGCCTGCAGGAGAATCTGCGGGCGTTTGATTGAACACGATGCTCCCCAACATGGGGTGGCTCGGCGTAGGATTCCGCCCGTATTGAACCCTGTCTCTAACGCATTTCGATCATTCCGTGGCGGCGGGTCCGCTTAGACCTCCCACATGGCACACGGATTACACGGGTTCAGTGGTCCTCAGTGCAATCCGCGGCTAATCCTCCCGACTAACTTGAATTGTTATGCGGCGGCGGGTTGAAGGGTTAGGCCGAGTGCGGCTGAATCTTGACGCAGGCCCGGCGGGACCTATAGGAAAACGGCGGCGGCGCTGCGGGTTTCCACGCCGAGTTTGCGATAGATGCTTGCTAGGTGATGACTCACTGTGCGGGCGCTGATGGTCAGAATGATGCCGATCTCCGCATCCCGTTTGCCCTCACGCACCCAGTGGAGAACATCATGCTCCCGGAGCGTCAATGTGAATAGCCGTCTTTGATGCACCACGCCGCCGGCCATCTCCTGCTGTGAACTGTTAGCCAAGCGATCGCCCACACGAGATGCCAGCAAGCCATTGAGCACCCGCTGAAAGCATTGGATCGAAGTCAGATCACCGTCGGAACCCCCCCGGCTGCGTCCGCAGGACAGGATCAGCATCTGATTGGGTGCCGTGATCTGACACACCGAGGCGATGTCTTCAACGCCCAGCGGACGCTCGAATTCATTGTAGATCCAGGTCTTTTTCCAGGCCGAATCCGCAACCACACTGCTTCGCACCAGCGCCATGGATCGACGCCGGGACAGCACGATTTTGGCTAACGGGTGGTCGGTGAGTCTTTGTTGGGCGTGTCGCCAGGACAGGTTATTGGACGCGAGCCAGCCTTTATCTAACATATAGTCCTCCACTTTGTGGTCCTCAGTGTTGAACAGGATGGCGGAAAAATGGTCCCCCGGCACAACTTCGCGCAATGCCGCCAAGGACGCCTCTGCCAACTGCTGCCCGCTTGGAGCCAAAACAATCCGTTCCAGTGATTTGAGGGTGAGTGCTTGCTTGGCCATGGCGGTCATCTGCCGACGGCAAAAAAATCAATATGGCCCGCCTTGCCAAGGATTAAGATTCAACAGGGGAAAAGCCGTGAAGGTCGATTTATTTTCAAATCTGTCCATACTGGTTTTTATTGAAAGTGAACGAGTTGCGAGATTTGCAGGCACCCGAAATAGCCCCAGTTACTATCTAACAGCAAGTATAAAGCAGTGTAAAGCAAACGGCGGTTTTGTGGCGATTTTTGTGTTTTGTGGCGGTTTTTGTGGCGGGACATCCGTGGGTGGCGGCGGTCACGATTCCGGCCCGTCCGGGAAGAAAATCCGGGGTTGCCACCTGAGTTGCGCCTCGGCTGCCGTGATCGACGCGAGGGTTTCCGGCACGTGCGCCGGGTGGGGCGCTTGGTGCACCACCAGTGGCGTGGCTGCTTTCCTGGCGGCAGCCAGCATGTCCATGACCGAGTGATTTCGGCCGGTGCCTACGTTCAGGACCAGCGAACCGGGGCCCCGCCACCGCAGCGCCAGTTCGACCGCCCGGGCCACGTCGGCAACGTGGGTGAGGTCGTGGCGTTGGGTGCCGTCGCCGTTGATGATGACCGGTTGGCCCGCCTCGATCCGGCGACGGAACGCTTCCAGGGCGAGATCGGGGCGTTGTCCCGGCCCCCAGACTGAGAAGAACCGCAGGGCGAGGAAGCGCAGGCCATGGAGCCTGGAGTAGAGGCGGCCCCACTGTTCGCCGTGGAGCTTGGTCAGGGCGTAGGGTCTGCACGGGTTGGCCGGGGTCGATTCCTCGGCCGGCAGGGGCGTGTCCGGGCCATAGACGCTGGATGACGAGGCAAACACGAATCGGGGGACGCCCATGCGGCGGCAGAATTCTAGCAGGCGGATGGTGCCGACGACGTTGGTGGTTTCGTATTCAAGTGGGCGGTCCATCGACGGGCGCACACCGGCCAGGGCGGCAAGGTGGACCACGGCGTCGAAGGTCCGGTCGGGCAGTTCCCCCTTGCGGATGTCGCAGACGTGGAACGCCACGCCCTCTGGCAGCGGATCCTTCGGCGGGATGTGGTCGAGGCCGGTGACCCAGTGCCCTGCCGTGTGGAGGTGCCGGACGACGTGGGTGCCGATGAAACCTGAGGAACCGGTGACGAGGACGGAGAGCGGTTTGGTATCCGTGCCCCGCGCGGGGCGTCAACCCGCTCCCGATTGTGCTGGACGGTCAGGCCATTGTGCTCTAACCACCTACTCGTCGTCGGGCACCGCTGAAACCAGCCCTTCGAGTTCCATTTGTTCCGGTTACACCACCGGTGGCTGTTCCAGGGCAAATGCCACACGTTGCAGAATTCACTGTTAGCTCCCAAGAATCCTGCTGTCGTGGCCGGAATAGTGCCAAAAATATTCCTTGCATCGATCCAGAACCCGTGCAACGGTACCCGCATCGATATGGCAACCGTAACCGTTTCACCCAAATTTCAGATCGTCATCCCAAAGGATGTCCGAGACAGGCTAGTCATGGCGCCAGGCGACAAAGTCGAGGTGATCCAGCTTGAGGGCCGGATCGAACTAATACCTGTGCGCTCGGCGAGTTCCCTCAGAGGCTTTCTAAAGGGGCACAAGAACACATTTCAAAGAGAGGATGACCGATGCCTACCGTAGTTGATTCATCCGGATGGATTGAGTTCTTCGTCGGTGGCTCCAATGCCGATCGTTTCGAGAAGGCAATCGAGAATACCGCGGATCTTGTCGTACCCGCAATCTCGATTATCGAGGTGTATCGCTGGGTGCTACGAGAATCTAGCCAAAGCGACGCTCTCACAGTCGCCGCGCTAATGAGGCAGGGAACGATTGTCCCTCTTGATGAGCGGCTTGCAGTGATTGCGGCTGAAGTGAGCCATCGCCATCGCCTGTCCCTTGGAGATGGAATCATCTACGCGACTGCTCTTGAGACATCGGCTAAACTGTTGACACAAGATTCAGACCTCGAAGGATTGCCGGGTGTTACCTACGTGCCGCACCCGACCAGAAAAAGCTAACAATAAAGGGTGCTAACAAAGCGTCGCTGCCGACCGGCAGCAGCTCCACAACATCAACCCCAACTGACTGCGCATAATGATTTCTCACCCTTGGTGGCTCACGCCGCCGGCCCATAGAGGAATTTCTGGAAGCCGACGAAGACCTCTTGGATTTGCTTTGGCGCGCCCAGGTCGGCCACGGCATCGGGGAGGGAATCGTGATACTTGAGGCGGAGCAACGGATTGAGTTTGGCGGCGTCCAACTCTTGGACGCCGACATTGACGTAATGGGAGAGCACGAATTCGAGGAAGATCTGTTGCTTGATGTTGAAATGGTTGCTGATCCTGACCTTGGCGGTGTTCGCGCGTTCCTCGCGGGTGAGCGGGGGCAAGGCATACGCGACATAGGCCAGCACGTCGAACAGGTCGCTCTTCTCGGCGTCGATGATCGCCTGCATCTCGGTCATTTGTTCGTGACCGAAGCCGCCTTCTGCAAGCCCCTCCATGAGTTTGGCCCGGGTGTCGGGCGCGCTCCATAGGGTGCGGAGTTCGTCCTCGTCCTTGAAAAAGTCCGGCAGCTTGCCGAAAAGCATCTCCATGAACTGCTGCGCCGACATGGGCGTGCCGTCCGGGTGCCAGAAGCTGGTCATCGTCATGTGCTGGATATGGCGTTCCTTGCCGTCGGCCAGCTTCACTTTTACCTTCACCTTCCGACCTCGCTGGCACTCGCAGGGGTGCTTGCCGCAATCGGGGCATGGCTCTTTCGGGCACTCGCAGGGCTGCTTGCCGCACTTGGCGCAGGGCTGCGGCGGCTTCACCACGCACTCACAGGGATCGCAACCGCACTTCTTGCACGGTTCCGGTTCGAGCGGTTCGCCGTCCCACTCGGGATCGCTGAAATGAAGATGCGCCTTCACGAAATCGTAGATCGTGAAGTAGTCCTTGCTGTCGTAGAGCCGGGTGCCGCGACCGATGATCTGCTTGAATTCGATGATAGAGTTGATGGGCCGCATCAGCACGATGTTGCGGATGTTGCGGGCGTCCACGCCGGTGGAGAGTTTTTGTGAGGTGGTTAGGATCGTCGGGATGGATCTCTCGTTGTCCTGGAAATCCCGCAGGTGTTGCTCGCCCAGGGCACCGTCGTTGGCCGTGACCCGCTGGCAATAGTTCGGGTCCGTGCTGGTTTTCATCTGGTTGATGAGGTCGCGTACGGCCAGCGCGTGAGCTTGGGTGGCGCAAAAAACCAACGTCTTCTCGCTCTGGTCGATCATGTCCATGAACACCTTCACCCGGTGCCGCTCGCGCTCCTTGATCTCGATGATTTTGTTGAAGTCGCTTTCCTCATAGACCTTGCCCACTTCAATCTCACCCTCGATCACTGTGTCGTCCGGCGTGAAGACGTAGTAATCCAGCGTCGTCTGGATCTGCTTCACCTTGAAGGGTGTTAGAAATCCGTCGTTGATGCCGTCCTTGAGCGAGTAGATATAGACCGGGTCGCCGAAGTAGGCGTAGGTATCCACGTTATCCTTGCGCTTGGGCGTGGCGGTGAGCCCCAGTTGGACGGCGGGAGCGAAATAATCCAGGATGCCGCGCCAGTTGCTTTCGTCGTTCGCACCGCCGCGGTGGCACTCGTCGATGACGATGAAGTCAAAGAAGTCCGGCGGATATTCGCCAAACGCTTCGACAAGCTCAGCGACCGGGGTGGGAGTGGGGGCGACAAGCTCAGCGACCGGAGTGGGAGTGGGGGCGACAAGCTCAGCGACCGGGGTGGGAGTGGGGGCGACAAGCTCAGCGACCGGGGTGGGAGTGGGGGCGACAAGCTCAGCGACCGGGGTGGGAGTGGGGGCGACAAGCTCAGC
>CAIKHZ010000341.1 GCA_903827375.1 Akkermansiaceae bacterium
ACAAAAATTACCGTTAGTCGCAACTTATGGCAATAGCCTTTTTCGGAAAATAGCGAACTTTTTTCATAAACGGATTTTCCGCCCGTATTTTGGTCAACTAGCGGAAAGTCTAACCAATTGGAAAACAAGGGCTTGCGACGGCTAACAAGTCGGAAAAATAAATCTCCCGGTTTTCAAATTATTTCCATGTTCGGGCACAAAAAACCCGCGAATGATTGCTCAGACGCGGGATTTTTTGGGGGTATGCTAACGGTTTTCGGGTCTAACCGACTGCCTGCAGCTGGGCAATCTTGGAATTTTTCGGGCCAATTGATAGAATTTCAAGCGCCTGTTTTTTCGTCATGCGTGAGACGTAATGCTTTCTAAGCATGTCGTGCCCTCCGCCGTGCCCGAATGCAAATGTGAGCATTTCCAAAGGTGTTCCGATTGCCACCTGAATCGACGCGCAAGTGTGCCGAGACGCATTGGCGGGCCACGGCCCCCGCGTCGGTTTGGGCGGGTTGTCGAGGATTCTCGCAACTACGTTCCAGCCCGCTGCGCGTCGAATGGCCTTCGATGTCTCGATCCAGTTGGAGGGGCATAAATCATCAATATCAGATGCATCGCCCCGGCCTGCGTCAAGCCATGCGCGGAGCGTAGCGCCAATGGGAATCAATCGACGGGAATGCTTTTTGGAGATGGCCTTGCCGATTTCTATGGAGTCCTCGCCAATGTCGCCCCACAACAATTTCCCAAGCTCCGCCATTCTCACCCCGGCGAATATCGCGACGGCATAGGCGGCGGCAGCGGCCGGACTGTGGGCCTCGGCAGCGGTCAGCAGTGCCCGAACTTCGAGTGGCTTCAGGATCACAATATCGGCGTCGTTGGTCGCGCTCGGGGCCTCGATGTCGATTGCCACCGATATGTTCGCCCATGTGCGCGGGGCCTTGCAGGCCCACGTCCAGAATGCCAGCAAGTTTCTCCGGTTGTTCGCTTTCGAGGCCGCGGGCTTGTTTTTCAGCGCAGATTGAAAGTCCGTCGTCGTGATGTCGGCCAGCAATTTGTGATGGAGGGGCGCGAATACGCCTTCGAGCGTGTGGCGGTATCCAGCCAGAGTTGCTGGCCGAAGTCCGCCCTTGCTGTCGAGGTACTGATCAATTGCCTCGCCGAACGGCTTGCTTGAGGCCCGGGCGTCTTGCGCGGCCCGCCATGCCCGGGCAGCTTCCAAAATACTACCGCTCCGGTTCAACACTTCCAGCGCCAAGCAATGCTCCCGCACCGCCTGTAGGATGTCGAGGCCCCACGGCTCTAATAGTCCCCGCGCTTTGTCCGCTTCCCCTGCGAGCAGGGGTGAGATGATGGCAGCGGAGCGGTCAGAATTGGTCAGTTCGGCAACATACTCCCGGGCAGCTTCCCGCGTCGCGTGCCATGAGCGCATCCGGTTGCCGCTCACCGTCATGCTGCCAGGAATTGTGACCTTCCACCTTGAGCGGGACTTGTCAAAAACGGGTTCGAGTGTCTTTAGTCTTGGCATAATCAAATGGGGGTTGCTGTGCCCAAAGTGCCCGGAATTGCCGGAATGTAAAGAAATATCGCATTTTAGCGGAAATTTACCCTTTGGAATGCAATGAGTTACGTATTTCCTAACACATTTAGGATCAAGTGGGGTAACCCTTGCAGGTTCGAGTCCTGTTCTCGGCACCACTCATTGATTTTCAATGAGTTGGGGGCGAAGAAGGCGTAAATAATCGGCGCATCTTTGGAAAAAACAAGTTTAGGCTAGGGTCATTTTGTGCGGAACACTTGGGATTTCCCCTGCTAACAAGGGCTCGGAATGCCGAAGCCCCAATGATCATTGGCCGATTTTCCCAGCACGGAAAAGCTGCTGACAGGTGCGTTCTCCGCTGCTCATACCAACGCCTCAGTCAAGTCCTCGGCGATTTGTTGGAACATCGACGTCTGCTCATGCTGCTGGAGAAGCGTCTGGTACACCGGCTTCTGGAAACTCTGATAGCTCCCCATCATCGGGAGATGCTGGGTTAAATGAACGAACCTGCGTGGAATTGGATTTTACGGGAGTTGGGTGACAGTGATGAATTCGGCCTCCTTGGACGGCTTTTTCCAAAGGGAAAAGCGGTAAACAATGAGAATCATAGCAAGGTGATCTTGAGGCGGAGAAAGGTCGTGGCTTGGCCATGGGTGACGCTGGCATCGGCTTCGACTACCACCGTGTCGGTGCCATCGCCATTAGACGTCACCGACACCACCTGGAACCGTTCGTTGCCGCCGCTGGCCCAGTCGCCGCCGAGCAGGTGCGAGTACTCCACCGTGTAACGAACGCCGTTGGCCGTGTAATTGAATGCCCGCTGGCCGCTGCCGCCGGCGAGTTGCCGGTAGGTGATGGTCAGTTTTCCGTTAGAAAAGGCCGTCTTGGGCCCCATGCCGACGCTGTATGTCCGCGGATGGGTGCCGCACGCGAATTCGAGCGCGTTCGACAAGCCGTCGCCATCGGGGTCCGCGTCCATCCCGCTGACCGCCGGGTCGGCCTTTTCCGCAGCGGTGAAGAAACCGGCGGTGTCTTTCCACGCGGCATAGCCGTTGCTGCCTTCGACGACCACCGCGAAGGTCGCCACGGCCACCGGACTCGTCTCGCCGGTTTGGCTGACCACGTAGGCAGCCACATCGGCCGTCAGGCCACTGGGCAAACCGGCGAGCGAGAGATTGAGCGACTGGTTGAGAGGCGTGAGCGGATCGCTGAACGGGAATTCCTGATAGGTTCCGGCCACCACCCCACCCGCGTTCTGGAGGTAGGTCACCCATTTTGCCGGCGGCGGCGCATGGCCGGTGAGACTATCCGGAACAATCGCCACCGGCAGCGTGTAAACCAACCCCCGGCTGCCCGATGTATCCACGCCGCGGAGGTAAAGCAAGCGGGTGCCCAACCCCAGCGTGGCAACATCCAACGCCAGGGGCACCTGCGCCTGCGGGCTGCCGCCAGGTGGGTTCGCCGCCACCGCCGTCCACTCCGGATTCGACGGATCCCAGGTGTATTCCAACTGCGTCGGCACCTCGGTGCGATCCGACGGTTCCAGCGCGGTCGTGAGCGGAATGGGCGGCCCCCACAGGTGGGAGGGCCCGCAGGCCCGCAGATTAATCACCCGCGTGCCGAGTGGAAAACCGGCCAGCGAAAGGGTGGCATCCACCACCGAGTCGGTGCCGATCACGCCACGGGTCGGGGTCACCGGCGTGGCCAGTCCGCGACCCGGATCGGTATCGACGAAGGTTTCCAATGCCGTGACTTTCTCGCCAGGCCCCAGGGTTTCCACCGCGAATGGGTAAGGCGTCACCGGTCCCCACTCGCCGTCACCCAGCCGAGCCCGCAAATAAAGCGTGTGCGTTCCCAGGGTGAGGGCACTGGTGTCGGCGGTGAAACTCGCACTGCCGTTGGCCGCCGCCACTGCAGTGCCATGGCCCTGGCCGGGGTCCGCGTCAAAGAAATATTCCGCCGTGCCAACAAAGGAACCGGTAAAATGCGCGGTGACCTCACGGGCGGAATCGACCAGCACGGTGGTGGATAGATCCCCTGCCCCGACCAAGCCGCCACCGGTCCACCCGGTGAACTGAAAGCCGACCGCCGGGACCGCCTCGATGGCTGCCAAGCCACCTGCCGCAATCATGCCGCCGCCGATCACCTGGCCCGCGCTCGGCGGGTCAACTTTTAGGGTCAGCCGGTAGCTGTCATCCGCACGCACCCTGGCCAGCGGGAGGAACAACAAGAGGCAACCCGCTGCCGCAAAGGGCGCCCGGTGCCACAGGCCCGCACATTGCATCAAAGCGCATGGGATCTTCATGAGCACGCTTTTTGTTAGGCGGTGGACCGCGGTTCAGGGATTCACCTGCAGGGTGACCGTGACGGGCAGGCCGGAGGCGGCGGACGCCGAGGTCGGTGCCTGGATGCCGATGACCATCGGCACCGCCGGCAGGCCGGAAATGATATAGGGATCCGGCCCCGAAAACATGCCCGGATCCACCCCATTCGTGCCGATGCCCTTGACGGTCGCGTCCGGCTTGAGCTTCCAGCGCGCATCCATCGATACGGCACTGACAAATTGCGCGTCAAAGGTGTCCGCACCGCTGGTCCACAGGTGATGTGAGCCAACCACCCATAGAGGTGGTGAGCCGTCCGGTGTGCGGGGCCCAGCGACGCTCCCCGACGCATTGCCTGTCACAACGGACCCTTTCCCCACTGTAAGGCTGCCACCAATTATATTATTAGCTACATAGGCACTGGAGAAATAACAAGCGTAGTCAATGGTATTGAATTGAATATCGCCCGAATCGTTGTCCTTGTCGAGATAAACGTTCCCCCCCCAACGTAATTGCCGCGAATTGTCACCCCACTGTTGCTTGTGTTCCCACCACTGATTGAAAAGAGAATCCCACCGCTCACATAATTCTGAAAAATTCCGACATTCGAGGAATTGCCGATGTTTCTTCCACCCCCATAGGAGCCAATATAGGACTGAATGTAGTTTCGCTTGATCGTCAGATTGTTGGCACCCGCACATAACACAGCTCCACCAATCTCCAAGCCTGTGATCAGGCTGCCGTCTGAACCGGGATAGAAGTTTATTCCGCCGGTGCGGGCCGAGGGCGCGGCGACCGGGAAACTGAGGTTCTGGTTGAGGAAATAGCCAGGACCGATGATCGTCAGGGGCTTGGTCAGGCTCAGGTCGCCATAGGAAACCGTCGAGGCGATCAGATGGAGCACGTCGCCGTTGTGGACGCTGTCGCTATCATGGGCTGCTTGCAGGCTGCGGAAGTCGGCCGGCCGGCCGGTGTTGGTATCGACGGTCCAGGTGGCGGCCGTCGCGTTGGCGGCGCATGCGGCGCAGCCCAGGGCAATCAGGGTTCGGTTCATGGGGATTGGGGTCTTTCAGAGGAAAGGGCGTTGGTGAATCGCGGATGCACAAGATGGGCTCACAATAAAAGAAAACTCCAGAGGCAAAAAGTCGGAAATATGTGGATACGTCAAGACATTTGTAACTTTTTTTATTAATTTCCCCATTTCATCTTTAATTTCTATCACATCATCACGCGCAGCCAGGGCAATCATCCTGAGATGACGCTTCATGATGAACCCGAAATATGAGAACTTCCCCTCACGGAAGAGCTACCTGAACCGTTATATGGAATCACTTGGATTTCTCGTCGTAAGCATTGTCTTGGAGCGCAGCGGTCTCCTGTCTTGGAGCGCAGCGGTCTTCTGTCTTGGAGCGCAGCGGTCTTCTGTCTTCAAGTCTTGGGTCTGAAGCGCAGCCTCACCAGCTTCATCGCTTGGACTTGCCGTGGCCGGTATTTCGGGGTTTTCGCAGGTCGTCGAGGGTCGTGCCTAGGTGAATGAGGTTATCGACGGGGACGGCCCCGATGCCCTCCAGCACATTCCGGTAAGCAGGCATGGCGCGTCCGCCGGCCAGCAATGCCGTCTCCGGCGGCAGCGCCTCGCCCAATCTCACCAGTTCGCCCGCCAAGTTTGGATCATCTTCGGGATAGACCAAGCTCAGGGCCACGGCGCGCGCCTTGCTGATTTGCGCCGCGCCGGCAATCTCCGCCGCCGGCAGGCTCGTTCCCAAATAGGTGACTCGCCAGCCCAAACTCACCGCCGAGGCGCTCACCAGCAGGGCGCCGAGTTCGTGGAGCTGGCCAGCCGGAGTGGCCACAACCAAAGTGGGCGCATGGGCCGGCAACCCGAAGGGCTTGCTCGCATTTCCTAACACACCCCGAAGCACCGAGGTGGCAAAATGTTCGTGCGCAGCCGTCAGCGAGCCATCGCGCCACAATTCTCCGAGAAGATGACTCAGCGGGGCAACCAGCCGTTGAAGCAAACCCTGCGTCCCCAGCGCGGAGGCTGCCCGCTTGAGGACATCTTCCAGCACCAGCCCATCCAATGCCTTGATCGCAACCAAGCACTCGTCGAGAAATGGCGCGCTGGCTTCACTTGGCCCTCCAAAACTACCGTTGCTGACTGCAACCGGCTCGTCTATCAGCTTGCGCAACCTGGCCTCAGAAAACTGCGCCACCTGACTGATATTGTAGCCTGCTTGAGTTACCTCACGCAGCAAGTTGAGCCGCTCGATTTGCGGCTGCGTGTATAGGCGCCGGTTGCTGTGTGTCCGACGCGGCTCCACCGCATTGTAGCGCTGCTCCCAAATCCGAATCACATGCACGCTCAGCCCGCTCAAGCGCGAAACCAATTGAATCGGATGTTGGGCGTCTGGCATAGGCTCGACAAAAAATCCACAATTCAATCGACCCATGCAACAAAAAAATAGATTTTTTCCAGAAATTGGCGATTTTTCAACGAAAAATCCCTTATTTCGAAGGCTATTGAATGATTTGCGAAATCATCTGAGAAAAAAATTTGCACTTCGACAAAACCTTTACAATATTTAGACATGGCACATGGAAGCGAGGTTTCCTGGCAGCCATGAAGACACAACCGAACCAAATGAAAGAGCTACAACCGATGAAGACATGTTTAATTTCCCGAAGCTGGATGATCGCCACCGCGCTCAGCGGGCTGTTGATACAAACTCCGCTGTGGGCGGCCCCGAAAGATCTCGCCACCTTTGAAGCGGCAGATTCCGTTAAATCCTGGATCTCAGTCAACGACGGGGTCATGGGTGGAGTCTCCAAGGGAGGCCTCAAACGCTCCGAACAAGGGACATTAATTTTCAGCGGAGATCTTTCGTTGGAGAATAACGGTGGCTTTGCCTCCATCAGAACCCAGCCTCGCGATCTCCAATTAGCTGGCTCCTCCGCCATTCTCGTCAAGTCGCGCGGCGATGGTCGAACGTACTGGGTCGAACTGCGAGTGACGGGACAAATGGCCGCCAGCTCATACCGCGCGGACCTGCCCACGACAAAGGGCGAATGGAAAGAAACCCGCATTCCGCTCAGGGACTTCAAGCCACAAGCGTTCGGGCGGGCGCTGCCGTTGAAGGCCGTCAATCCGGCGGCTGTGGCGTCGCTTGGATTCACGCTTGCCGACAAGAAGCCCGGGCCGTTCGAGTTGGAGATCGAATTCGTGAAGGCCATCGGAGATGACGCAGCCCCAGTCGTGACCAAGAACGGCAACACTCTGGTTAACGTCGCCACCGCTGCCGGCGGATTCAAAACCTTGCTGGCTGCTGCCACAGCAGCGGATCTGGTCGGCGTCCTCTCGGGCAGCGGACCATTCACTCTGCTCGCACCGACGGATGAGGCTTTTGCCAAGCTGCCCGCCGGAACCGTCGAAACCCTGCTGAAACCCGAGAACCGCGGACAACTTGTCGATATCCTCAAAAACCACGTCATCGCCGGACAGGTGAGTTTGGCCAAAGCCCTCGAAGCCGGTGAAGCCACCACCCTGCAAGGCTCAAAAGCACCGATCACATTTGCCGATTCGCGAGTCCGGATCGGATCAGCAGCCCTGGTAAAAGCGGACATCAAAGCATCCAACGGCCTCATCCATGTGATCGACCAAGTGCTCATTCCAGCAAGCACTGAGCGGGCTGCAGCGACGCCTGGGAAGTTGATCGAACTGGCCATCGAACGCGGTGTGCCTTTGTTCAACAAGGGGGATGTTGCGGCTTGTGCGGCCCTGTATGAACTGACTTGCGAGGCACTGCAATCCATGGATGGTGTCACCGAAAAGTCCCGCACTCAACTCGCTGAAGTCCTCAAGGCAGCTCGCGCTGAGTCAGTCTCGCGCAACCAAGCGTGGATTCTGCGCGCTGGCATGGACCGCATCTGGAACGATTTAAAGACCGCCAACAAGCCACCTCAACACCGCTGAGCGATGCCCAGCCCCTCATTCGAGAAATCGGAGCTGGCGTTTAAACCCTCCCAGTGGCAGCCTGGGAGGTGGACAACCCGCAGAACATGAGTCGCAAATCCGTCATCATCATCGGCTCCGGTCTCGGAGGCTTATCCGCTGCCATCTCGCTGGCTCAGGAAGGATATGTCGTCACCATTCATGAAAAGAACGCGCAGATCGGCGGCAAGCTCAATGTTCTCAAGCGCCAAGGGTACACATTTGACCTCGGCCCGTCCATTCTCACCCTGCCTCACATTTTTGAGCGACTGTTCACGCGCTCCGGCCGCTCCATGAGCGATTACATCCCACTGCGGACGCTGCGGCCGCATTGGCGAAATTTCTTCGAGGACGGCAAGGTGGTGGACCTGGATCCAGACCCGGAGCGGATGGCCTCAGAAGCTCGCAAGGTGGGAGAGGATCCTGAACACGTGCGGCGTTTCCTCAAGTATTCCGCCGACCTCTATGACTTGGTCAACACCGGCTATTTCGAGCAGGGACTGGACAATGCGGCGGCGTTCAGAAAGTATTACGGCCTGGCAAATTTCCTCAAGTTCGACCTATTTCGAACGATGCATGGAGGTGTGAGGCGCTATCTGAAGACGCGCCACATGCAGGATATTTTCGATTACTTCATCAAATATGTCGGCTCCTCACCCTACCATGCGCCGGCGTTCATGAACTGCATGGCCACCATCCAGTTCCGCTATGACCTCTGGTATGTGGATGGCGGCTTATATCATATTGCCTTGGGCTTGCAGCGCCTGATGGACGAGCTCGGCATAAAGGTCTGCCTCAACAGCGAAGTCGTGGAGGTAACCAAGCAGGACGGGCGCGTCACCGGCATCGTGACCAAGGATGGCAGTCGCCATGGCGCAGATATCATTGTCTCCAACATGGAAGTCATCCCGGCCTATGCCAATCTGTTGCATGAGGATGAGAAGTTGATGAAAGAACTCGAGAAGTTTGAGCCAAGCTGTTCCGGTCTGGTGCTTGAACTCGGATTGGACCGCACCTATCCACAACTCGCCCATCACAATTTCTTTTACTCCGATCACCAGCGCGAGCATTTCCGCACGGTCTTTCGCAAACGTCAACTCCCGCCCGATCCCACGATCTATCTGGTTGCCGCCTCCCGGACTGACCCCACCGTGGCCCCAGAGGGCTGCGATGGACTCAAGATCCTGCCTCACATCCCGCATATGGACGAGGATCATCCCCTCACCCGCGACGATTACATGGCCTTCAAGGAACGGGTGCTAGACAAACTCGAACGCATGGGGCTGACGGATCTGCGCAAGCATGTGGTCTTCGAACATTGCTGGACCCCGCTGGATATTCAGGAACAGTATTATTCTAACAAAGGATCCATTTACGGAGTTGTCAGTGATCGTTTCAAGAACTTCGCGTTCAAGGCACCGAAACAAAGCACCAAATATCCTAACCTCTTCTTTGTCGGAGGATCGGTCAATCCCGGCGGCGGAATGCCGATGGTGGTGCTGTGCGGCCAAAACGTCGCCAAAGCGGTGGCTACATGGGACCGCCAATGATCTGGGTGTTCATGGCACTGTGGACGAGCGGATGGGTCCTCGCCCTTCGCTTCCGCCGCCCGGGCCGCACTCAGGGTGCCTACACCCCGATGGACACCAGCATCATCATCCCGGCACGCAACGAGGCGCACAATCTCCCAAGGCTCCTTCAATCCCTCGCCGACCAGACGGTAAAACCCCGGGAAATCCTCGTGGTGGACGACGCATCAAGCGATAACTCCGCCGAAATCGCCTGTGAGATGGGGGCCTCAGTGATCACCCCGCCGCCGCTGCCCGAGGGTTGGCGTGGCAAAACCTGGGCCTGCCACCAGGGAGCACTGGCAGCTCAAGGCGAGCGTTTGTTATTCATGGATGCTGATACCTGGTTGGAACCGGAGGGCCTCCAACGATTGCTCTCGATCCCACACGACGGCGCGCTTTCCGTCGTGCCCTATCATGCGGTAAGGGAACCCTACGAAGACCTGTCGCTTTTCTTCAACCTCTGCATGACCGCCGCCACCGTGCCCCGAGGCTTGGCCGGACAAGTTTTGTTAGTCAGCCAGCGCCACTATCAGCAGGTAGGCGGTCATGCGGCGGTGCGCGGGCAAATTCTTGAGAATTTCCGTCTCGCGGGGCACTTCCGGGCCGCGGGCATCCCGCTGCGCAGCCTAACAGGAAAAGGATGGGTGGCGTTCCGGATGTATCCGGCGGGAATGCGGGAATTGGTGAATGGCTGGACAAAAGGGTTTGCAGCGGGCGCGGGTGGCACACCCATCGGCATCCTGCTGCTCGTCATCGCATGGATGAGCGGCCTGCTGCTGGCACCTCGGATGGCAGCTCTAACAGGCGATTGGCTCTTGTGGGGACCCGCCTGCGTGTTGTGCTCGCTGCAGGTCGCCTGGATCGGCAGGAAACTGGGTGACTTCGGTTGGCCGCTGCTCCTGCTCTATCCGGTACCGCTGCTGTTTTTCTTCGCAGTGTTCGGGTGGTCAGTCATCAGATCAGGAAAAACGGTGACATGGAAAGGACGGGTGATCCATGCCGATTGAACTTGCAACGATCTGGATCGTGATCCTCAACGTCACGCTCTGGCCTTCCATCCAGATCGCACTGGCATGGGGATTCATTCGAATGCCTGCGGCTTGGTTCGACGCGCCGGCCCGAGGATTTGACTTCGAAACCCGTGGATTCTACGAGCGATGGTTCGGTGTGAAGCGCTGGAAGGACCGACTTCCCGACGGGGCTCTCTGGTTTGGCGGTGGTTTTCCCAAGAAGGAATTGACCGGCGAGGATCGGGGATACCTGGAGGACTTCATCCGGGAAACCCGGCGCGGAGAGTTATGCCATGGCTGCGCGTTGCTGTTTGCTCCAATCTTCTGCCTATGGAACCCGTGGTGGGGGGATCTGGTGATTTTCACCTATGCCATCATTGCCAATCTGCCCTGTATCATCGTCCAACGCTATAACCGAATCCGCTTGCGCCGCCTACTGGCCCGCTTGAACACAGCCCCATCCCATGAATGACGTCCACAAGTGCCTGATCCTGGTGACCGGAGCCACCGGTTATATCGGCGGCCGACTCGTTCCGCGATTGCTAGCGGCGGGCAAGCGCGTCCGCTGTTTGGTCCGCGATTCAAATCGTTTGCAAGGCCGATGGTGGCAGAATGAGGTGGACATCACGATCGGGGATGTATTCCGGCCTGATAGTCTGGTGGCGGCCATGCAGGGGGTGGAAATCGCATACTACCTGGTACACAGCCTCGGAGGCGGCTCGAACTTTCATCAGCAGGATCTCACCGCTGCCGCCAATTTCGGCTCGGCCGCCCGCGCCGCCGGGGTCAAACGCATCATCTATCTTGGTGGACTGGCGGAGGCATCACCGGGTCTCTCCGAACACCTGCGGTCACGCCAGCAAACCGGAGAATCGTTGCGAATGGCGGGCGTGCCGGTCACCGAGTTCCGCGCGGGAGTCATCGTCGGGTCCGGCAGTGTTTCCTTCGAAATGATCCGATATCTGACCGAGCGCGTGCCGGTGATGATTTGTCCCCGCTGGGTTTACACCCGCACCCAACCGATCGGCATCCGCGAAGTGTTGGATTACCTAGCAGCAGCAATCAGCGTCCCCGAGAGTAACGGCAGAATCATCGAAATCGGCGGCGCAGAGGTGATTGCCTATGGTGAAATGATGAAAATCTATGCCGATGTTCGCGGGCTGCGGCGCTGGTTGATTGCCGTCCCATTTCTAACACCCCGGCTGTCATCCTTGTGGGTCAACCTGGTCACTCCAATCCCCTCGGTCATCGCCAGACCACTGATAGAGGGGTTGCGCAACGAAAACATCGTGCGTGATCAGTCATCGCGGCAATTGTTTCCTGACGTTCATCCCGTCAGCTACCGAACGTCTGTGGCGCGCGCACTGGCCGTGCTGGAGGCGAGCCATATCGAAACCACCTGGACTGATGCATTAAGCACGACTCAGGGCGATGTGCCGCCCGTCACCCTAACCACCCATGAAGGAATGATCCGCGAGCACCGCCAAGTGCGGGTAGCTGCGTTGCCGGCCGATGTCCACGCGGTGTACAGTGGTTTGGGAGGCAAGCGCGGCTGGCTGTTCATGGATTTGGCGTGGCGGATCCGAGGATGGGTGGACCGCTTGCTCGGCGGCGTGGGAATGCGCCGCGGACGGCGTGATCGGGACCATTTGCGGGTTGGGGACGCCTTGGACTTCTGGCGGGTGGAGGCGATGGAACCCGACCTTCTGCTGCGGCTGCGAGCTGAGATGAAAGTTCCTGGAAAAGCGTGGCTGCAGTTTCAAGCGCATCCACGCGAAGACGGCGGCACACTGCTGTCACAAACTGCATTCTACGCGCCCAAAGGCTTGATGGGCTGGCTCTATTGGTATCTTCTCTATCCAGTTCATGCGCTCATTTTCAGCGGCCTGATCCGTGCAATCGCAGTCCGTGCGGAATCAATCCGTGCCACCCCGTCCCCAACAAACGTCATCCACCATGAAAATACACACGCTTGAACAACAACAAACCTTGCCCATCAGTCTGAACGAGGCCTGGGCGTTCTTTTCCACGCCCGCAAATCTTGAGAAAATCACCCCGGCGGACATCGGCTTTGAAATCACCAGCCCGCTCGAATACCAGATGTTTGAAGGTCAGATCATCACCTACCGCGTGAAGCTCGCCCCATTGCTCCGTCTGTCTTGGGTCACTGAAATCAAATGCGTGGTCGAGGGGCACTCGTTCGTCGATGAGCAACGCTTCGGCCCGTATAAATTCTGGCAACACAGGCACGAGTTCGAAGCCGTGCCCGACGGAGTGCTGATGCGCGACAAGGTCCACTACGCGCTGCCATTCGGACCCTTCGGCGCGCTGGCACACGGCCTGTTTGTGCGCCGCAAACTCGAATGGATCTTTGCTTCCAGGCAACGCATTCTAACGGAGTACTTCGCTGCTCAGTAAACTCACACTTCACACAAGTGCCTCGCTAGCCCTTTTGCCCCTCTGAGGCCACGACAAGCGCCTCGATAAGCAGGCCCAACAGCACGCCGAGCGCGTATGCGACAAGGTTTTGCCAAGAGAAGACATGCCCGAAGACCAGGTGCCCCAGGGGGGGGTGACGCAGGCTTGCCAGCCAGGGAGCTTGGCAGAGTTTGAGAGCTTCGATCCCAAAAGCGAAACAGAGCGCCCTAAAGCCCACTTCAAAGTTAGAGGCCTTGTTGAAAATGGCAGCCATGCCGAAGTACACCATAAGCGACCACAGGAGGTCACCAGGATATTTGCCCATTGCCGCGGGAAAAACCTGTGGGTAGCGCCTTGAGGCCAAACCCAGGACGAGCGTCCCGACAGTCGCCAGCACATACCACGTCCACTTTCTTCGCCGAGCTTCTAGGAGTCTTGTCATGAGCCCAGCCATAGCGCCTTAATTGAGTCGAGTCCACCCTTTGATATCGTTTCCAATCTGTAGGACACTTCTGTGGCAAGCACAGGAGAAAAATCGCCGCTTCCCCTTGACGGTAGTGGCTGCTGCGTCCCGCGGCAGGCCGTGCCTGCGTGCCTGCGTGCCTGCGTGCCGCAGCGCCCTTGCAAAGTGACTGAAGCGAACGCCAAGATTCCGCCAAATCACGCCGCTTCGTCCTGCTCTGCCTCCCGCTCAAGAATCATCCCATCGAACCTTCAGTGTGGGAAGTATTCAACCATCGGTGATAATCACCCCTTATTAGCCGGAATATCCAGAAAACAAAAAGCCCCAAAATGCCCCGCTTCTCCTTAGATCGAACAACTAATAAACCATCGCTTACAAACATGCAACTCTTTGGCTTTCAACCGTTTGTCAAACCATCCAACTTTTCGCCTCGACAAAAATCCGTTTCTGGGCCACTCTCTAGCCCGTACTAATTACACTGTTCGACAAGAAAATTGCACGATGAGAAAGCTGGGGATGTTTGATTCTAATAATTATCGATCCGAAGTGGTGGTTAGAGGCATTGCCAAGATTCCACTCAAGAAGGTGGGCTTCCTATGCGGATTCGGAGCGCTTGTCGGTGGCCCTGTCGCGCTGGTTGGAATGCTCTCATTTCTGAAGCTGAAGAGCATTCCGATTGATTTGACGCTCAGCATCGCGGGAATGTTTATCGGAGGATTCCTTTTTCTCATTGGTATGACGGTTCCATATATCGTTTATCTGGCGAAAGAGGTGACGAATATTAAGGATTGTCTTCATTCGATGCTCCAAGTGAACGCAGATCCTATGACAGGCCGAGAATCAGAAGAATCCGAACAATAAAGAGTGCAGCAAAATGGGGCTCGACAGACGAACAACAACGGCTTGCCACAGCATCCGCATATGTCCTAGCAAATGGCGCACTTCATCGCGGGTCAGCACTGCTGGCAGTTTCCCGAATACAGGCATGGCTACACCTCGTCAACGCCGAGATCGCCAAATCCATCTCGCGTAAGAAATTCAACACGCCTTCTACATGCCGCTGTACTGAACTCCGACTTAGCACCCGCTAAATATAATTTTACAAAGTCAAACGGAGGAGCCGTGCCCGCGCCCTGATCCCCGTCGTTGCGGCATCTGGTCATTTTATTTCTGGTGTACTATGCAATACTGATTGACTGTTTGGCGGAAATGCCAATATTTCGCGCATGCATCCCGGAACCAAACTGAAGGACTTCTACAAGACCAAGCCAAAGACTGAACC
>CAIKHZ010000342.1 GCA_903827375.1 Akkermansiaceae bacterium
CGCAGGAGGTGGGATTGACGCCCATGGGCGTCAATGTTCCAAGCTCTGAGCCCCCGGTTCACGCACGCGCGGGTGGTGGGATCCGCGAGGGCAAAAATTGCATCCCCGGTCCAACCCCCCGGTTCACGCACGCGCGGGTGGTGGGATCCGCGAGGGCAAAAATTGCATCCCCGGTCCAACCCCCCGGTTCACGCACGCGCGGGTGGTGGCATGGCAGTCTTAGTTCGTCAATTGATGGAGTAAAGCCCCCGGTTCGCGCACGCGCGGAGGTGGGACTTGGAATCGCGGGTGCAATTATTGCCCTCGCGTTCCCCCGGTTCACGCAAACATGAAATGGGCCACTGGCGAGCGGTACAACCTGACGAAGAAGGCGCATGGCGCTCCCGTTGGGAATGACAGGGCGGAAAAACAGAAGGGCAACAATTGCACTTCTGTTCCAAAGCCTCCCAACACCGCCAAGGCCATCGGAGACATGGCAGGGGTGAGCGAGCGGGCAGCAAAATCGGCTACTGTGGGAATCGTCCCTGACAAGTTAGGCGACGGCACCCGGCACCCGAGGCTCGCGTAAGCATTACGGCTTATTGTAACGCTTACGCCGTTACATTTGTAACGCACCGTTACAAGCGAATCAGCTATGGCTCAGCACCCGGCACCCGGCACCCGGCAGCGCCAGCCCGAGCGGCCGCATGACGGCACCTGCAGCACCAGCAAGATCGAGGTGACCAGCAGCACCGGCATCAGGAGATCGATGGGGACGGTTGGAAATAACCGTTAGCGAAATATCCCACAAAACCCTCAAAATCTTTCTAGCGGAAATTCGTAGTGTCACCTATAAGGCACTAACAGCTTTTAAGATTGCATTTTCTATATGCCCCTAAGCATGTGCGGCTTTTTTGTAATCAGCAGGTCATCAGTTCAAGTCTGATAGTCGGCTCCATTGGAAAGCTTGCTGCATATTGGTTGTTCGCATACGAAGGAGTTAGACAAAATTCCCAAGCACCTCTCGAATGCGCGGAAATGCAGCTTTTAACGCGTTCTATTGCACGGAGTGTTGCACGGAAATTATTTTCCGGTTGGATCGAGCGGCGGTGCCATCGTCCGCGTCGGCCGGGAGTCGGCGGTGCCTCTTGGCCATTCCGTGCAATGACTCGTTGCGCGGAAAGCGGCGAATCCGGCTGAGGGCCGGTGGGTTGTTGAGCCACTCCTCCAGACCGCCGCCGCTCCCAGTACACGCGGCATAGCTACGGCAAGGAAGTGCTGCGCGGGCGCTCCAAGATCTATCTGGCGGATGCCGCGCTGCCGGGTGCCGTGCTGCCGGATGTCACAGCATGTCTCCCGTTCAGGAATACAACTCATTCACCACAAAATCCGGATTTTTGAAGGACGCTAGGAGCGTTTGGGTTTGGAGATGGGGAGGTCCTTGGGATGGGTGAGCGGGCTGGGTCGGGAAGAATGGATGACCGGGCTGGCTTCGAGGTGAGGCTTAGACGAGTCATTGGCTGAGTTGGACGCGTCGGACTCAAGTCATCATCGGGACGGGGGGCGAGTTGCTTGCCAAGGCATTCCTTCATGACGCGGACGCTGGGCTGGCGCTTGAAGAGTTTGTCGGCAAGAGCATAGGCGCAGTCCATCGTCCAGCGGTGCATGGCGACGGAACCAAGGACGTCCAAGCCGTGGTCTTTGGGCAGGGAGGTTTCCAGAGCTTGCTTGAAAGTGGCGGTTTCCTCTGGAGTCAGGCGTTTTTTCAAGTCGTACTTGTTCGCGTAGCGCTCGGGGTTTGCAGTGCGTTGTTTGAGCAGGGAAATGGCGGAGCGAGTCACATGAAACTCCTTGGCCACCGAAACCTGGGATTCGCCGGCCGCTACACGGCGCAATGCATCCTCACGCTGGGCGATGGTGAGAATGGTCTTTTTACCGGTCAAACGGAATCCCTTAGGTACGACATTACGGCAAAGCATGCAGTGAACCTGACATTTTGGGTGGCTCTTGGCAAGCCCGCAGGTCACACTTCGTCTGGACGCAGCCAACGGAACGATTTGACCACAAAGCGGCGGCCCATGTCGGTGGATTTGCCAGAGTTGGCGGAGTTAATGCCCGAGGCATCGGGCGCGAGCGGCTCGGGGCAGCGCTGAACGACGGCCTCGCACCAGGCACGGGCTTGGATTTTACCCTCGCCATCTGCGGCGTCGCCGTAGGCACGGATGATGAAGGAATCGGAACGGGCGTTGAGGATTGGGCCGAGCACTTGGAGCAGGTCGCCTTGGGTGAGATAGCCCGGAATCCCCCAAACCTTGCTATCGGGCTTGAGGGTTTGTTCTAGGCGGGTGGCATCGCGGATGTTGTCAGGGTGTCGGTAGTCGGGCAGGGAATGAGAATTATTTAGGGGATAGGCGGCTTTGAAGCTGGCGTTCAAATTGGCGGTTTCGATGGCGGCTTGGAGAGCCCCCATGCGGCCGGTGGTATCGTTGGCGAGGCGGCGGTTGACGAAATCGGCCAGCGAGAGGAATGGCCCGCGTTTGCGTACTTCTACGACGATGGCGCGGGCTAGGCGATCGATTTCATCTTCGCTGAGCGAGCGCTGGCCGGACCAAGCGGCTTGAGCATCAGCGGAATCGTTTGCTGTCCACTGGCCGCCGGGCGGAGAGAGGATGCGGGCGAAAAGCGCGCTTTTGCCATCGGCCGAGAGGCGGCGGGTGGCCCCTAGGACCGCTTTCCAGGCCTCGACGCTGGTGGAATTGACGTTGAATGCGCCATCGACGCTCAGGCCAAAGGCGCAGTGGTGGAAGTCGGCTAGGTTGTCTGGGGAGGTAGAAGGGCCGGTGATGGGAGCCAGATGCATGCGGCCATTGGGCAAGGGAGAGTGGGCGGGATCGGAGAGAAGCTGGTGTTTGGCATAGCTGGTACCGGTGGATAGGAAGAATGCATCCCAGAGGGTTTGGTTGAGTTCATAAGACAGATCATACACCAAGTTGTCGGTTAGCGGGTAATCCTGGAAAATCGCCCGTGCTTGGGTGGCCCAGGCGTCTGGGCTGGTGGAGCGCTGAGGATCGCTGGACCAGCCGATGTCCGGAGTGTCGAAGCCGCCCTGATGGGTTTCGCCATAGCTGGTAAAGCGCGGGGCACTGCAATCGAGGCCGGTGAGGCGGGCACCGGCGAGGCGGGGGTCGGCGAGGGATTGGCCGATGGCATACGATGGGTGCCAGACGAACTCGGAAAGCTTGGCGTGTTGGAATTGGCCGATAGACAGCACGCCGGCACCGTCACGAGGAATATCAAACAGCACAATAGGCTTGGCGGCTCCTTCCTGGGGTGGGCCGAACGGATAGCCATGATAGCGGCCATTCTTGGGCACCGGCATCTGGTCATTCCAGGACACGGCACCGTCGTACAGGTCGCGGGTGTAGGCACCAAAGAACCATGGTCCGCCCAGAGTGCCGGAACTTGGCAAGGAGCCTGCGATGTTGTCATACGGCGAGCGTGTGACGTAAGCGGCGCGCGGATTCCAGGTTGCCAGCAGGGCGTCCTCGAAATGCGGGGTGCCCTTGAGAGGGCCGGAGCCGATCAGGTTGGACTGAGTTTCCTCGAACCAGCGCATGCGAATGCCCTCACGAGTCCGCACATTGGGCAGGGTCGTCAGGACAGCGGTATCCGTGCTGGCACTGGTTTCCTCGACTGGGATTTTCTCATTGGTGCTCCAGGAAACGCGGGGCTCGCGGCCACCACCGAATTGCAACGAGGCAGATAACAGCGCGAGTTGCGGGAGTTTGTCGAAATCCCCAAACTTCACGTTCGTGGCCGTGCCCAGCTGTTTTAAGATGACCCGGCAGTCGTCGGCTTGGTTTGCGATGCCGCCCCCAAAGGCACCGATAGGCGCGAACCAATAGTCGCTGGGAATGAAGTCGATACCGCCGTCAATCTCACTATCCGATGTGTAGTAGCTGCGCGAGGGGTGAGGCGGTTTGAGACAGGTGAGTGAGTTGGCTTCCAGCGCGTAGTTGCCGCTGGTATTGTTAGGCATATTCAGACGGTTGTACTCGGCGCTTTTATCCGGCGAGAATACCAAGCATTCGCCAGGAGCGAAGGTGGTGCGGGGAATCGAGAAATACCAGCAGCCGTTGTAGGGGTCGGTATAGCCGGTGCTATTCAAAACCGAGCCGGTGGTCGAGTTATTGAAATTGTTATCGCGGCCGCCCTCGGTCCAGATCCATTGGACGGGTGAGAGGTTGACTCGGGAGGTTCCAACCAATCGGTAGGCATCGGTCCACATTTCCTGGCGGCCGTTGCCTTGGATCATGCCGAGGCAGCGATCGAGGGTGAGAGAGACGTTGTAGGGGTTCCAGAGGACGAAGCGCGGATAGATATGCAGCCGGACTTGATAGGGCTGGGTGGGAGGCGCTTGGCCAGCCCGCTGGACCGTGTGATGCCAACTCATATTGTAAAACAGCGAGCCCTCAACGAGGACTGGCGAGATGTTAGGGGTATCAAGAGCCGCGATACTAACTGGATTTTCGTTGGCTAGGGCCAGTGTCTGGGAGGTTGCAGTGCGCGGGTGGGGCTCGGGCTTGGGGGGGACGGGGCCGAAATCTCGATTGCCGAATGGCGCGGCTGTGGTCGCCCAGCGCCGCAGCAGGCCAAATTTTGGGGAGGTGAATTGGTGGCGGGTATCGGACCATTTGATGCCATCGAGGGCGGCCGCCGGGTCATGGTTGTTAGCCGGGCCGACGAGATTGTCCTGGTCGCTGAGACCGGGCAAGTTGTTGGAGTCTGGGATGGCACCATTGCTTTGGAAATAGACGCTGAGGTCGCGTTTGAGGCCACCGCGAGCCATATCCACCAGCAGGCCATCGGACTGGGTGGTGAAATCATGGAAGTGCTTGTCGATCGAGGCGGGGGATTGCAGGTTTAACAATTTGGGGGTGGCTTCCGAGGCTAGTCGGCGTTTTTTTGAGGCATCCAGCCCTCCGGCAGCGATGGCCGTGGCATCCGCTTCCTGTGAGGTGAGCAGACGGAACCAGCCGCCGTCGCCAGCGGCTTTGGCGTTGGGGGATTTGCCCTCGAAGGCATCCGGGGTGGCAAGGTTGGCTTTGATGCCGAGGTCACCAACCCACCATGCGTAGTGGCCGGACGCCTGCTCCGAGGAGGACCCGGAGGGGGCAGTCGTGGTGGCGGTGATGGCCACCTGGGGAGCTGATACTTCGTCTAGCGCGGCAGCTTGGCCGAGGGTGCCAGGGCCAACGAGTTTGATGGGCTCGTCCAACGGTGGCTTTCGCGGGCTGAGGGGTGCGCCGCTTTCTCCTCCACTCACCAGCCAAGCCAGGGCGAGTTTTTCCGGAGTTGCACGGCTGTTGCTGCGGCTGTCGCGCAGTCCGCCCGTCTTGTCGTCGCGCGTCAGCAACGACGTGCCATCCGCGTTGCGGGTGCTCCACACACCCGTCCAGTGCGGCTGGGCAATGCCTTCGGCACCGAGAATCGAGGCCGCCGCCGTGGCCCGGGTATCCGGCCCGGCCTGTCGCTGCAAATTGCCGAGGGCCAGGATCAGGGCCATTCGGGCATTGGCCTGAGCCCGCACAACATAGGTGGTTTGGCCGGCACTGCGCAGGGCGATGGTGGATAGGCTCAGCAATCCGACCACCAAGATGGTCAGAAGGACCAGGCAAGCCAACACCGTTACCAGCGCGAAGCCACGCGTTGGCATGAAGGACGGGTTTGTCGTTGGCTGAGGCATAGCCACTGGGGGGGTAACTACATCGTAATCGGAGCCGGCGCGATGCCTATTTGCGGAAAATTATCACATTTTGGAAAACTCGGCTTGATTCACTGGCTAGGATAGCCCACAAGGTCCGTCCCCGCAATGGACGCCCCGCCCTCCCTCAGATTTGCAATTCCGAAAGGTAGCCTACAAGAGCCGACGATCGAGCTCTTGGCCAAGGCTGGCTATGAGGTGTACGTGTCGTCGCGGGGTTTGCGGCCCGCATCTAACGACGCCGAATTATCGCTCTATCTGATACGCGCACAGGAAATCGGCCGCTACCTCGGGCAGGGGTTCATCGATTGCGGCATCACCGGCTACGACTGGGCCTACGAAAATGGTGTGGATTTGGTGGATTTAGCTGAGCTGCCCTATTCTCGGGCCACCACCCGGCCGACGCGCTGGGTGCTGGTGGTGCCGGAGGATTCGCCCATCCGCACGCCGGCCGACCTTGAAGGGAAACGCATCGCCACCGAGGGTGTTGGCATCACCCAGCGCTACCTCAAGGAGCGCGGAATCCATGCCGAAGTCGAGTTTTCCTGGGGTGCCACCGAGGTGAAGGTGCCAGATTTGGTCGATGCCATCGTCGATGTCACCGAAACCGGCTCATCGCTCAAAGCCAATCACTTGCGCATCGTTGACACGCTGCTGACGTCATTCCCGCATTTTTATGCCAGTCCGGCGGCGGCAGCCGATCCATGGAAGAAGGAGAAGATGGATCGGATCGTATTATTGCTCAAGGCGGCGCTAGGTGCGCGGGGCAAAGTGGGTCTTAAGATGAACTTGCCGCAGAAATGCTTGGCCGAGTTGCTGGTCAAATTGCCATCGCTGCGCCGCCCCACCGTTTCGCAACTTGCGGAAGAAGGATGGGTCGCCGTTGAGACCGTGATTGACGAAATCGTCGTTCGAGACATGATCCCCGATCTCAAGCGCTTGGGTGCCGAAGGCATCATCGAATACCCCCTCAACAAACTCGTCCCCTGACACAATTTCGGCGGTCGCAGGCCGCCCCTAGAATTTCCTCACACGCTACAATTTCACATACAGACCGCCGATCCAAATACCACACAGAGACCGCCGCTGACATGCGGCCGACACTTTTCACCGCAAACTAACACAACCTACAAACGCCATGGGCTCCATCAAGAAACGCCGTAAGACGAAGATCAACAAGCATAAGCGCAAAAAGCGCATGAAGCAGAACCGCCATAAGAAGCGTCTCCGCTACAAGTCATAAGTTTTGAGTAGCGGTCCTGGGACCACGTTCCGGTCACTGTTGCTGTGTTGTTGTTTGTTTATCCAGCCAAGGTCCCGATCCAAGGGGCTTTGGCTGGTTTATGTTGTGACCGCAGACATAGCTAGAGTCCATGAAAAGCCAAAGTTGCTCACGTCAGGGCAAGTTTCCGGCACTTGTGCGTTCGGCGAGCGGGTCGACCGAGCTCGCCGAAGTCTCAGCCGAGCCGTTTTCAAGGCTTGCGTCTTGGGTCTGAGGCGAAGCCACATGAGCGCCACTGCTGTTGTTTTATGCCATTCTCTTTAGGATTATCGCCTCAGGGCCACCTGATCATCGACGATTGGGCGGAGGAGATATTTTGTTTTTCCAAGGGGCTCGAAGGTGCCGCCGGGAGAGCTTGCGACGCAGGCAATGGTGCCGTGCTGCTGTGGCTGGCTGGGTTGGCGTCAACCGCCGAATTGCCCGCTCCGGCGGCCTACTGGCGGGATTTTTCGGGCCTGTGGCTCACCGCCTATTGTCATCGCAACCCTGACGGGATGGCCCGGCCCGAATTGGCCCAGTTGAGTGGTTTTTTAGACACATGTCCGCCCCTGCGTGGTAGCGAATACCTATCCGTCGCCGTGTTGGAACGGTTGTGGGAAGATTTTGGCATGGAGGTGGAGCGGCAGATCGCCGCTTCCGGGGCAGATGCCGATGGATGGCTGGCCAAGACCTTGCCGCATTGGCATGTCGTGGGACGGGTCACGTTTCATTTGGCGGAAAACAAGCGGGACGCCGACCGGCCATTTGCGTTTTTGGCAACTTATACCAGTGGATTGACCCCGGAGGGCAAGCCGCGCCATGTGCTTCTGCAGCAAGCTATCAAGGAATATGCGGGCAACCAAAACCGGGCGAGCCTGCTTCATTTATTGGAGCCTGTGAGCCTGGCCGCAGGGCGCAGCGAGTGGCTGGCTAACCAAGTGGAAAGCGCAGCGATTTATCGTCAGCAGGCCTGGCGGCCAGCGGAGGCGTTGGCGTTTCTGAAGGAGGTGAAGGTATTCGAGGACTCTGGGCTGGCGGTGCGAATCCCGGATTGGTGGAAGCCCGTCAACCCGCCGAGGCCAAAAGTCAATGTCACCGTTGGCGGGGACCGGCCGTCTGGCCTCGGTTTGGATAGTTTGCTGAGTTTCCAAATCGAGGTGACCCTTGATGGGGAACGCCTGTCGCCTGAGGAACTTCAGGCGCTTCGCAATGCCCAGGGACTCGTCATGATCAAGGGGAAGTGGGTCGAGGCCGACTCCGAAAAAATCCAAGCGGTCCTCGAGCATTGGCAGGATGCGCAGCGGATGCACTTTGCCGACGGGGTGTCCTTCCAACAGGCATTGCGCTTGCTCTCCGGCTCAGGCATCGAACCCGGCGAGACGCGTTTGCTCACACCCGATGCCCGGGAATGGAGCGGTATCGAGGCCGGTTCCTGGCTGGCGGATATGCTTCAACGCTTGCGCGATCCGGCAAAAGCGGCCGCCATCACCCGCCATCCAGACCTGCGCGCCGAGCTCCGGCCCTATCAAACAGTCGGGGTCAATTGGTTGTATTTCATGACTCAACTCGGCCTCGGCGCATGCCTCGCCGATGATATGGGATTGGGGAAAACCATCCAGATCCTCGCGTTGTTGCTGCACTTGAAGCGCGAGCAAGCGGCGGGCGGTCCGGCGTTGTTAGTTGTGCCAGCCTCGTTGCTAGCCAACTGGCAGGCGGAAGCCGCCAAATTCACCCCCACTTTGCGCCTTTTCATCGCCCATCCCTCCGGCGGGGATTCCTCCATGCTCGCGGCCCTCGCCAAAGGCAAACTCCCGCCTCTGGCACAGACGGATTTGGTCGTCACCACCTATGGCATGCTCACCCGCATGCCCGCCCTCAAAACTTTCCCGTGGCGCCTGGCAATTTTGGACGAGGCCCAGGCAATCAAGAATCCCGCCGCAGCCCAGACTCGTGCCGTCAAGGAGGTGAACGCGAAGATTCGAATCGCCCTAACTGGCACGCCGGTGGAGAACCGTCTCGGTGATTTGTGGTCGCTGTTTGATTTCACCAACGCCGGGTTGCTAGGAAATGCGGCGGCGTTCACCCGATTCGTCAAATCCCTCTCGCAGCAGTCTGAGTTCCATTACGCCCCGCTGCGCAAGTTGGTGAGTCCCTATATCTTACGCCGCCTCAAAACCGACAAATCCATCATCAGTGATTTGCCCGACAAGACCGAGATGAACGTCTGGTGCCAACTCACCAAACAACAGGCTGTCCTCTATCAGGGAGTGGTCGCGCAACTGGCCAAACAACTCGAAATCACCGATGGCATCAAGAAGCGCGGGCTGATTCTCGCCGCCTTGATGAACTTCAAACAGATCTGCAATCATCCCTCACAATTCAGCGGAGACGGCGGCTACACCGCTGCCCACAGCGGCAAGTTCAGACGCCTCGAAGAGCTCTGCGAACCCATCGCCGAACGCCAGGAAAAGGTCCTCGTGTTCACACAGTTCACCGAAATCATTCCCGCCCTGCGACACCTCCTCAAAGGCGTTTTTAAACGCGATGGACTCGTTCTAACCGGACAAACCCCGGTCAAACATCGCCGTGCCCTCGTCGATGAGTTCCAGCGTGACGCCGGCCCGCCATTTTTCCTGCTCTCGCTCAAGGCCGGCGGCACCGGCCTTAACCTAACAGCCGCCTCTCATGTGGTTCATTTCGACCGCTGGTGGAACCCCGCCGTGGAAAACCAAGCGACCGACCGCGCCTTCCGCATCGGCCAGAAGCGCAACGTGCTGGTGCACAAGTTTGTCTGTCGCGGCACCCTCGAAGAAACGATTGACGCCATCATCACGGAAAAACGTGGAGTGGCTGAAGGAGTGCTTGCCGGGGGTGGCGAAATCGCGTTGACTGAAATGAGTGATGGCGAGTTGCTGCGCCTCGTCGCGCTGGATATCAACCAAATCAATACCAACGAATAACCCCCTTATGAGCCGCTATAATTATTATGGGTTTGCCCCTTATGTCTCCGTCGCACAAAAAAAGATCAACGCGGAAAAACTCGCCAAAAAACTCGAGAAAAAGGGCGAAAAACTCACCCCCGTGACCGTAGTCGGCACCAAACTTGTCAGCACATTTTGGGGCAAGTCGTGGAATGATAACTTGGAGCGTTACCGCGACTACGAAAACCGTCTGCCTCGCGGCCGCAGCTACCTGCGACATGGTGCGGTGATTGATTTGAAGGTGAAGGACGGAGTTATCGAGGCGTTGGTCAGCGGCTCATCCCTCTACAAGGTCGATATCACAATCAAGTCACTCAAGATGGACCGCTGGAATGCCTTGAAGAAGGAATGCTCTGGGAAGATCACCTCGCTCATTGGCTTGCTTCAGGGCAAATTGCCGCCGTCAGTCATGGAAGCGGTGATCAAGCGGGACAGCGGTCTATTTCCCGAGCCCAAAGACATATCATTCAAGTGTTCTTGTCCCGACTCTGCCGGGATTTGCAAGCATTGCGCGGCCGTTGTCTATGGGGTGGGTGTTCGCCTCGACGACCAGCCGGAACTGTTGTTTCTGCTGCGTGGCGTGGATCACTCCGAACTCATCACCGGTGCCGGCGATGCCGCCATCGCCCACGTTGCCGATGGTTCCAATGATATCACGCTGGACGACGTCGGCGGAATCTTCGGCATCGAACTGGATCACTCTCCGACCTTCACCACGCCCGTAGTGCCCAACCCGTCTGGTAAGAAGCCGCCTGCCAAAAAGCCCCAGGTCAAACCGTTACCTGAAAAAGTCACTACCAAGGTCGTAAAATGGACACCTAAAAAGGCCGCTAAGAAGGTCACCAAGACAACCGCGAAGAAAATCGTCAAGAAGATCGCTAAGAAGGCTGAACCCTGAGTTCTTCGCATTGCAGCGGCGTCTCTATGGCCGCATCTCATGGGAAAATGTGGGCACGATGCCCACTCTCCCTGAAGGGGACTCTCACCAGCAAGTTGGCTTGGCCAGAGCGTGGCGAACCGCGGCCTTCAAGGGGAGGCGACGTCCAGCCGCCATTCGCCCATGTTCAAGAGCCCCAGGCTTCCAGACTTGGGCCTTGATTGACCGTTCAGAGCCAGATACGCTCCCCTCCTTGCCCCTGCAATCCTGTCCGTATTCCGCAAGTCGACAACCGTTCCTAAAATATCAGTTAGACAAAATCCCCTCCCCGATTCCACTCAATCCAAACCAAACACAATCCATGAATCCCTCCGTCAAGCCGCCGTCGAAATTCTCCGAAACAGCCCAAGACACGTCCCGCCGGACGGTATTGGCTTGTGCCACCCTAGCCCTCGCCTTCATGGCTTCGCCAGCCACCCGGGCAGCCGAAATCAAACCGCTCAAAGCCTTGCTCGTCATTGGCGGTTGCTGCCACGATTACGCGGCGCAGAAAGATATTTTAAAAAAGGGCATTGAAGCGCGTGCCAATGCGGTGGTGGATATTTGTTACGTGGCCGAAGACAACACCCATCCGAAGTTGCCGATCTACGGCAATCCCGACTACGCCGCAGGTTACGATGTGGTCATCCATGACGAATGTGCCGCCGATATCAATGAGCAGGCAGTGGTTGAGGGCGTGCTCAAGCCGCATCGCGACGGCATCCCAGGCGTCAACCTACATTGTGCCATGCATTGCTACCGCATCGGCAAGCCCGCAGATCCGGTGACCCTTGGCACGCCTCACGGACTGTGGTTTGAGTACCTCGGCCTCCAGTCCAGTGGCCATGGCGCGCAACAACCGATTGCCATCAGCTTCACCGACAAGGACAGCCCCATCGTCAAGGGCCTGGAAAATTGGACGACTATCAACGAAGAACTCTACAACAATGTGAAGATTTTCGACGCCACCCACCCGCTGGCCCGCGGAAAGCAGGGCAAGGACGAAACCTGCGTGGCCTGGACAAACCTCTACATGGGCAAAACCCGCGTTTTTAGCACCACCATCGGTCACAACAACGCTACCGTCCAAGACCCACGCTATCTCGAACTTGTGACGAACGGCCTGTTGTGGGCCTGTGACAAAATTGGCCCGGACGGCAAAGCGCTCCCAGGCTACGGCAAATAGTCTCAGCGGAGGAGGAAGACAGGCATCCTGCCCCTGATGGACAACGATCTTCCAGCCTGTCGTCTCATCTGCAGACAGGCTAGAAGCGCTGTCTTCCCTTACAGGCCAAGATGCCTATGCCCATTCCCTCACCCCCGTGCGGGCCGCCGTCGCCCCGCGCCTTGCGACGTGAGGCGGTGGCCGCCCAAAAACAAGGGGTAAAACCTTGTGCGGAATGAACACCGCAGTGACTGAAATTGTTTCGTTATTTCTGCGAAATTTTCAACTTTTGAAGCGGGTGCTTGCGGATGAGAGATAGCCGTGCTAAGCCCGCCTTGCATGGGACTGGCAGATCGAAATTACAGGCAGAGGGGCACTTGGGCAGCGGTTGGTCTGGGCCAGCTAACACCGATGGCCAAATGGCTGATCATCATCAACGTGGCGATATTTTTCGGCGACAGCATGTTGTTTCATAATCGGCTGGGCAATTGGGGGTGCTTCACGATTGAATCGGCCATAAACAACGGCCGGATATGGGAATTTTTCACATTCCAATTCCTGCACGGGAGCGTCTTGCACGTCGTGTTCAACATGGCGGGGCTGTATATTTTTGGTCCGTGGGCCGAGCGCTGGTGGGGTGCGAGGCGATTTTTGGCGTTCTATCTGCTGTGTGGTGCCGCCGGGGCAATTTTCTACACCCTTTTGGCATGGATCGGCATTTTGCAACCGCCCCCCGGCATGGCATCGCTGGACGGAATGCCGCTGGTCGGTGCCTCCGCTGGCATTTACGGTATTCTGGTGGGGGTGGCGGTAATTGCCCCCGACCTGCGGGTGCTGCTGTATTTTCCACCCATTGAAATGTCGATGAGACAAGTGGCGATGGCCGTGCTGGCCATCGCTGCAGGCACCGTGATTCTAGATCTGGGCGACAATGCCGGTGGCGAAGCCGGCCACCTGGGTGGAGCCATCCTGGGGTTTTTTCTGATGCGTCGGCCGGGCCTGCTGGGGTGGGCCGACTGGCACGGGGCAGCCGTTGAGGTCATCCGCCCAAAAGCCTTTGTTGGGCCAGCAGAGGCAAAATTACGACCTCGCACAGAGGTGGATCTGCACAGCCAAGCAGAGGTGGACCGCATTCTGGAGAAAATTTCCGAGCATGGTTTTCAGAGCCTGACAGACGCAGAGCGCAACCACCTCCAGGAGATCGCCAAATCCATCCCTCCCGCACCATGACCGATGCCGCTATGATCGACGCCCCGAATCCAGCCCTGCAACTGGCCCGACTGCGGGCGATTATGCACCGGTTGCGGGCACCGGGTGGCTGCCCATGGGACGCGGAACAAACGCACGCATCGCTCATTCCCAACCTCATCGAAGAGGCGTACGAAACGGTGGACACGATCCAACGCAGCGATTGGATGCACCTGCGCGAAGAACTTGGCGATTTGCTCTTGCAGGTGGTTTTTCACAGCGAATTGGCTGAGGAAGCCGGCCATTTCAACCTGGACGACGTCGCCCGGGAAATTAGCGACAAGCTCATCCGGCGCCATCCCCACGTATTCGCCCAGAGCGCAGCGGCCACCTCCGACGCCGTGCTCCAGCAATGGGATCAAATCAAACGCGAGGAAAAAGGGGCCACGGACCAGCCCTACCTCCACGGCATTGGCCAAGGCCTGCCCGCCCTCCTGCGCGCCGCCAAACTCCAAAAAAAGGCTGCCAAGGTCGGCTTTGACTGGCCGGACGAGGCCGGCGTGCTCTCCAAAATCCGTGAGGAATCCGCCGAACTCCACAACGCCATCGCTAGCGGCGACCCGAAGGCGATCGCTGAGGAAACCGGCGACCTCCTATTTTCCATCGTCAACCTGACCCGCTTCCGGCAACTCGACCCGGAACTGGTGATGGCCGCCGCTAACCGCAAGTTTGAAGACCGCTTCGCCACCATGCAGCGTCTGCTCAAGTCCGACGGCCTCAGTCTCGAGGCTGCCACCCTGGAAGAAATGGAAATGGCATGGCAGCGGGCCAAGGTCCAGCTCCATGAGATATCTCCCACCACGTAAGACCTCCATGCATTCGGGGCCATCAACCCAATTCCAACTGGAGGGTGTCGCCTGCCTTGAGCACGATTTCGGCAAAACGAACCTCCGCCTGCCCAGTCACTAACGTCAAATCCGCAGCCAGCGGCTTGCCGGCCACAACCAGCACACAGGTGCTCGGCGGCCGGGGGCCTACCAAGCCTAACGCAATTGTCCGCAAGTGCAGGCTTCCCTGGTGCAATGAAAGCTGCGCCCGCTGCTTGCCGGAAGCGGCTAGTTGGGTAAAGGTGCCCCAACCTTCGGCGGTGATGAAGGCGGCCTTGAAGTTGTCCGGGCTGATGCGTGGTGCAAAGCCCAAGCGCCCCTGCGGCCCGTGGTATTGGTAACCGCATACCGCTAAAAATACCCCGAAGGCCGCCATCGCCCGTGAATAATGGTCGCCACACTCGATTTCGTTGAACGGGTTGCGCTTGCCCGCAGCATAGCGGTCATGGATGGCGCGGGCAATGGCCAAGCCATGGATCACCCGTTCGCTGTCGGGCTCACCTTCATAAATCATGTGCGCAGCCACCTGGTACTCGAAGCCGCTCATGCACTCGTCGAAGTAGCCACCCGGCCCGAGCCATGTTAGAAAATCCTCATGCTTGTTAGCCATTCCCGGCACAGCCAGTTCGTCGCCACCCTGTGGCCAGGTGGTCATGACGAGTCCAGCCTCGCCGGGCGCTGCATACACGCGGTGGCCCTTGATGGCGGTGTGGGCGATGGCATAGCCGCCGGCATCGGGGGCGAAGTTGTATTTCCACAAAGCATCGAGGGCTGAGTGGGTTTCGCGTTTTGGCAGCACCCGCGGCAGTCCGGTTTGGCAGGCCCACGACTGGCCTAACACCTGATCAATGTGGCAGCCGCGATTGGTGTTGATATGGTCGTGGTTAGGAGGGAGGTGGATAAAGTACTCGCCATTGAAGAGCTGTTCGACCATCGCCTTGGAACCTCGCCCCGCGATCTCGCCACAGGTTTTGGCAAAGGCGGGGTCATCCATTTCGAGGGCCATTTGTTCGCCGGCACGCAAGGCCGCGCAATACAACGAGGAGATCCAGCCCATGGGTCCCGACCAAGTCGCGTCGAGCGTGTTGCTCTGGGCTCCTTCTAACACGCCTTTTTGCTGCGGGTCCTGCATGATGAGCCACTCGATTGCCTTCTTGGTCTTCGGCCAGACGCGGCGCAGAAACCCATCGTCGGCCGACATCGTGTGTTCGCGCCAGGTGCGAACAATCGTGCCCGCTTGACCGTCGGTGGCCGCCTCCGTCTCAAATTCCGCGCGGTTACCGATCTGGCCGTCGGCAGCAAAGGCGAGGCCGTAGTCGGTATTTTCGCGCAAGTTGCGCTCGAGTTCAGGAAACAAGCGGGCCATCGCCTGGGCGTAGTTCCAGACATGGGTGCAGGTTCCTTCGCAGCACTCGACGCCCTCCCATGCCCACAGTCGGTCGCTATCGAACCAATGGAACGTCTGCGTTGCCAGGCAATCGACCGGTATGATGGCCCGATCTAACAGCCAGTGCGGCAGCGTCGAATCATACCACGTGCGGTTCCAGAGGCGGGTGGTGCCAGCCAGTTGGTCAAAGCAGGCAGCCACGCCTTGGGCGACTCCTGCGGCGCTCGAAAACCACGCCGCGTAGTGGCGGCTCAACTTCGAAAAATTCTTGATCTGATTCATCCCGCCCGCTTGGTCTCCAGCTTGCTGATGACGGGGGAAATACCAGGATAAAATAAAATTCACCTGATGGCTTGCCCCGGGGGCCAAGGTGAAATTCTTTCCTAACGAGCCTTCCAACGGTCCGCGACCCAAGGCGCTGGCGACGCTTGTGCCCGAAGCGAAAGGCTGATCCATGGGTGTGGCCGTGGCATCCGCCGTCCCACGCAGCCCGGCGGGATGATCCATTATTGCCGGGCGCAACTGCTGGCTTGCCTGTTCCACCGTCCCGCGCAGGCCGGCGGGATGATCCCCGATGAGGCTCAGAGCCATCGAGCCGAAGCCATGGCGGGTTTCGAGACCTTTGCCGGGACTGGCCTCGACGCTACATTCGAGCGTGGCGCAGCCGTTCTGATAGAACAGGGTGTTGTGGCGCTGGCCGAGCGCGGGGTCATTTTCATACGGGCAGGTGGCGTTTTGCAGCAACCCGATCAAGTCAATCTCCAGCGGGTCATCTCCCACGTTGGTCACATTGAAAGCGAACACGGTGGCCGGTGATGCGGAACTCACAGCATGAAGCGGGATAAAGGGCGAAAAGGCCTCCAATTCAATTCGGACGGGAAACGCCCGGTCGGCATAGGTGACCCGCCCGATGGGGTACTCGCCACGGAACGTCACATCAGGAAAACCGTGGGAGTCGAGCTTGCGCGTTTCGAAGAAGTCAGGCTTCTTGATACAAATCACAAACCCCTGCCCAACCACCGCCCCGTTGCGGCTGCTGTAAATGCCGCCATCGGCAGCCACTGGCTTGGTGTAGTGGCCGTTCATGGTCATCAATTCGAACTTCACCCCAGCCACCGACTCACGGGTGTAATTGCTCTTGAAAATATCCCACAGCCACAAACGGCCGTCACCTGCCAAGTAGAGCTGGCCGCAGCCAATGCCACCAACCGGCATGCCAATATAGGCGAGTTCCTTCCCCCACCAAACGGTCGGTGTATCGCGCCGAACGAGCGAACGCAACCACTCAGGAGATAGGCGCTTATCCGCCGGAATCAGGAATGGCAGGCCTGGATTTTTGCTGGATTCAGCTGCCCGTCCGGCCTTGGGTAAGCCGAGCGCAGCCGTGCCCAGCGTGATGAGCCGCAGTGCGGAGCGGCGCGTGAGGCTGCAACCACACTGCGGGTTGTCACAGGGGATTGGCGGTTGGGCGTTGGCAATCATGGGTTGAGTTTGCGGAATTGGATTGGGTTTTCAATGAATCAAATGGAAATCCGGGCACTGACCCACAGGCAAACAGGTAGGTCCATGTCTGCCGATTTACAAACGAATTCTTCCGATGTTGGCCTGGAATATCTGCCTGTTACAGGCAATAATGCCGGAAGTTTGCCTCGTCGGGCAGCCTGGCCTTTACAAGTCGGTTGATCCCTGCCAAACCACCTGGAATTTAGCCGACTTGCCGCCACCTATCCGCCCCACAACCATGCCCAAAGACACCTCCATCCACAAAATCCTCGTCATCGGCTCCGGCCCCATCGTCATCGGGCAAGGCTGCGAATTCGATTATTCCGGCGTCCAAGCCTGTAAAGCGCTCAAGGAGGAAGGCTACGAGGTCATTTTGGTCAATTCGAATCCGGCGACCATCATGACGGACCCGGAGTTTGCGAAGCGCACCTACATCGAGCCGATCACCCCCGAAGTGGTCGAAAAAATCATCATCCGCGAGCGGCCCGATGCCTTGCTGCCAACCCTCGGCGGCCAAACGGCCCTCAATACGTCGATGGCCCTCTTCAAGTCGGGTGTTCTCGACCGGTACAACGTCCGCATGATCGGTGCCAACGCCGAGGCCATCGACAAAGGCGAAGACCGCCAGCGCTTCAAGGACGCCATGCTCAAAATCGGCCTCGACCTGCCGCGCTCCGGCACCGCTCACACCATCGAGGAAGCCAAAGGGGTCGCCGAGACGATCGGCAGCATGCCGCTGATCATCCGCCCAGCCTTCACCTTGGGCGGCCAAGGTGGTGGCATCGCCTACAACCGCGAAGAATTTGAGGACATCGTCACCTGTGGGCTCGACCTCTCGCCAGTCTCCGAAGTGCTCATCGAGGAATCCCTGCTCGGCTGGAAAGAATTTGAAATGGAGGTCATGCGCGACCGCAACGACAACTGCGTGGTCATTTGCTCGATCGAAAACCTCGACCCGATGGGCGTGCACACCGGCGACTCAATCACCGTCGCCCCCATCCAAACACTCACCGATCGCGAGTACCAGGCGATGCGCGACGCCTCCTTCGCCTGCATCCGCGAAATCGGCGTCGAGACCGGTGGATCTAACATCCAGTTTGCCACCGATCCGAAGACCGGCCGCATGATCGTCATCGAAATGAACCCGCGGGTGTCACGCTCGTCAGCCCTGGCCTCCAAAGCCACCGGTTTCCCAATTGCCAAGATTGCCGCTAAACTCGCCGTCGGCTACACGCTCGACGAACTACCTAACGACATCACCCGCGAAACCCCCGCCTCCTTCGAACCGACTATCGACTACGTGGTGACCAAGGTGCCGCGCTTCACATTTGAGAAATTTCCGACGGCCAATCCGGTGTTGACCACCTCGATGAAGTCGGTGGGTGAGGCGATGGCCATCGGTCGAACGTTCAAGGAGAGCATGCAAAAATGCCTGCGCTCGCTGGAAACCGGCCGCTGGGGGTTTGGTTTCGACAAGAAGGATCCGCTCAAGCCGACCCGCGACGAAATCACCCGCAAACTCCAAATCCCAAACGCCGAACGCATTTTCTGGCTCCAAACCGCTTTCACCCACGGCTGGTCCATCGACGAAGTCCACGCCGCCTCCCAGATCGATCCCTGGTTCCTCCACCACCTCCAACAAATCGCCACCGAGGGGGGGAAGATGGGCTTCCAGCCCGTCATGGAAGACGGGCTGGAAGCCTGTCGTGAAAGCGCTGCAGGCTGGAAGGCGGACCTCCGCCGCCTTAAAAAACTCGGCTTCTCAGACCGCCAAATCGCGCTGGCCCAAGGCACAACCGAAGACGCTATCCGTGCCCAACGCAAGGCCGCCGGTATCATCCCGACCTACCGCTTGGTGGACACCTGCGCCGCCGAGTTTGAAGCCGCCACCCCCTATTTTTACTCAACCTACGGCGACGAAAATGAGGCCCGCCAGTCAGACAAAAAGAAAATCATCATCCTGGGTGGCGGCCCCAACCGGATCGGCCAGGGCATTGAGTTCGACTACTGCTGCGTGCATGCCGCCTTTGCGCTCAAAGAGCTCGGCTATGAGACCATCATGGTCAATTCCAACCCCGAGACGGTTTCGACCGACTACGACACGTCCGACAAGCTCTTCTTCGAGCCGCTCACCCTCGAGGATGTCCTCAATATCTGCGACCAAGAGCAACCCCACGGCGTCATCGTCCAGTTTGGCGGCCAAACCCCTCTCAACCTCGCTGCCGACCTCGAACGCCACGGCGTGCCCATCATCGGAACCTCCCCCAAGTCCATCGAACAGGCGGAAGACCGCAAATTCTTCTCAGCCCTGCTGGATAAACTCGGCCTCAAGCAAGCCGAAGCCGGTACCGCAACCAACGAGGCCGAGGCCTTGGTGGTGGCCAACCGCATCGGTTACCCGGTGCTCGTGCGGCCGTCATTTGTGTTAGGTGGCCGTGCCATGATGATCGTTTACGGCGACGCTGAGTTGTCTCGCTACATGCGTGAGGCGGTCACTGCCTCACCCGAACGACCGGTGCTGGTGGATCGGTTTTTGGATAATGCGACGGAGGTGGATGTCGATTGCATTAGCGACGGAGAAACCTCGGTGATTGGCGCCATCATGGAGCACATCGAGCAAGCCGGCATTCACTCCGGCGACTCGGCCTGTGTGATTCCGAGCTTTTCACTGACGGAAGCGATCAAAGCCGAGATCACCCGTGCCGCGATGGATTTGGCCCGCGAGCTCAAGGTCAAGGGCTTGATGAACATCCAGTTTGCGGTCAAGGACGAGCAATTGTACGTCATCGAGGTGAATCCACGGGCATCCCGTACGGTGCCGTTTGTTGGAAAAGCCACCGGGGTGTCACTGGCCAAGCTCGCCGCCAAGGTGATGGTGGGGGCCAAGCTCAAGGACCTGGGCTTCACCGAGACGATCTATCCGCCGCACTTTTCGGTCAAGGAGGCGGTGTTTCCGTGGAACCGCTTTCCGGGCATCGATATTGTGCTGGGGCCGGAAATGAAATCCACGGGCGAGGTCATGGGCATTGATCCGGATTGGGGCATGGCCTACGCCAAAGCCCAGATGTCTGCCTTCAACCCGCTGCCCACATCCGGCAACGTGTTTCTATCGGTGGCTGACATCGATAAAGCCCGCGCGGTGGCCGTCGCCCACGATCTGGTGGATCTCGGCTTCAAGCTATTTTCCACCGGCGGCACCCATGCCCGACTGGTGGCCGAGGGCTTGCCATGCACCCGCGTTTACAAACTCGCTGAGCAGGCCCGGCCCAACGTCATCGACATGATGAAAAACCGTCAGATCCAATTTGTGGTGAACACGCCGAGTGGGCACGAGGCGCGTGAGGACGAGGTGAAGATTCGCTCGACGGCCATCGCCCAAAAAATCTCGCACGCCACCAACTTGTCGGCCGCCGAAGCCTCCGTCAAAGCCATCCGCTCGCTCAAATCCCGCGAACTCACCGTCATGAGCATCCAAGAGTATCACGCCTGATGCCCAAACTCATTTTTCGTCGGCCGCCGCAACAGGCACTTCCTTGCCGAACAACTCCATCAGATAGGCTGGCTTCAGCAATTCCGGGGTCACAATCGGGGCTTTTCCAGGCACCAATAGCACGTTGACCGGAATGGCAGAGCGGCCGTACTCGCGCAGCTGGGCTTCAATTTCCGGGCTGAATTTCGTCTTATCGGCCTTGAGTGGGACGATGTGTTTGGCCTTCATCAGGGCGACGACCTCAGGCGTGTAGGCCAGACGCTTGTTGACCTGGCAGGTCGGGCACCACTGGGCGGTGAAGTCGATAAAGAGCGGCTGGCCTTTGGCTGCGAGTTCATCCACGCGCGCCGGTGACCATACTTCCCAGCGCAATGCATTGGGCTTGGGTTTGGGCGGCAAGGCCAGCAACACCCCGCCCGCAGCCAGCCCAAAAGTAAGGGCCAGCGCGAGGCGGCGCACCGCAGGTTTGCGGTGGGGCAAGTGCCAGCGACCGTAGATCCAAGCGGCCATGGCTACGCAGCTGAGCCCCAGGACTGGGTCCAGCAGGTTTTCCGGGCCAATTTGCACAGCATAGACGCAGAGGAAATAGCCAGCGGTAGCAAACAGCAGAAATGACATCCCTTGCTTGAAGCTTTCCATCCAAGCCCCCGGCCGCGGCAGCAAATGCAATAACCCCGGAAATATCGATAGCACCAGATAGGGCAGCGCAAGACCGAGGCCCATGGCCGCAAAGGCAGCAAAAAACGGCAGGGCGGGCAAGGTGATGGCAGCGCCGATTGCTGCACCGAGAAACGGCCCGGCGCAAGGGGTGGCGACGACGGTGGCGAGCACGCCGGAGAAGAACGAGCTGGCGAGGCCATGTTTGGATTGGAGTGAGCCGCCGATGGAGGTGGCGGATGTGCCTAGTTCAAAGACACCGAACATGTTGAGGGCCAGCACAAACATCAGAAGCATCAGGCCAAGGACCACGCCGGGGATTTGCAGTTGATACCCCCAGCCAAAGCCAGCCACCGACCGACCGGCAAACAATACGCCGCTCAGCACCCCGAAGGAGACCAGCACACCAAGCGTGAAGAGCAATCCGTGGGCCACAATTTTCTTGCGCTCATCGCCCGCTTGTTTCACGAAACCCATGATTTTTAGGCCGATCACCGGAAACACGCAGGGCATTAAATTAAGGATGAGCCCCCCAACAAACATCAGTCCAAGAATGCCGAGCACATTGACCAGCCCCAGTGGCTTGGCCGGGGGCGCTGCCAGCGGAGTATCGGCAATCACCGTGGCTGAGGCGGCCCCGGCCTTGCCAGCGACCAAAATGCCGGAGAGCGACTTACCCACCGGAATGGGCTTGTCAAAAATATCGACTGCGTTGCGTTTCAAGGTGACCAGCCAGTCTGCGCCGTCGCGGACGACGCTGCCACCATCACTGAGTGGCTTGACGAAGGGCTCGTTGGGAATGAAATCCACCGGCAGGGGTTGGGTGGCATCTGTCCCGGCGCGCGGACTGAAACGCAGCACAAAATTGCCGTCGGCAGGAAAGCCCGAGACATTCCATTTGGCGTTGGATCCAGGAATTTTGCTGCGGGCCTGGGCAAACAGTTCGGCCTGCGCCGGGTCCGCCACCGCAGCGCTGCCCACCCTCAAGCTCAGCGAAAACGTCTTATCCTCATTCATGCAGGTGTCCGAACACATCTGCCAGCTGGCTTTGGCTCCCACCGTCACTTTCCCGCCAGTCGGCAAGTCCGCTGCAGCCGTTAGCTCCACCAGCAGCACCAGTGTACCCGTGTACACAAAACTTTTGCCTGAATAGCCGTCCTTGAGGCTTGGCGTCGGCCATTGGATCGGCCCCGCGCTGAAGCCGACAGGCAGTTGCCACTCAATGGCGGGGGGCAGTTCAATGCCCCCGGAATTCCGGTAATAACTGTGCCAGCCCTCAGGGTGCTCAAGACGCAGCGCCATCGTGAAGGCCTTGCCTGGAGCGATGGCGCTGCTCTCAGCCACCAAGCTCGCAACCGTCTTCACCGCACCCGGCGCAACAACAAATGGATCGTCAAACTCGGCGCGAACGGGCCCGGCCATCGCGGCAAGGGCCAGCAGAAATCGGATATAGCGGATCATGGGGGACTGGAGGAAGCAGAACTCAAGCCCCGAAGAACCAAATCCGCAAGGCCGGATGCCGCCAATGCGAAAATATGCACCCACCCTGGCCGCAGGTTGTTTCAACTACTTGAAACATCCACTTGCGCTCTTTGGTAAACTGTGGAACTGATTCAAACGGCAGCGCAATCCTCCGAGCCATCCTCGGCAAGGGTTCACGCAAGCCGAAGTTCCCTCTTATTCATGCGAGAATCCCTGATCGTTATCGGACTGTTTTTACTTGCGGTGGCACTGCGCAGTGCCCGCCGAACCGTCTTGCGAAAATTGGGCGCTCTCATGTTCTTGCTCGCCACTTTCTGGCTCGGCTACTTCCTCTCCGGCAGCAACGTCGGCGGCTCTGTCGCCGTTTCCTGCTGGTTCCTACTCCCTTGGTTCGAGCTGCTCACCCACATCCGCTGCCTGCGCCTGCCACTCAACAACCGCCTTCAACACCGCCGCATCCCTAACCCCGCCTGCTTTCCCAACGCTCCAGAAGCCAGTGACGCCATGGAAGCCGAAGGCTTCGAGCATGTCTCGGATTGCGGCTGGAAATGGGCCGGCATGCAGCAGTTTTTCCGCTTCTACTGGCACCCCGAAGAACGCGCCATCTCCTCCATCTGCCTCTGCGAACAAAGCGAGGTCGCCTTCGCCTTCATCTCAGTGACCTCTCAGGATTGCCAGGGACGCACATGGCGCACCACCAATTTCCCGTTCTCCCTCACCCTCCAATGCTCGCCTCACATCCGCTGGAATTACGTCCCCTGTGAGCAAAATTGTTTCAAGAGCATCCTCCGCGATCATCACCAATTTCTCGCCCGCAACAAAATCTCGCCCGACCTGCTGAGGATGCCCGATCCCGAGGACGTCGAAGATGCCCTCGAGCGAGAAATGCAGCACCAAGTCGAGTTCAACCTCGCCTCAGGCATCATCCGCCTCACCGGAGACGGCCATTTCCAGTACTCCAAACGCGGGCTGTTCTTCCTCTGGGGCCAATTCCTCAAGGACATGGTCCGGCTTTGCTAGAGTCTGGTCTGAGGCTCCACCTCGCTAAAGTTGAAGTGACTGCCCACTCCTTACTCACCCTGGATTGGGGGTTTCGACTATCAAGAGAGGCGTTTCATCACGGCTTGGGAGAGCGTCTTGCCATCGGCACGGCCAGCGGCTTTCTCCTGAGCGAGTTTGATCACCTTGCCGAGGTCGGCCTTGGAGGTGGCCCCGCTCTCGGCGATAGCCGCAGTGATCAATTCATCGAGCTCCTCGGCGCTCAACGCAGCGGGAAGGTAGCGCTGCAACACGGTGATTTCCGCCTGCTCAATGGCAGCCAGCTCGGGCCGCTGGTTAGCGGCAAACTGGACCAGCGATTCGTGCCGCTGCTTGACTTGTTTCCTAACGATTGCGAGAGCTTCAGCGGGGTCGAGGGGGCTGCCGAGGCCGCCTTTTTCGATAGCGGCGTTGGTGAGAGCGGTTTTGAGGGCGCGCAAGGCATTGAGAGCGACGGTATCCTTGGCCCGCATGGCGGATTTGAGGTCTTCTTGGAGTTGCGCAGTGACGTCTGACATGCCCGAAGACTCACCTGAATGCGAGTGAGCCTCAAGCGAAATCCTTCGAGCTGCGGAAAGGTTTCCACCACAGCCCGCGTAAGCAATCGCCACCATGACCTCCTTCACCGCCACCCCACCCGATACCACCAGTTTTGCGCTGTCTTCGCATGAAACGACAGGCTGGAAGCCCGTCGTCCATGACAGGCATGATGCCTGTCTTCCCCCACGGGCACGGAAAGGTGCAGGGATTCGGCGGCGGGTCGTCACGGCCGCTTTGATGCTGACCGCTGTGACGAGCTTGGCTGCCGCCGGGGATTGGAATGGCTATGAGCAGCGCGACTTCGCTGTGGACGGGCACAACTGTCTGCTGGTCCTGCCCAAAACCCCGGCCACAGGCAAACCATGGATTTGGCGCACCGAATTTTTCGGCCACGAACCTCAGGGCGATATCGCCTTATTGGGCAAGGGCTTCCACGTCGCCTACATGGATATGCAAAACCTCTACGGCGCTCCCCCAGCACTGGATGCCATGGACAAATTTCATGCCCACCTAACCAAGGAATTCGGCCTCTCTCAAAAAACCGTGCTCGAAGGATTCAGCCGCGGCGGATTGTATGCATTCAACTGGGCCGCGCGCCGCCCGGACCAAGTGGCATCTATCTATGTGGACGCACCGGTTTGCGATTTTAAGAGTTGGCCCGGTGGCAAAGGCAAGGGGCAAGGGTCCCCCGGCGATTGGAGCAACGTCCTGAAAGTGTATGGGCTAAGTGAGGCTGAGGCCCTCACCTACAAGCTCAACCCGGTCGATAACCTCGCTCCACTGGCCAAGGCCAAAATCCCGATTTTAAGTGTCTGTGGCGAAGCTGACAAAACCGTGCCTATCGATGAGAACACTCGGGTGGTCGAAACTCGCTACAAGGCGCTTGGCGGCGAGATCGTGGTCATCGCCAAGCCCAATTGTGATCATCACCCCCACAGCCTCAAGGATCCTGCGCCCATCGTCGAATTTGTGCTGAAACACACCGCCAAGTAACCAGCCACGCCCCTCCCCTTCCTGGCATATTCTGCGTAGCACCCGCTCATTCCTTCGATGCAATTCCTTCCTCTCGGCCCATCCGGTATCAACGCGTCCACCATCGCCCTCGGCACTTGGGTGCTTGGCGGCGGCACCACCTGGGGCAATATTCCGGATGACTCGGAATCCATCCGCCTCATCCAATCCGCTCTCGACCTCGGCATCAACCTCATCGACACCGCCCCAGTTTACGGCTTCGGCCACAGCGAGTCGATCGTCGGCAAGGCCCTCAAGGGACGCCGCGACCAAGCCATCCTAGCCACCAAGTGCGGGCTCTGGTGGGAATATCCCAAGGGATCCTTCTTCAGCGATTTCGACTGCAAAAAAGTCTATCGAAGCGTCCGACCCGACACCCTCCAACTCGAAATCGAAAATAGCCTGCGGCGTTTGGGCACCGACTACATCGACCTCTATCAAACGCATTGGCCCGCGATGCCACCGGACCTCACACCCGTCGAGGATACCATGGCCTGCCTTCTCAAATTCCAAGCGCAGGGGAAAATCCGTGAAATCGGCGTCTGCAATGTGTCGCCCGACGAATTGCAAACATACCTGAACTGCGGCCCGATTGTTAGCAACCAGTTCCGCTATTCCATGCTCAACCGCGACGTCGAAGAGGAAACCCTGCCGGCTTGCGCCAAAAAACAATTGGCGACCCTAACCTATATGTCGCTGGAACAAGGACTGCTAACCGGCAAGGTCGGCATGGAGCGGGTGTTTCGCGCCGACGAATTCCGCAGCAACGACGCATGGAGCCCGTGGTTCAGCCTTCCTAACCGCAGCCGGGTGCTCTCCATGCTTGCCGGTTGGAA
>CAIKHZ010000343.1 GCA_903827375.1 Akkermansiaceae bacterium
GCTCCGTTGTATAAAGCGAGGTCAAACACTGAGTTCTGACGCGAATTCTTACAAATCACATATCCCCACCGGCCACTTGACGGCACTGATCTGCTACAGTCTTGAAGCGCCGCTAGAGCTCTTGAATAGACAAAGCTGCTTTCGTTAGATCAAGTTTCCAACTCTCGTGTCTTCAAATCTCGTGTCTTCAAATCTTGGGTCTTCAAATCTTGGGTCTGAGGCGGAGGCTCGCCAGATCATGGCGACGGCGGAGGGCGGCGTGCGGCAGGCGACGCGCTTTGCATGGGTTTGCCGCCCGACATGTGGCTGATGAGCCGCTCGTTGAATTCATCCGCCATGTTGTAGCCAAGGCTGCGGAGTTGTTGGTCGAGGGCGGCGATGGTGACCATGCGGGCGGTGTCTCGGCCGGGGCCGACGGGCACCTCCACTTGGACGACGTGCTGGCCGAGGATTTCATAGGTGTCCTGTTGCATGCCGCAGCGGTCCACCTCGTTGAGGTCGGCACCGGGCTTGAGCAGGACCACGAGGTCGAGCCGCTTGTCGGGCCGGATTGATGTTAGGCCGTAGAGGTTGGCGATATTGATGATGCCGATGCCGCGGATTTCCATGTAGCCCCTCGAGAGGGCGGGAGCGGTGGCCATCAGTTCACCGCCGACGTATTTGATGGACACCATGTCATCGGCGACCAGCGAAGCTCCGCGTTCGATGAGACCGATGGCGGTTTCGCTTTTGCCTGAGCCGCTTTTACCGATGATGAGGATCCCGATGCCGCGCATGTCCACCATGCAGCCGTGGACGGTCACGCTGGGGGCGAAGTCATGCTCCAAGCGGATGGTGGCGGCATTGAGGAAATTCATCGTCACCATGGATGTGCCAAACACGGGGATGCCGTGATGGTTGGCCACTTGCAGCAGGTCGTCGCCAAGGTCCGCACTGCGGGCCACCACGATGCACGGGATGTCCCGGTCACACATCCGCCGAAAGCGGTCCGAGCGCAGCGCGTCGGGTAATTTTTTGAGATAGGACAATTCCGAGTTGCCCAGAACTTGGACGCGTTTGGGGGCGAAGTAGGAAAAGAAACCTGCGAGAGCGAGGCCCGGGCGGTTCATTGCCGGTTCGCTGATGGGCCGGTCGAATCCGACGTTCTGGCCCAGCAGGGTAAGATTGAGTTTGTCGGCGTGGTTTTTAAAGAACTCACCAACCGAGATTGAGGCAACCGTCTTAACACGCTGTGGGGGCATGGCCGACACTCAAGCACATTTCAGACGACCCGGCACGCAAAAATTCCGACCATGCCACTGCATTGAAAGACGCTGGCATTGTCACCAGTATCGCGTCGAACCCCTTGCCGCTGCCCCTCGCCATGCCAACCCATCCAATTGCCAGCACCTCGTCCCGCCTCGTCGCGTCTTTGATTCCAGCCTGTGCTCTGGTAGCCGCCGCACTGTGGCTCGGCAGCTCACAGGTGAAGGCGGCGAAGGCGCCGGCAGCGGCACTCGATCTAACGAAAGCTGCGCCAACCGACACGAAAAGCAGCTACAACCTCGGGCCGACTGGCGCCTTGGGCTGGATGCAGGTGGAGGCCGGGATGACCGAAAAGAGTCGGCAAATCCTCATCACCGAGGTGGAGAAAGGATCGCCAGCGGCGGGCAAATTGGAAATGGGTGACGTGATTCTCGGGGTGTTTGGAAAGCCGTTCGACGACGATGCACGCAAGTGCTTCGGACGGGCAATCGGGCAGGCGGAAACCGAAGCGGCGCGCGGTGTGCTTCCACTCACGGTGTGGCGCAAGGGCCGCAGCCAGAGCGTCGAACTCAAACTCCAGGTGATGGGCAGTTATAGCGAGACATCACCCTACAACTGCCCCAAGGCGAAGAAGATTCTCGAGCAGGGGCTGGCCGTGCTGGCCAAAAATCCCGCCAAGGATGACGGTCTCCACACCAATGAATTGGCTTTGTTAGCCGCAGGACGGCCCGCCGATCTCGCCTGGGTCACCCAGAGCGCCCACAAGGTGGCCGCCGACACTCCGGACGTCGAAACCCTGTGGAAAAATTCCAGCAAGGGCGGCATGGCCACTTGGCATCACGGGTATAACAACTTGTTTTTGTGTGAGTATTTCCTGGTTACCGGCGACAAATCGGTGTTGCCGGCCATCCATGCCTACACCACCACGATTGCCCGCGGCCAGGGATTGTTCGGCACATGGGGCCACGGCTACGTGCCACCCGGCCCTAACGGCGAACTCCACGGCCCGGTACCGCCATACGGCCCGGTCAACGCCACCGGCCTGCCCTGCTTCATCTCCATAGTGCTGGCCGAAAAATGTGGCATCGAGGAACCTGAACTCAAACCCGCCATCGCCCGATCTAGCAAGTTTTTTGGCTATTATGTCGGCAAGGGGTTCATTCCCTATGGCGAACACCGACCCGGCGTCGGCCACGACGACAATGGCAAAACCAGCATGGCCGCCATGGCCTTCGCACTCCAAGGAAAGCCCGCAGAAACCCGCTTCTTTACCAAAATGGTCACGGCCTCCTATGAATCGCGCGAATGGGGCCACACCGGCAACGGTTTCAGTTACCTGTGGGGACCGGTCGCTGCCAATTGCGGCGGCCCCCAGGCGATGGCCGCTTTTATGAAGGAATTGCGCTGGTACTACGATCTCGCGCGGCGCTGGGACGGCTCGTTCGTCAATGTCGGCACCGGCGGCAGCGTCGCCTCCAGTTATCATGGCATCCTGGGTGCCACCGGGTCCTATCTGCTCGGATATGCCGTGCCCCTCAAAAAGATCCAGATCACCGGCCACGACGCCCATCCGGAAAATTTCCTCAGTCCGGCTGATGTTGCCGAGGCCATCACCGCCGAACGCTGGTTAGGTGAGAACGCCCATGCCAAACGCAGCATCCAGCAATTGCTAGACGGCCTCGGCTCGTGGTCGCCGCTGGACCGTGCCCGCTGCGGTGAGGAACTGGGCAAACGCAAGGATGACGTGCTGCCTCAATTGTTAGCCCTGACGAAAAGCAAATCCCCTAACGCCCGCCTCGGTGCCGTTGGGGCCATCGGCCACCTCAAGGGCCGCGCCGTGCCTGCTCTGGACCCCCTCGCCGCTTTGCTCAATGACGATGATCGCTGGCTGCGCGTGCAGACGGCTGAGGCGCTGCGCAACATCGGCGCGGACGCCAAGCCCATCACGCACCAGATGCTCACGGCCGCCACCGTCAAGGACGACACCGATCAAATGCAGTTCGGCGTCGGGGCGCTGGCCTATGCCTTGTTCTATCCGGGTGGAGCGTACGGCCCCAGCGGCCTGCTTGCCAAGTCGATTGCCGGGGTGCCCAAGGACCAGCTCTATCCCGCCATTCGCTCTGTCGCAGTCAATCCAGACTCCGCCGCCCGTGGTTGCTTGCGTTCTACCTACGGTCTTCTCACTCTTGAAGACGTCGAGGCGCTGGCACCCACCATCATGGCCAGCATCCGTGAAATGCCACCGGCCAACACCATGTTTTCCAAAGGCGTGCGTCTCGCCGGTATTCAAGCGCTGGCTCGATTGCAGTTGGAGGAGGGCATTCCTCTGACCCTGATGCTGATGAATCTCAAGGATTGGGGCAAGGGATATATCATTGAAACCTCCATCGATGTCCTGAAAAAATATCGTGGCGCGGCTAAAACCATCCTCCCCGATCTCAAAAAGTTGGAAACGGAAATCCGCAATACCAAAAAAGAGCACGACAAGCTCGTCGAGCTCATCGCCCTTATCGAAAGCGACACCAACCCGCCCAAGTTGATCCGCCTGCAAGGAGCTCGATAGTTGGCAGTGACTCTCCGAACCTGGCAACCGGTTCTCGCCCATTTCTCGTTCAAATCTGTCTGGTTTTGCTCCGGCAACAATCCAGTTTTGAACGAGTGGCGACAGCTCGAAACATTTTTCTTGCCGAGCTGCGTTTATTCTCCTACCAATTGGTTCACATTCAACCATGCGACTCTCAAAAAAAGCCGAATACGCCCTGCGGGCCTTGATCCATCTGGGAATTGCCACGGAGTTGGGGCGCCCGTCAGTGGGAGGGGCTGAGTTGGCGGAGGCCAACCGCTTGCCGCTCAAGTACGTGGAGCGGATCCTTCAGGAGTTGCGGGCGGCGGGGATTGTGGACACGCGTCGTGGCAAACTCGGTGGCTACACGCTGGCTGTGCCGCCGGCGTCGCTGCGGATTGGGGATCTGGTTCGATTGGTGGATGGACGCTTGGCACCGATCGGATGCGCGAGTGAAAGTGCCTATCAGCGATGCACTTGCCCGGATGAGGCGCATTGTGGGCTGAGAATGCTCATGATTGACGTGCGAAATTCCATCGCAAAAATCTTGGATCGCTACAATTTGGCGCAAGTGGTGGAAGTGACCCTGAGCAAGATGCGGCGCGACGGGGTGTCGCCGCCCTTTGCCGTTGGCGGGGTCAGGGAAAAACCCGACGATAGCCGCCAAAACATCCGTGCCGATGACGGGTTTCTCGCCGGTTTGTCCGGCTTGGCCGAGGCATTTTTTCCTGAAATTTGATGGCAATCCCGAGTTTGCCAAGCCTTGCCATTGCCCCCCTATCTTCAATTGCATTCGTTATTATGAAAATCCTGTCCTACTTTCCGAGTGCCGTGATTCTTGCGCTCCTGCTCACGGCTTGCGGCAAGCGTTCGACCCCGGGAAGTACCTTGCTGAATGTTTCTTACGATCCGACCCGCGAGTTTTATGCCGACGTCAATGCGGCCTTTGCCAAGCAGTGGCAGAGTTCTCATGGCAGGGCACTCTCGATCGAACAATCCCACGGAGGTTCCGGAAAACAAGCCCGCGCGGTCATCGATGGCCTGGAGGCCGATGTGGTCACTTTGGCGCTAGCCGGTGACATCGACGAGATTGCGCGGCAGACGAAATTGTTGCCGGGCGACTGGCAATCGCGGTTGCCGGACCACAGTGCGCCATACACATCGACGATTGTGCTGGTCGTGCGCAAGGGCAATCCCAAGGGCATCAAGGATTGGGGTGATTTGGTCAAGGAGGGCGTGAAAGTCATCACGCCCAACCCGAAAACCTCCGGAGGGGCGCGTTGGAACTACCTTGCCGCCTGGGCCTGGGCCTCCAAACAGTTTGGCGGCGACCAAGCGCAAATCCTCGCCTACATGACCCGCTTGTTCAAAAACGTGCCAGTTCTCGGCACTGGTGCCCGCGATTCCACCTCCACTTTTGCCCAACAAGGCAACGGGGATGTCCTGCTGGCCTGGGAAAATGAGGCCTACCTGATCGGGCGGGAATTTCCCGGTCTCAGTGAGATCATCTATCCGTCGCTGAGTATTCTGGCCGAACCCCCGGTGGCGGTGGTCGATGCCAATGCCGCCAAGCACGGCAGCTCCGAGGCAGCTCGTGCCTATCTGGAATTCCTGTACACCGATGAGGGGCAGACGCTGGCTGCCAAGCATTTTTACCGACCACGCAAGCCGGAAATTGCGGCGCTGGCTGCGTCGCGCTTGCCGGAGTTGCAGATGGTCACCGTGGACGCGGATTTTGGCGGCTGGGTCAAGGCCCAGGCAACTCACTTCAACGACGGCGGCTCGTTCGATCAAGTCATCAAACCGTAGTTCGACAGTCCACATGAGCAAACACCGCGTCATCCCAGGCTTTGGCTTGTCCTTGGGATTCACCGTCACCTACCTGAGCCTAATCATCCTCATTCCGCTCGCCGCGCTCTTTGTTAAAGCAGGCGGACTCGGCCCGGCTGAATGGTGGCGCATCCTCTCAGCTCCGCGGGTGCTGGCTGCCGCCAAGCTGACCTTCGGGGCCAGTGCTGCGGCAGCGATGGTGAGCGTGGTCGTTGGCTTGCTAGTCACATGGGTGCTGGTGCGCTACCGCTTTCCGGGTCGGCGCTTGCTCGACGCGATGGTGGACCTGCCGTTTGCCCTGCCGACGGCGGTGGCAGGCATCACGCTGACGTCCATTTACGCGCCTAACGGCTGGATCGGGCAATATCTGGCGGTGTGGGGGATCCAGGGCGCATACAGCCCGTTCGGGGTGTTCATCGCGTTGACATTCATTGGGTTTCCCTTTGTCGTTCGCACGGTCCAACCCGTGATGGAGGACTTGGGCACGGAATTGGAAGAAGCGGCGGCAACTCTGGGTGCCGGGCGATTGACGGTATTTTGCCGGGTGATTTTGCCGGCCTTGTTACCGGCTCTCATCACCGGTTTTACCCTGGCCTTTGCGCGGGCCATCGGCGAATACGGTTCGGTCATCTTCATCTCCGGCAACCTGCCGATGAAAACCGAAATTCTGCCCCTGCTCATCGTTGCCCAGCTTGAGCAATACAAATACCGCGACGCTGCAGTGATCGCTGCGGGCATGTTGATGGTTTCCTTCGCCTTGCTCTTCCTCATCAACCTGCTGCAACGCCAACTCAATTGGCACAAGCGCTAACCCCATGCACCACCGATCCTCCACCACCGAATCCGCTCCCGTCCGCTGGCTGCTCATTGGCCTCGCCCTGCTGGCTCTGAGCTTGTTCTTGTTGCTGCCTCTGCTGGCCGTGTTTGTGGAGGCACTGCGCCGCGGCACCGATGTGTTTTGCGCAGCGCTGGTATCGCCATCCGCACTCTCGGCGGTGCGCCTAACCCTAACCGCAGCGGCGGTCTCCGTCCCGCTCAACACCGTGTTCGGACTGGCAGCCGCTTGGGCGGTGACCAAACACCAATTTCGCGGCCGGGCTTTGCTGCTCTCGCTCATCGACCTGCCGTTTGCCGTCTCACCGGTGATCGCCGGATTGGTATGGGTGTTGTTGTTCGGGGCCAAGGGCTGGTTCGGTCCGTGGCTGGCTGACCACGACATCCGGATCATCTTCGAGTTGCCGGGTATCATCCTGGCCACTGTATTTGTGACATTCCCATTCGTCGCCCGTGAGTTGATCCCGCTGATGGAGGCGCAGGGCAACGATCAGGAATTGGCCGCGGTGACCCTCGGTGCCAGCGGTTGGCAGATGTTCCGCCGCATCACTTTGCCTAACATTAAGTGGGGCCTTCTTTATGGCGTGCTCTTGTGCAATGCCCGCGCCATGGGTGAATTCGGTGCTGTGTCGGTTGTTTCCGGCCATATCCGCGGCAAAACCAACACCCTGCCGCTGCATATCGAGGTGCTCTATAACGAATATCAATTCAGTGCCGCTTTCGCTTGCGCTACCTTGCTAGGCCTGCTCGCCCTGCTCACCCTGGGACTCAAGAGCGCCGTCGAGCAATTCACCCATCAGCGCGCCAGCGGCCGGATCTAGCAGAATTCTCACTAACCGCTTTATCCCGTCATTTTTTGCATTCACTTATATGTCCATCTCCATTCAATCCATCCATAAGACATTTGGCACATACACTGCGCTCGATGACATTTCGCTGGAAGTGCCGGACGGGTCGCTGACAGCCTTGTTAGGCCCGTCGGGTTCCGGCAAGACCACCTTGTTGCGCATTGTTGCGGGCCTGGAGATGGCAGACCCGGGCAGCGGCCGCATCCTTTTTCACGGCAACGACGTGAGCGATGTGACGGCGGGCAAGCGTGGTGTCGGGTTCGTGTTCCAACATTACGCGTTGTTCCCTCACATGACCATCGCCCAAAACATCGCCTTTGGGCTCGATGTGATGCCGCGTGAGCAGCGGCCGAAGCGTGCCGAGATCCGCGAGCGGGTCGGCGAATTGTTGCGTTTAGTTAGGCTCGAAGGATTGGACAAGCGGCGCCCCAACGAGCTCTCCGGCGGCCAGCGCCAGCGCGTTGCCTTGGCCCGTGCCCTGGCCATTCGGCCCAAGGTGCTGTTGCTTGACGAGCCGTTCGGAGCGCTGGATGCCCAGGTTCGCAAGGAGCTGCGCCGCTGGTTGCGCCAGTTCCACGACGAAATCAACCTAACCACCCTGTTTGTCACCCACGACCAGGAGGAGGCCTTGGAACTCGCCGACCAAGTGGTGGTGATGCGCAATGCCCGCATTGAGCAAACCGGCACGCCTCAGGACATTTACGACGAACCTCGTACTTCGTTTGTTTATGAGTTTCTCGGTGAGGTGAACAAGCTGCCGGACGGCCGATACATCCGGCCGCACGAGATTGAATTGCGCTTTGCGGCGGAAGAAGGCGTGGACGTCACCGGGCGGGTCAGTCATTTGTTTGTCGCCGGTCCGTTTGCCCGCGTCAGCGTGTCACCCGAACACGGGCGCCGCGGCGAACTGGAAGTGTGGGCCAGCCGAGACCAAGTCGAGGAAATGGCCCTCGCCAACGGTGACGTCATTGGCTTGCACTTTCCAAATGTGAAAAAACCTGGCTGATAGACGCGGCATTATTTTAAGCCAAGCGGATCGGTCGGGTCCACGTCGATTTCCGGCCAGACGGTTTCTCCGCGTCGCTGGGCCTCCACACGGGTATAAGCGCCGAGTTCGTTGCCATTGCAGTCGAGCCAGAGTGAGATTCGCTTGAACTCATCGGGGGTGAGAGACACGCCGTAATGGGATTTCTCCAGATACTTGAGCAAGGGCGAGGCCATGGCACCGAACTTGCCGGGGACGCTGCGTGAGCCGCTGGCTACCACTTCGCCATTGACGTAGCCGTCCTTCCAAAACGGATAGTGAAAGACATATCTCTCAAGACTGGCGTGGCTCATGTCCGGCCCCTTGCCCTCCTTGGCGTGACAAGCGGCGCAGCGCTCCTGCAACACCGGTTTGGCCAGGATGTGCCAATTGAAAGGGATGGCACCACTGGCCACCTCGGGGCGAATGTCGGAGGCACCGCGTTTTAGAGCCAGGGGAATGCGGGAGAGTGTTTTTGGGCTGGTGCCGCGTGATTCGTGGCAGCCGACGCAGCTGAGTTGCTCGCCGGGATGAACGTAGGTGCCTGAGCGCATTGATCGGACGGCCAGTCCGCGCTCATCTAGCAATTGAAAAAACAACTCCTTGGCCACTGGTGCCTTGAAGTACACACTGCCGTCGCTTTCCACCGGCACAATACCCAAGGGCATTCTCACCAGACTCTCGCTCGCATAGCCGATTTTCGGTTGGTTCATCACCGGTTGGAGTTGGGGGATGATCTGGATTACCCGCAGCCATTTGATTGAGGTGCCTGCAGGCATCTTCATATCTCCTTCGTTCACATCCATCACGCTGATGGTCGCCTGGCCATGCTCCGCCGCAGCCCGCTCTCCCTGATAGGTTGCGGTTGGGATCACTGGCGGCGTCGGCCGCGCCTTGAGCGGGATCGGATGGATGAGCTTGGTGGCGGCCAGTGGCAGCGCGCTTTTCGGGCAGATGAGTTCTAGGTTTCCAAAGCGGTCGAGCAGGACCAGATCCTCGCGGAAGTTGGCCAGATAGAACGCCTCGCTCAGCGGCCAGGCCGTCCCATAGTCGCCAGTGGCATCGGGCCAATCGCTGCGTTTGAGGGTGAGGGTTTGGACCTGGCTCATCGCGCCGTCGTCCTCAATGTTGGGGTTGATGACCACCAACTCACCGAATGAATGGGTGTGATGCCCGGCGGCAGTTGCCATGTATTTGTTAGATCCTGGAATTGCGCGGATATTCCATTCGCCGTTGGGGCGGGCCCGCCTCCCGTCGTGCTTATTCGGCTCTTCAAACGACAGCGGTAGCGGGTAGTTGCCATGTGGCGAGCGAGGGTCGCAGCCGTCGGGGCCGCAGATCCAGAGGTGGTGTGCGATGCAGTCATCGCGGTCCACGTAGTCCCAGCGGGTATAAACGATTCTGCCGCTGTTATCCACGCTCGGATTCCATTCATTGGTTTCATGATAACTGATGGGAATGATATCAGTGCCGTCGGCCTTCATCGAGTGGAGGGTGAAGGTCATCAGCGGACGGGCACCGCTGCAGCGCAGGTAGCCGCCGCGTCTTTCCGATAGAAAGGCGATTCGGCCATCTGGCAGCCAGCATGGATCGAAGTCGTTGAAACTGCTGTTAGTAAAAGCTGGGGCATTGAAGTTGATGGCACCGTCGGTGAGCTGGGTGAGTTGCGAGCCATCGGTGCGGACTGTGAAAATGTGGTAGGCTTTGTCGCTGAGGTTGTTCCAAGCGAAAGCGATCGTGTTGCCGTCAAATGAGAGATCGGGGCGGAGCACTGCGCCGTTGACGAGCTTCTGGCCCTTGAAGCGGCCGTTTGTGACGAGCGAGTTTTCGAGCACGTTGACCAGATGTGGCGAGTCGCCCTTGAAGCCGTTGAGGATAAAGATACCTCCGCCGGCTTTGGCGTTCCAGCCGGCGTATTGATCGACCATGTGGACGTCGCCGCCGGGTCTGACGTAGCCCATGAAGAGGAGGTCGTTAAAGTTGAGGAGAGGATTGGCTAGGGCGGCGCTTCGGGTAATTTCGCGCAGTCGCAGGTAGAGAGCATGGAGTCTGGCAGGTTGCCCGGCGGCTCGCGCGGCTTCGGCATCAGCCGCGATGTGGCCCACATCTGCCTCGAGTGGGGCCAAGCCGGTGGTGTGCAGGGTGGTGGCGAGGTGGGTTAGCAGGGAGCGGGTGCGGCGCAGTTGCACGTCGAGCGGGTCCTTGTCGGTGGTTAGGATAAGCGCTTGCTCATCGAGGACAGAGGGGGTTTTGCCGGGTTCGGCGCGCGGCCCGTTCTTGATTCCTTGTTCCATCGCCTGGTATTGGGCCTCTGCGAAGGCGGTCACTTGTTTCTGCCAGGCGGATGGCTCGGCGGCAGTGGCGGGTGCCAACATTCCAAGCAAGAAGCATGTTGGAAAAAACGCCAGATCGAGGACGCGACGCCTCGAAGAGGTGATTCGGCGGGGTCCGCGTGCCGCCCGGCACGAGAGATGGGCAAGCGGAGATGCAGAGGCTGGCATGGGTTCAGGTATTGGGTTAGTAGAGTTCGACGAGATAGCCTTCGTGGAGGCTTTCGCTGGTGATGCGGACCCAATAGATGCCGCGTTTAGCGGGGTCGGCGGGTTCAAAGTTGAAGCCGTTCATCATGGCACGGGAAACATGCAGCACCTTGATCTCATGTCCGGCGATGTCGCCGGTGGGAGGCAACGGTTCCTCGGGCCGCTTGGAGAGGCGGAAAACCTCCACCTTTGGAATGGTGGCGGAATCCACCCCATAGAACGACCAAGCGCTGCCGTGAACGTATTGAACGGGGAAGAGGCCCTTGCCCGGGTAGGCCCAGGTCCCTTGTGCCGGGGTACCGCTCTCATCCATGCACCACATCGCGGAAAAACTCTTGCTGGCAGAGCCGAAGCCAACTTTGCCCATCGGAGGGTTGAGGCACCAAGCGCGGTGACCTCGGCCGTCGCGGTTGTTGCCCCCGCCGTCTTCCATGAATTGGGCGACGGAGGCGACTGCATTGCCCATGGTGGAAAGATTGCAGCGATCCGTCGAATGGCCAAGATCGTGGGAGACGGTGCCGGCTTGCCTGCACGCCATGGCGGCGTCTGTGGCATTTTTTGAGCACTCCACATCGCCCTTCACGTCACAGGACAGGCCGCAGAGGAACCGATAGATGTTGAGCTGCTTGGTCGCCTCGTGAACGTCCGCGCTCAACTCCGGCGGCCTGGGCCGCTTGGTAATCTCCTTGATCCCCGCCTCTATCTCCTTGCGGGTTCGCGGATAGATCTGGCCCGCCGCAGACGCGCTGGCGGCGGCAGCTGGCGCAGCCGGGATGGTCAAAGGCTCTGTCCCGGCCGGAGATGGCGGGCGAACCGGAAGACGTGGGGGTGGCCAAACAGGGGGGCGGGTCAAAGGCAGCGTGCCTTCCGCACCGCTGTGCTGGAGGACGTACACGGCATCGCCAGCGCTCAATTTATCCATGGCGATGGTGACGTGCTCGCCATTGGTTTTAAGTTCCAGGATCACCTGTTCGGCTTCCACCTTCAGAATCTTGGCCACCATGCGGCGGCCGCTGGTGTCAGTGAAAGTGCGCCAAGCATCGGCGGCGCGACACGGCGTTGCAATCAAGCACCAAGCACCCAAGCACCAAACCCCAAGGAAGCAACATCGAACGGCGGATTTCACAGAAGGATTCTTAGGGGGGAAAACGGCTTGATGCAACCGCATTTCGAGCTATTTCCCGTACAATTCAATCGGCAAGCCATCCGGATCAGCGAAAAACGTATAAGGTTTCCCGGTCAGTTCATCCAGGCGCAGGGGTTCGACGGCCACTCCCTGCTCGGTGAGATCGCTGATCGTGGCTACGATATCAGCGACTTCAAAAGCCAGATGGCGCAGCCCACAGGCCTCGGGATATGAAAGGCGGGCCGGCGGATTGGGAAATGAGAAGAGTTCGATTTGACCGCCGCCGGGGATGGCTAGGTCCAGTTTGTATGAATTGCGTTCGGCGCGAAACGTCTCACAGATCACCGGGAGTCCCAGCACTCCGGTGTAGAAATACTTCGATCGCTCGTAGTCCGAACAGATGATCGCGGTGTGGTGGAATCGAATGATATTCATGGCGCTGGCTGCTGCGGCTATCTAGCTCTGCCTCAGCAGGTTTGTCGAGGTTCATGATCCGCTGTAGCCGCGACATTTCGCTGGTCCGATCGGACTAGCGAAATGTTGCGCAAGGTGGACTGGCCTCCGTCGTGGGAGATTTTCAGCCCGGCCAGATGGCGGTCGTTAGCCGAAGAATCCACAAGGGGAACGAATATTCCCGAACACGGTGTCAAGCTTCCTGCTTGCAACGGGAATCGGTTCTGGCACTCTGTGTCAGCGCTGGTTCTCTGTGCGCGCTTTCCTGAGGAGTCCGCTGCGGCAATTCCGCGCGCCGGAATCTGCGAGGGGGGGGGCGCCGAGCAACCGGTGCCCCTGCCTCAATCGGTACAATCATGCTCAATTCCGTGACGACCCCCTTCAAAATATTCGGGCTCATCTTTTTGATCGTTGCGGCGCTGTGCCTTACCTATGTATGGGCGGAACTCGCATATCGGTGGACCTTGTACATTTCCTACGGATCCCGGCCTTCCCTAAATCATGTTGATGAGAGCTATTTCTCGATCATTCCTGCAACCGCCCGGATTGGGGCATCATGCGCGGTCGTCGCACTAGCTTTCGCGGTGAGATTGCACTATCGAAAACTCTCGTCTGTCGTAGCTATACTCGCCATTTCGGGACCGCTCGCAACACGAGTGCTTGACTACTATCACCGATCATTGGTTCTCGTGACATATTCGGAGTTTGTTGACGTTTACATTGAAGGTCCGGGAAGTCTCAGTGGGGGGAGTATTCAACCAGCGGTGAAAATCCCCCCTTATTAGCCGGAATAACCCGCCAGTCAAATGCCCCGAAAAACTCCGCATTTCATTAGGCAGCCCAAATCATAACCTATCGGTTACTAATCAACAAGTCATCAATTTCCAGCAACTTCGCAAAACCTCCAATTTTTGTTACTGCTCAGGTAGCCTCTAGGCACGGGAGGCTACCTGAGCAGTAACGAATTTTCATGGTTTGGAGGAATGAGAATAGTAGAAGCGCAGGTTAGATGGCCAGCCCGGCGGCACCGAATGTGTTCGATCCGAAAATTGACAAATCGAATCTGCGCCCATGGCCGATTTTGTCCTATGGGGAACAACCCTACCCGTGACTAACTGTCAATCCAGTTGCGACCAGTGGTCAGTGACATGGCGGGGCGAGTGGCGAAGTTCCAGCGCAGTGGATTCATTGCAGTAGGGACAGCGGAATTGATTCTTGAACAGGATGGCCAGTGCCACCCGCAGACGGTGGCTTCCCATGAGCTTCCTAGCATCTCGGTGTTTAGAGCAAGCTTTAGGAGTCAGCACTGGCGTCCAGCACAACGGGCAGTTGGTGTTGCTGCCTTCGGCCCATAGCGGGATGACCAGAAGCAGACTAAGCATTGCGACGCCGGAACCGGCCATAGTTAGCTGGAAGTTTTCGAACCATACGGACTGGACCAACAATCCGACAGATACTGGCACGAGCATGCAAATGACAAACCAGAGGAATGCGGCAATTCTGAAGTGATGTACAACGGATGCGGAGCGAAGATGGTGCATGGGGTGAGAATGCCACATGACAGCACACATGCTATGGGGTGTTGCACTACCGGTGTCTTGAAGACGTGGCTTGTGCGCTTGGATGGAATCTATGCCCATCGGCTAGATGAAATGAATTTGTAAGAGTAGGGTTTTTCCCTATTGAAGAATCGCCTCCGCTAGATGCAGCATGGCCGTCCGAACCCGGACATAGTGCGGCTGAAATGTTTGCCCATACCCGCTGTAGCCTGCTGTTAACAACTAACCATTAGGTAACCTAGGATACAACAATCATGAAAACACGAATTCAAATTCTAATGAGATACAAAGCCAGGCAAAGTCGTGCGATGGCAACTCCCGAGCGCAATCCCAGTGCCAAACAATCAACAACGGCTATGTCGATACCTATATGAAAGAGATGATAAATCCTCCCCTATGCATGAGCCGGACCCGGCGCATCACAGCCACTGAACCTGACGCGGAAAGTCCGTCCGATCGCGATTTGCGACGGCTGTGTCGTCTGAGTATCGAAGTTGGCGCGGCCTGCAGCGCTTGGCTGGAAGGCAAGGGACTCAAAACCGGTGCTTGGGGGCAGTTTAACGCGAGGACCACCTCGCGCAAACGACTGAGTTCCTATGCCATTATGGAAAATGACTCATGAATCCAACCAAGCCAATCAACCTGATGACAGCCGCCACCGTGGTTTCCGGCTATTTAATTCGGAAATCCCATCTCATTCGCCCTGATCGAGTGCTGCGTCAGGCGGCCGGGGAATCTTCTTATGAACGCAGTCATCCCAAGCGCCGATCGTTCACATTCTCCCATGGCATTGACACAGGCTTTCACGATAGATGATGGGGTTATCAGGGATCGGTAACGAGATTCTCCTAACGCAGACCGGGTTGTTCACAGGCCCCAGGTGCCTCCGAATAGTCATGCCAAGCATTTCCACCCCAGCGCTTCCTGCCCAGACGATTCCCCGCATCGCCTCCGCTGCGGCCCGCAAGCGGCTGGCCGGATTCCCGATTCTGACGATCACTGGCCCCCGCCAATCGGGCAAAACCACGCTTTCGCGCCTTCTCGCCCCGAATCTGCCTTATTTCTCGCTGGAAGATCCGGACACCCGCGCTCTCGCCACCGAAGATCCGCGGGCCTTCCTTCGCCAGATATCCGATGGAGCCATCCTCGATGAGGGCCAGCGTGCCCCCGATCTTTTTTCCTACCTCCAGGGCGTCGTCGATTCCGACCGCCGGATGGGCCGCTTCATTCTTGCAGGGTCCAGCCAGTTCGAGCTCATCAAGACTCCCAAGCTCTACTTCTGCGATTCCGGCCTTGCCGCTTGGTTCCTCAGTGCGCCACGCCAGTCACATCCGCGCCCACCCCCAGCGCGGTGCCTTGTTTGAAAATTGGGTCATGACAGAACTCCTCAAGGCCCAGACCAACTGCGGCATCAAGCCCTCTTTCCACTTCCTCCGCGACAAGGAAGGCCACGAAGTCGATGCCCTCATCGAAACCGCGCCGGACACCTTCCAAGCAATCGAAATCAAGTCCGGCGAAACCATCGCCTCCGATTTCTTCAGCGGTCTCGATTACTGGCGTGCCAAGCTCACCCGGCAGACCCTCACCCCCTGGCTCATCCACGGCGGCACCGCCCGCCAGGATCGCGAAAATGCCACCATCCTCCCATGGAACGGCCTCGCGCCGCTCCTCAACCAGTTCGCCTGAATTCCATGCTTCACCCCTCCATCCGCCTCGAAGGCATGAGGCCCGCCGACGCATCAGAACTTTCGCCCTGACCATTCTTGTTCTGAATTCGCCCTCGATCCTTTCAGAACTCAGTATTAGATTTCATTGCTGGCCAGCCAGCGGAACGCCACCACGTTGATGCGCCGTCCGAAAGTCCGGTTGGCTAGGGCCGCCTTGGTATCGGTGTACACATTGAGCGAGGGCCGGTCAACTGGATCCACATATTCGGGCATGCGTTGTACCACCGCTTCGGCATAGGCGCGGGCGGTGACCTGACCCTTGGCATCCCATGCCTCGCCGCAAACGCGGATGACGAAAGTGTCGCTACGCACGGTGGCTGCCGGTTCAAGCAGGCGCATCAGGTCGCCCTGGCTGATCCAGCCAGGGGCACCGGCGGCGGGATTGCCGGTGGAAGCCGTCGGCGTCTTGTAGTTGTACAGCTTGGGGTCGCTGACATCGGCCACGGTGATGGGCACCTGGGTCACGAAGGCCGTGTCGTTGACCTTGGACTTGGCGATAGCGGCATCCAGCGCGCCGCTGCGGGTCAGGTCGGATTCCGCGCCGATCTGGCGGTTGACAAACTCGGAGAGCGACAGGAACGGGCCGCGCAGGCGCACCTGCTCGACGATGCTTTTGGCGAGTTGCTCCAGCTGGCTGTCGCTGAGTTCATGGCAGCCGTTCCACTCGTTGGTCCTTTGGTCATCAATCTTTTGGGGATCCAGGCGGCTGTCGGAACCGCCGCCGTTGAGAAGGGACATGCCGACAATGGGGGTGCCTTTGGCGAGGTTGTTTTCCAACTTCCCGCTCTTCTGCCACAGGGTCACAATCTGGCTCTTGTTGAGGGTTGCCAGCATCGCTTTCCACGCTTGCACGCTCATCGAGTTGACGTTGAACGGTCCGCGAAGCAATTGGTATTCTGCGGCCATCTGATAGGCGGTGTTGCGCGGAATACCGGAGGCGTAGAGCTCCGCCTTGGCGTCGTCAACGGTTCTGCCGGCGGGCAGATAGGGCTGGAACCTCTGCGCCGGCAGCGTCCGTTGTCCGCCCATGAACTCGGCGAACACCTTGTCCGGGGTGACGGTGCCGACGGTGGCGAAGGTTGAAAAATAGAACCGGTCGTAAAGCGCGTGGTTGGCCAGTACCGAATGGTCGAGCAAGGCGTAGGTGGCCACCGCCGAATCGATCTGGTTGACCTTGTCGGTGGACATCAGCGGCGAGATGATCGAGTTGGCTACGGGTTGGACGAAATTGGGCAGGTAGAACGAGGTCAGGGCATTGGAGCGGCGGAAATCGGCGATGGTTTGCAGCGGGCCGACGGGTAGTTCCAGATAGCTGCCGGACTTGATGCCGTGGCTCGTGGTGTTGCCAGTTAGATATGGGCTGCGGTTGGTGGCGTCCACGGTGAGGTAATCGTCGAACGAACCGGCGCTGGCCATGCGCTGCAAGTTGAGCTCATGGGAATGGGCCCCGAGCTTTTCCTTTTTCAGGTCCATGCTCACGACGGTGCGGGCGGGATTGTTAAACAGGAACGGCTTGCCCGCCACCCGCCCGTCCACCAACGCGTTGAGGGCACCGGCGGTCACGGTGCGCTTGCCGGTTTCATAGACGCCGCCGTTGGTGGTGTGGGCGTAGGCGGAGAACACCGCCACGGTTTTCGCCCCTGCATGGTTAGAGAACCAGGCATCGGGGGCAACGGTATTGGACACATGGGCGTCCATGGCCGTGAATTCCCCGCTGGAGGGATAGCGAAAGACCGTGGGGAACACGGATTTGAGGGTGGCATCGTCCGTATACTTGAAACTGAGCCCGCCGTATTGCTTGGTCGTGCCATTGGAGGTGATCGTTGCGAGCACCTGGAACTGGCCACTCGTATCCATGGGGGGCTTCTGAATGGCGACCTCCATGTGCACCGTGTCGGAGGCCTTCAGGCCGAGCACCTTGTACACCCCGTCGCTCTGTTGGGCTTGCGGCACGCTGTAGTCATCCGGCGAGAGCACGTCCAGATCGTAGCCGAAGGCACGCCCCTTGAAGCCGGGGGTGGCCTTGACAAACTTGCCCCTCAGGTCCCTGTCGTTGGTAATCCAGGAGCTGTCGTCGCCTTGGCTGAAGATGGTGTGCGGGTCCATATAAATTCCGCAGACCATGGTTTGGCCGGGCTTCATGATGATCGGGCCGCTCCTGCCGGTCGTGCCTGCGGAGTAGTCGGACCAGTTGGCGATGCCGATGATAAATTTCCGGTCCTGGCTGAGATTATCATCCCAATACAGGGAGTTCAATGACACCAAGCTGGTGTTTTGCGCCTGGTTATTGACGTAGAACTTGAACGCTACGGGAACGTTTTGGAAGGCCACGTCCATTTCATCGAAGGAGAGGTTGATGTTGTAGGGATTGTGCAGGGTGACGACGGGTGTTAGAATCAGGTGGCCCATGTACCTCAGGTCGGAACTCTGCGCAGTGAGCAGGGGCGTCCACATGCCGTGGGATTCCCGAACCACAAAAGTCAACACGATTTCCACCTTGGCGATGACCGGCCCCGGATTGTAAGTAGTGGGCGTTGTCTGGGTGGTGATCAACACGTCCTGCACCGGCTTGGTGGCAATCGTCGGGTTGGTGTCGCGATTCGTGATGCTGCGGAACGAGTTGTAGTAGCCCGACAAGGTGCTCCAGTAGGGGTCGGAGACACCGGTGATGCCGTGGGTTGATTGATAGAGTTTTTTGCTAGCAAAGGCATCCGGCAGGCTGGCGTTCATCTCGAACACGGACGAGAGATCCTGTTTGAGTCCGCCTTTGCGAACGTCGACGAGGAGGCCCAGCGAATGGGGCGTCACGTCGTTTCGGAACTCTTTGATCTTGTTCCTGGCGTCTTTCAACAAGTCCACCTGGGCGAGATCGGTGAGTTTTCCGGTGCCTGCCGCAGCATCCGCAAAATTCTTTGCGGTGTCGTCCTTGGGCAGGAACGTGAGCCGGCTGCCGACCGTGGATTGGATGACCGATGGGTCGGGCCGATGGCCGGCGAGCAGGGCGCGCTGTTGGGCGAGGGTGGTGTTGAGGCTCGGATCACGGTAGAGATTGATGCGGGCTTTCATTGATTCGTCGGCCACGTGCCAGGCCAAGGCACCCTGGACTTTGCTGTCGCGGGTCAGCGGCACCTTGCCGGCGACGACTTTGGCTGAGGCCGCAGCTTTGTCACCCAGAGAGCCGTCGCCAACCAGTTCAATGGTATCTCCGGTCCACATCGCCGCACCAAAATTCTGCGAGGTGAGCGCCGCCGGGTCCGCACTGGAGACCAACCAGCGCCGGAAGCGCTTGGTTTTCTCATCGCGGTAGCTCAGCGCGCCGCCGTTTGGGTTGAAATCCCAAGAGTCCCAGACCCCGGTGGTGTTGGGTTTGGCCGGTTGACTCGCCAGGATCTCCGAGGGGGCACTGACCGCCTTGTCCGGGCCCAGCGACTTCTGCAACTCGCCGATGGCCAGCATCAAGGCCAAGCGAGCGTTGTTGCGTGCCGTGGCCATCGCTTCGCTGCCGCTGGCATTGCGCAGGGCAATGCCCGACAGACTCAGCAGTCCGACAACCAGTAGCGTCAACAGCACCATCAGGGAGAGGGTGATGACCAAGGCGAAACCTTGGGACGGCGAATCATGGGTTGTTTTCTTCATGGAAGTATCGTGGGAAATATCAAATTCAAACTGGAAAAATCCAGGGCTAAGGAAGGGACTCGCAGTTCAACAAGGCTCCCGGCAGGGATGGATTGGGACAGCCATTGTGGAGAAAATCCCCGTTGGGCGGGTTTTTGCGGGCGGCGCTGGCGATAAGATTGGCTACGGCAGGTGAGTTGCGGTATCGCGGTTGAACATGGCGTCATACGGCGAGCAAATCAGGCTGAGCGGGCTCCGCAATCAATATATTCACTTGTTAGTTTTCATGCCATGTCTATTTTTTCCCCCTAGCAGAACATGCCACACTTGGGAAACGGCGGGTTTTGGGCAAAATAGTGGGGCCGCCATTGCGCACCAGCGGCCTCGCGGGAATCCGGAGAAAACCAAAACTCCGGAAATGGGATTTGTGTGGATCGTGGATCGTGGCGTCATTCAGTTCGGCGTCACGACCAAACGGACGAAGATCTTGCC
>CAIKHZ010000344.1 GCA_903827375.1 Akkermansiaceae bacterium
ACGCCGTCAACCTCCACGGGATAGGACACCCGCCAAGGTGCCCTCGGGTGGGAGGTGGCGGTGACCTTACAGTGGATGAACTCCTGTTGCTTGCGTTTGCTGACCACGCGTGTAGTAATGCGCCAACGCGCAGCAAATGGCAAGATAATTGATCACCAAAAGGTTACCACAACGCAATTAAAAGGATTTTTTGCCTTCCGCCCGGTTCTGAGGGAGGGGTGGGGCAGTAATGCTCCATTCCTACCTCTATGGCCATCGGGATGCTGTGGGGCATCTCCGCCGCCGCCCTGGTTCAAACCATCGCGCAGATGACCCGCAGCATCATTTATCAGCGGGTGTCTTCCCCACTGCGTATCGGCCATTCATCTCGGCGATGCGTTTGGGATTCTCGGTGAACTTGCCTCGGTCATAGGTCAACAGGCCGTTGCGCTCGTCTTCTACATCAGTGATCTGTGTCCATACCAAGCCGCTGACGCCTGGGATTTTCACCAAGGGCCGGTACTTGTCTTGCGAATCCAGAAACTTCGCATATCCATATTCACCGATCACACTCGCCCGCTCCTTGGTCGGCACGATGCATTTGGTGGTGCCATAACAATGGGCATCCATCACCTGCCCGAACCCCAGATCCAGCGGATTCCATCCTTGATAGCCCCCCCCCGGCGCGCCACTCTCGGCATTGATCACGCGGCTCCGGTCCTCGCCGGCAACGTCCGCCATGCGGCGCATGAACGCGCGGATATTATCGTCGAGTTGGTAGTCGGCGCTGTTCTGCAAACCCATGCCCTCGTTGAATACGATCCACGAGACAATGCTCGGATGGTTGAAACGACCGTCGATGAGCGCCCGCAATTCGATGCCGAACTGCTCCTGGCGGCGGGCATCAGACTCCGGATAGGCGGGGGGCTTGGCGTGGATGCCATCGCCGCTGCAAGGCATGTCCTGCCAGACCAGCACCCCGAGCTTGTCTGCCCAGTAATACCAGCGCTCCGGCTCGACCTTCACATGCTTGCGGCTCATGTTGAAACCGAGTTGCTTGATCGCTTCGAGGTCGTAGCGCAGCGCCTCGTCAGTTGGCGCGGTGTAGATGCCGTCCGGCCAATATCCCTGGTCCAGCACGCCGTTGTGCAGCATAAACTCGTTGTTCAACAGGATCCGCGTGATGCCATTCTTGTCCGGTCCTATTGCCACCTTGCGCATGCCAAAATAACTCGTCACCTCGTCGTCGCCCGCCTTGATCGCCAAATCGTAGAGATACGGGCTCTCAGGTGACCATAACTTGAGATGATCCAGTTTTATCGTTAGGCAATCTCCCGTCTTGCCGTCAGCCGTTGCGACGGTCTTGCCGCCGTCAAGCACCGTTACCCGGATTGCCGTGGGTCGCGGGGAGTTGCAGGTGATCCGCACGCTCGCCGCGTCCACGTCGGGAACCACCCGCAGGGATTCGACATGCTCCGCCGCCACCGGCTCGAGCCACACCGTCTGCCAGATGCCAGTGCAGGGCGTGTAGTAAATCCCCCCCGGCCGGTCGATCTGCTTGCCGCGCGGATAGCCCCCTTCAAAGGTGGGATCCCACACGGCAACGACAATATCGTTAGATCCTTCTTTCCGAAGCGCGTCGGTCACGTCATACGAAAACCCGTCATAACCGCCGCGGTGGACGCCCAGCGCTTGGCCGTTAATCGAGACTGTGGCCTGCCAATCGACCGCGCCGAAGTGCAGCAGGACGCGCCGCCCCTGCCATGGTGCCGGCACGCTAAAACTGCGGTGATACCACAATACGCTGTTAGAATAAGTCCGCCCGGGCAGAGAGTTAAGCATCTTGCCAACCCCGGAGAGTGGTGCCTCGATCGGGAAGGGGACGAGGAGCTTCCCTTGATAGGCGGTTGGCTGCGGATCCTCTCTGGCAAGCACGCTGTAATCCCACAGGCCGTTGAGATTGTGCCAGTCCTTGCGCACCAGTTGCGGCCGCGGGTATTCGGGCAACACCTTCTCTGGCGCGACGTCCTTGGCCCAGCGCGTCAGCGGAAACCGCCCGGCCACCGGTTGCCAGTCGGTGGCATTGGCTGGCACCGGGACGGCCTGCAGGTTTCCGGCCAAACCCATGGCCGCCAGCATGACGGCCACTCCAAATTTTGTTAGCATACTTGTGTGCGACATGTGATGGATACTTTTGATATAGCTGTTCATTTTACCAGCTTCTTTGAGGCGGCTTGTTTGAAAAGTTCGACGCTTTGTGGTGAGACGGCACCTTCCTGATAGATTTCCATGTTGAAGATCGGGACGTTGCGGTATTCGGAAAATCCCTTGAGCATGCCTGCCAGTTGGTCGGGATTCCACTGCGGATTGCCAATCGCGGTGTCCTTGCGGTTGTGGACCCAGTCGCCTTCGGTGATCAGGCAGGCGCTGGCTTGCAGGCCCTGGTGAGTGCCGGACGGGTAGCGGCCGTTGCCGCCGCGGACGAGCAGTTCGTTGTAGCCTCGGGGATCACTGAAGCCTTCGCCGGTGAAGAAATCATGGAACTCGGTCGGCGAGTTCAGCTCCCATGAGTTGAAGGCCACAAGACGCTGGGAAAAACCGGCCTTGGCGGCGCTTCCGAGTTTTTCCCACGGAGCACTGCGGTAGTAGTAACTGCTGCTTCCGTCATCGAACCACCAGCCGGCGAGTTGTTCCTTATAGCGCTGGCCCACCTCGGAGATGATGGCCTGCCAGTTGTTAAAGAAACGCGAGGTGTCGGTTTCCCAGAAGCCGCAGGCCTTGAGCCAATCGGGATCGTCGCTGGCACCGAGATGATAGTAGAGCATGAGTTTGAGGCCACGCTTGCCGAGCGCGGCGGCGAGGTCCGCTACGAGGTCGCGGCGGCTGGTGCGGCCGGGCAGGATGCTGTCTAACGATTTGAGTGGCGCCGGGAAATATTGGAACGCATGCGAAGTGGTGATGAGCACGAACCCGGCCCCGGTTTGTTTCATTTGGTCGGCGAATGCCTCGACATTGAAATCGGCGACGGCTTGGTCGTAAGACTTTGGATTGCCGTTTCGAGGCATCGATTGCTTGGTCCAGTGGACCATGATGCCGTATCGGGCTTGTTGGAACCAGGTGGTGTCGGCACGCAGCTTGATTGCCTTCGCGTGAAGCACGTCGCGGACTGCGGGACGGACGAGTTCCACTGCATGCACCTGCGCGTCGAAATCCGAAGACCCCTCGCTTGGAAGCAGGCGTAGGGTGACGGAGGATTCGCCGGCCGGGAATGCAAGCGTGCCGGGCAAGGTGATGCGTTGCCAGCGTTTGCCGTCGGCCGGTAGTGTGCCGGTGAGGGGCTTTTCGGCGGCGGTGACTGAGAGTTTGAGCGACTGGTTGCTAGTGCGGTTCACGAGCACGTTGACCGTGTAGTCAGCAGCCTCGTTTGCGGAGATTTTCCACTCGGCCTGCTGGTCGGCGCGATGCCAGCCCTGCACGAAGAACTTGCCGTGTCCAGCGGGTTGGAAGGATGTCAGCCCGGCGCTAAGTTTCGCATCGACTGCCATCAGAACGGTGTATTCGTCAGGCTTGAGCTTGAAATCGGGTATGAAGGCGGCGTGGAGGGTGCCGATTGTTAGCACGAGGGCGACGGCGTTTTTTTTCATGGTCTAGAAAATTGCTATTTCGCGGTTGTTGCGCATGAAGGGCTACTGGGCGGATTGTAGGGCGGGGAAAGGAGGGGGCGGAGACGTTGACTCCTTTCCTCTGGCGCGGTGAGCAGGGGCGGATTTTGCGCTGAGCGGACTTACTAAAAATTTGGCGGGTTGTCTTGTCATAAAAATGGTTCTTGTCCCGGAATCCATTTGGGATTCAGCTGAGCGACACGATCTCCCGCATCGATGAAGAAGGCCATGGGTTCGAAGAGTTCGGCGGCTTCGAGTTCGTGCTTCACCTTGGCAAGCATGTTGGGAGAATCGCCGACGGTTTCCGCAATCTTCTGGAGGGGCTGGTGGTGAACGGTTTCACGTGCCAGATGATATAGCAGCACGCTTTGGGCGGCCGGGCTGAGGGATTTTGGGGCTGGG
>CAIKHZ010000345.1 GCA_903827375.1 Akkermansiaceae bacterium
CGGCCGCCCCGCCCCGCCGCCGCTTGATCCAACGATAACCATCCTCGGCAAGTGCCGGACGCACCAATTCTGCACTGCCACCGCGCGGCACCAACTGGCGGCCTTCGTCGCCGGAGATGCCCCACTCGCCAATGACCACCGGCACGGCGAGCCGCGGGGCAGTTAGATCAACTCGCTGCGGATTGCCAGACCTGGCACCATAACGGATAGCGACTTCCACGGCCTGCTTCGGATCGGTGCGGGCGGGCAGTGGCACAAGCGTTTCGGCACCGTCCTGGCGAGCATTGACCGCCTCCCCATCAACCTTGGCCTCCCACAGCACACCGCCGGCAGGCAGGCTCATCCGCAGCGTGTTTCGGCCACGAGATTTCACAAAAAACCGGGCATCGGTGACCCACTCGCCGTCGCGCGACACCTGGCTGCTGAGCTTGAGGAAATCGACAACTTGCTCGGCAGTTTCACCGGGCGAGAACCACTTGATTTTGGTGCCTATTTTAAACTCACGGCCGGTGTATTGCCAGGCCGCCAGCGTGGGGGCACTGCTGAGCAGGCGGAACTCGCCGGGCAGCTCGCTGGGGTCGATGACTAACAACGGCCCTTCGCTCCCGCCCACCTCGAAGTTCACTTGCAGCGGGCTGACGATTTGGACGTAGCCGCGCTCGCCCTGCACTCCTAACGGGCGCACCTCGCCCGGTGACAACTCCCCACCTTGCGGATTCATCGGTTGCTCAAAGGTGATCAAGACAGTGCCCGCACCTAACACAGGGCGCGATAGCGGCACCACCAACGTGTTAGCCTCCTTGCGCCAATCGCGGCCCACGTTCTGACCGATCACATCGATATTGCCGGCATCCGGCGGCACGGCAATTTTCCATTCGGTGGCGGGTGCGCCGACCACGAAATAATTGATGAGGACGCTGCCATAGGACGCGCCCGGTTTGAGCGAGTAGAGGTGGAACACGTCGGCCTGCACGCTTTGGCCGAGCGCCTCGACGGTTAGACCCACCGTCCATGCGCCTTCACGCAAGCGGAACGACTGCTGCAAGCCGGGTGTCTTCTTCGGGAAAAACGTGATAGGAACCTCGGCCACACCGGTGGTTTTTCCGGCGGCCAGACGATAGCCCGCGGCGGCCACTGCGCCGACGTAGCCGCGGCGCGACTTCACTCCGGGAAACCCGAGCGGAGCAAGGTCCCATGAGCCTGCCTTGGCGGCAGCGTTTTTCTCCAGCCGCAAACTCAGCAACTGGCGGCCCGTGACCGCCTGTTTGAAGATCACCTTGAGGCGGCGCATGCCGTCCTTCGTCTCGCTGGCCAGCACATAATCGGCCACCGCCGCGCCACTGGCCGCCGCCACCGCGTGATCGGCCGGAATATCCAACTCCCACTCGCGCAGCGGGGCCTCGCGGATGTCCAATTCAATCTCGGCAAACACCCGCCGGTCGGTCTCTGCCAATTCATACACCGTCGTCTCGGTCACCGAAACTTCCGGCATCACTTGGTCCGCCTGTATCGCATAACTGTAATCCGCCGCAGGAAACCGATAGGCAAACACCTGCCGCAACTTCTCATCCACTCCGCCGGGATATTGCGCCGGTGCTAACTGAATCAAGCCCTTGGCCTCTGTCACTTCTATCCTAACAGCCCCATCGTTAGCCACCCGCAGCCACCCGCTATGGCGCAGCACGCCCACCGGTGCCATCCGCAATGCCGCAGTGCGCAGAGGAAAGCCGCCCAGCGCCGCTTGCGACTCGATGACCACGCGGCCCGTGCCCTCGATCGGCTGGTTCAACTTGATTTCGAGTCGGCGCGCGCCCTTGTCGTCCTTCACCGTCCAACCCAACACCGTCGCCCCGGATACCGAAAGGACCTCGCCTGGGCCGTCGAGAGTGAGTGCCAATTCCGCCAGTTTGCCTTGCAGCACGCGCAGATCGAGCACCGTGAGTTGCCTCAGCAAACCGCTTCCGACCCGCACGTCGGTGGTTTCCGTGCTGGAAAAAAACAATGCGCCATCCACCACGGCGTCGGCCACCCGCCATGCCATGGCTGCAGCACCGCTGGCCGGCAGGAACCCGCTCCATAAGTCGCCAGATGGTTCCGGCACCACCGGCAGGCTGCGGTTGAATTCCACACCCTTGCCCAAACCCTCGAGCTGGAGCGGCACCATCACTCCGGCGGGCAACCTGAAATTGAGCATCCGCCAATCGCCTTTGCGGGTCACCGGCACGTCGAAATCCACCGCCACTGGCAACTCACCGGCATGCTCTGCCACCAAATCATACACATAACTGTCCTTGACCGGCCGCAGCACGACATGCCAACCGTCGCC
>CAIKHZ010000346.1 GCA_903827375.1 Akkermansiaceae bacterium
ATCTGGAGCAGGACGAGAGATTCACTGATGTCTTCGGGATACTGCTCAGTGGAGTTCCACCAATAGACCCAGCGGATGACTTGGCTGATGGAGTCAGACACAGACAAGGCGAGCGTCATCAAGATACTGTTCTCACCAGCCTGACGTAGCTCGATGGCATCAGCGGTTTCACCGACGCGTTTCGTATCTTCCAGCATCCGGGAACCCAGGACAGCCATCAGGCGTTCATCACGGTTCTGTGCATTTTCAAAGGTGGACAAGCCGTGACCTTTGAATTCGAGAAAGCCAGCCACGGCACCAGGAGTTTCAGCCACCCAAGCCGTGCTGCTGCCGATGCGCAGCTCGGAAGTTTTATCAAAGCCAGAGACCCAAGCCGTCGGCAGCGCCGTGTAATGCAGACCATGTTTGTAGTCGGCATCCAGTCGGTAATGGTCAAGGTTGACGCAAATAATGTCGGCCAGCGGCATCTTGTCTATGTCAGGCAGTGCGTTGCGTGGACCATGAAAGACAAATGGAATCAGCGGCAGCGGCTTGCCCAGACGGAGCGGGACACGAGTTTCCACCAGTGTCCATTCCGTCTTGGTTTGGCTGGATTTTTGACCAGACCAGAAGTTGCTCATCCAAGAGGATTGATTTTTCACCCGGTGGCCGTCCGTAAGGACTTGCCAGATTTCGACGACATAACGAGTGCCACCGTCGGGCAGCACTTCCAGCTTCAACACGCGAACTGTTTCCGTGATTTTCACGGCGAATGGATCAGCATCATCAGGCCGTTCCACAATCTCACGAAGAGCAATCATCGTGACCAGGTTGCGGCCATTGATGCGTTGCGTCTGCCAGTTGAGGATGTCCTCGGCGGCGTAACGAACCACATACGCCCGTTCATCGTCCTTCCGGCCCATTGGCCCGCCGGCGTTGCCAGCCCAGTCGATCAAAGTGCCACAGCGACCCACGGCGAGGATTTCACCGACGACACCCTTGCAAAAAGTGAAGAGCGACGTGCCCATCAAATCCACATCATCCGTGAACACACGCAGGGCACCACCGACACCCGCATGACGGTCAGGAAGTTTGACTTCGGGATCACGACGAAAGAGCAGGCCAAGAAAACCATCAGACGTGCGCGACGTGGCGTTGAAGAAGCAAGCGCGGGATTTGTAGCCGTCGTATTCGTCATCGGATTGCGAATCGAGACGAGGTAGATACTTGATGCCGCCAGTCTTCACCGCATCTTCACCAGCGATGACATCACGGGCGCGCAGCCAGCTCGGGAGGCTTGCGTCGTAATCAAGATGGGTGGAATTCGCCGGCACGCGGCGACTCTAGCACGTCTTTTTTGCAGGATTAGGAGTTGGGCCATGACCAGCGAACCAGAGCGAACCAGCGACACTTTAGCCCGAACCACAGCGAAAAATAATTTTAGAAATTCGGTTGACGGGTTTTAATTTTAGTTCGCCGGGCTCAATAGGAAATTTGTTCGCGTTGCTCAACAATGACGAATCGCGCAGCAAATTCACGGTCTCCATTTACGATGATTGTTTCCCGCGCGCGGACGCCGTCGCTCATGCTGGCGGCGGCGGCTAACGCCACCTCGACGCCAGCACCGGCCAGCCATCATCGGTTTACGATGCCCATTGACGGCTGGCCTTTCAGCGCGCGCGATTTGGTCGCGTCAGGTTGGCGGCTGATTCGGTTGCAAGACAACCATTCAGGTTCGCCATGACTCACCGCGCTGACCGGCGTCAAAGGCAAGTGGTGCTACCACCCTCGTCGCTAAAGCTCCTCGAATGGTGTGTAACCGCTTCGTTCGGCCTCAGTCGGGCAGCCGTCACGCCAGCCGGTTCCCTTTTGCCCTTTCACCGGCTGTCATGCCGTCTGCTTTCCTCCTTCGGCCTGCCACTTCGCTTTGGACAAAGACAAAGTTAGTGTGACGATCCTCGCGGGCTGGCGACGGTTTTTTTCGCACGCAGTCGCCCGGGTCAGGCAGGGTGTCCCGGGTTCCATGTCTGGTGTGTCTCACAGAAACTGTGATGAGACACACCAGACATTCCACCCGGGCCACCAGCCATCGCCTCTCGCTGGTCGGCGTTTATTGGCAGCGTTGGCAGTCAGCGGTTGCCGCTCTCTACTTGCGGCGCGTCACGCAGCCGGTGCAGTTCTGGTTAGCGTGCGGTCGGCCCACCGCGTTCCGGCCGCAGTTGCCGTGGTGGCAGCCGTTCGTGTTCAGCTACCTGTCCATCACCGGCTGGGTGCGGCGGCCTCGCCGCCAGCGGCCGGCTTGAGCCGCTGGTCGGTTGACCAATAACTTGACTGACACTTGACTCATCTTTCCGCACCTCACGGCGCGAAAAAGAAAAAAGGCCCGCTAACTTGCGCCAGCGAGCCCCCCAATTTGGTCTGTCGCTTTAAGGGCGTGGGAGATATTCGATGCGATCTGCCCATTCCCAATCGTTGGCCTCACGCCACAGATCCACGAGGAGTCTAGCCTGCTTGCCGTAGGCAATTACTGGCACCGAACGACGAAAGAGAATCACCCCGGCATGGCCCAGACCTTCGCGAGTCAGTTCGCCCGCGTGCATCGGTATGCTCGCCCGATCAAAGCCCACGAGAATCATTTCTTCCTCCCGCAAGGTCATCAGCAGGGCCGGGTCTTTCACCGACATATAGGCACCTTCCTGCCAGTCGGCGATGTGAATGATGGGAAAATCCGGCGAGATTTGCCGGCACGCGGCCACCAGCCGGTGCGACGTGTTCTCATCCGCCAGCAGGCGCGGTTTCACGCGGCGACCTCGGCCGCACGTTGTTGCCGGATTTCTTGAACGAATGCCTTGGCAAACGCCAGCGCACAGCGCACCAAGGCTGGCGGCCAGCGAAAGTGATCCGCCGTTTTGGCGATGGTTTTCGCTGCTTGATACACGTCGGCCACTTCCCACACGGCCACCCGATGGCCGAGCACATACGCTTCCCGACCCCCGACGGAATCCCTGAAACCAATACCCGGATATTCCTCCTCCAGCGCTTTTTCTTTCAGATACAGGCTGCTCAGGGTGGAGACTTCCAGATGCCGCCGCTTCGCCTGTCGCGCCAGCAGGACGGCCTCGGTTGATTCGATCCGACACGATTGCACAATGGTTGGCATGGCTCGACTATCGTTTACAATGTAAACAGTGTCAAGTTCCGCTTTGTTCCGGCGGTGGCATGGCGCCGACTTGAACGATTCTGGCAATTCGTTTGCAACCCATCAATTTTAGCTCGCTGCGCTCGACCGAACATTAGTTCGCGCTGCATTTCATTCGCGTGCTCAAACGGACAACACGAACGCGCTCGGTTTCACGGCTTCCATTGGCGAATGTTGTGCGGAGGTTTTTTAGCTCGCTGCGCTCGGAACATTGTCCCGCACATCAGGCGCGTGCGCGGACGCCTGACGTTCATGCTGGCGGCGGCGGCTGACGCCACCGCTACGCCAGCACCGGCACGCCTTCACCGGTTTACGAACGTCCCACTCGGCGTGCCTTTCACTTCCGCGCGCACGCGTCGAACGTCGCAGGTCATCGAACGGTTTCCGCGCGATCCAACCATTCAGGTTGGCGGATGATTTAAGCGCGCGGCCAGGCGGGGAAAAGTTAGTGGATTGCTGTCTCGTCACTTCGTTCCTCGCTGGGGCGAACGCGCACTGCGTTTGCGGTCGCCTTTTTGGTGACGGAGGCCGCGAGGCTTCGCCACGGCCAAGACACAGCAATATCACGCCCAGGCCGGCGGCTTGGGCGTGCCGGCCATGCAACAGTTCCCGGCTCTCACAGAGCGGACACTTGCGCTCGTGCCTCGCGCCAAGTATCCGCACTGTTCGGCCCGCGCCCGTGACGGACTCGTCAGTTTGCCGCCTCTGCATTCGCTAACGCATCTGCTACACAGATTCCGCAGATCGCTCCCGCTCATTCCGAAGTCGTCAAAGCTGACGAG
>CAIKHZ010000347.1 GCA_903827375.1 Akkermansiaceae bacterium
AGAGCGTGGTCCGCCGTAACTTGGACATTCGGCGGGAAATGGAACTCCCTCTCCTGACCCGGAGCTTTCAGGAGGATCATCTTGCTGCCGTTCACCTCGATCCGGACCTGATTCCAGGTCAGGCCGTTTCCGGCATGGATCAACGCCCGGACGGCCGGGGCACTTCCTGACTGCCGAATCCCTACGGCGGGGAGTGGGACGCGGGCTGCTGGATCTGCCTCGAACTGGGCTAGGCGCTCGGAAATGTCCACGAATGACAGCCGGTTGCGGTCACGCAGGGTCTCGATGTCGGCGGTGAGCCAGCGAGCGGACGGAAACAGCACCGTGCTGTCGGTTCGCGCCGCAAGCGAGCGGAGCAAAACGGTGTAGTCCCCTAGGTGGGATTCATTTCCAAAATCCCCCTGAACACATCGCCGCCGCCGATGGTGACGTGATTGCCGCTTGGAAGCTCGATCTTGAGGGACACCAAGTCGGCGACCTGGATGCGGGAGTTGGGCGGCGGCGTTCTCGGAGCCTATTCGTCGGGAGGTTGAACCCTGGTTTCTGGGGGAGATGCCTGCCTTCTTGGCGGTTAGAGTTTATAGAACGACTCCCATTCCTTGCGTGGCGGCGGACCGACGAGCAAGGCGTTGGCGATGGGGTGGTTGGTGATTTGCTTGGAGGCGCGATCGAACTTGAGCTGGGCGTTGACGTGCTGGGCGATTACGCCTAACACCATGACCTGGCTCAGGGGGCCTGCGACGGCGAAGGACGAGCGGCAGGTTTCCTCGCCCTTGCAAGCGAGCAGGAAGTTAGCGAAATGATTCGAGGGGCTCTTGGGCACAACGGGCAGTTTGGAGGCCATGTCGTTAGCCTTTTCCTTGGGGATGATTTCAAGGGAGGCGCCGTGGGTGCCGCCCTTGAATGTGAGTCCCTCGCCGTAGATCACCTTGCCCTGCGCCATCGTCTTGGCCTTGGTGTCGATTTTACCCGTCGTGGGCGGCGGGATGTTAGGGTCCACCACGGCATCGCCGAATTGATCGGGCAGCGGTGGCAGGTTTTTCACGCCGTCGTACCAGGTGAGGTCCAGGGCGGGCATCCCGTCGCGTTTGGGAAACTTGAAGCAGAGGGTCGAGGCCTGGGGGAAGATGAAGTCGCTAGGACCGTCGGCTTTGAGCGAGTTAATTTCCTCGGGGAGGCCGAGGTGGAGGAATTCGTGGGCGGTGTCGAAGATATGGGCACCCCAGTCGCCGAGGGCGCCGTTGCCAAAATCAAACCACGAGCGCCAGTCGCCATTGGTGTAGCCTTTGTGATAGGCGTGGGGTTGAGCGGTGCCCAGCCAGGTATCCCAGTCGAGGGAAGCGGGGACCGGTTGTTCGGGAAGATAGCCGTTGACTTTCATGCCGTGCCATCTGCGACCGCTGTTCATGAATGCAGTGATCTTGGTGACGTTTTTGATGATGCCTGCTTCGGTCCACGCCTTGAACTGGAAAAAGTTAGCCTCAGAGTGGCCCTGGTTTCCCATTTGCGCAGCCACCTTGTATTTTTTCTCCGCCTGCATCATCAACTCCACTTCCTGGAACGTGTGGGCCATCGGCTTTTCCACATACACATGCTTGCCCATCGACATCGCCAGCATCGCAATCGGGAAATGCGCAAAGTCGGGCACCCCGATGCTCACCGCATCAATGTCCTTCCCCATCTTATCAAGCATTTTACGGAAATCCTGAAACTGCGGCACGTCAGGAAATTTTTTGAGGACATCGAGGGTGTGCGGTGCCCCCATATCCACGTCGCAGAGGGCGACGATGGAGCACAGGCCGGTGGCATGGAGGGCCAAGACATCGTCCTTGCCACGGTTGCCGATGCCACAACAGGCGAGGCGCACTTTGTCGCCGGTCTTGCGCGGCGACTGGGCAAACAGGGGCGTGGAGGCGGCCAGTGAGCCTGCGCCTGCGCCGAGCATGCCTTTGAGGAAGGTGCGACGCGGGAAGGGGAGGGGAGCCGACAGTTGGTGCGGATTGGAATGCATGATTTTTTGGGTGTGTGGAGGGAGGGTGCAGGCGGAGATACGCGAATCAAGCCTGCTGACTATCAGTGGAAGAGTCACTGATTTCACAGGGGTGCCGGGGTGGCGGGGAGATTGACGATTGGATGCGGCTGCTGGCAGCGGGCCACCATGTCTCTCATGCGTTTGACCTCAGCATCGAGTTCGTTGATGATTCCCAGTGCGCCAGATGGCTCTAAGGCCCCGGCCTTGAGCTTGAGCAGCACAGAGAGGTTGGTGCCGAGACCTGTGAGCGCTTGGCTGAGCTGCTGTAGGACGCCAGTGCTCACGTCGCCAACCAAGGCGAGTTGGTGGGCATCGGCGAGTTCATTTCGCAGGGCCAGCATCCCGGCTTCTGCGGCGCGGACCTCGGTGAGGTCTCGCACAGTGACGATGCGCACCGTGTGTCCCATCCACGGACCGGCGTTTGCGCAGGTGGCCGTCGGGAAAATTGACCCATCCTTGCGCAAGCCGTACACCTCGTGGCTGTGAGGCTGCGAATCGTTGAACCCCTTGGCGACCGAATGCCGTGATTCAGGGGCCACAAATTCAACCACCGGCCGACCGAGCATCTCCTCCACATCATACCCGTGCATCCCGGCAAATCGCCGGTTGCAATCCAGCACGATGCCGTTATCGACGATGGCGACGCCTTCGAAGGATGCATCGGCCAGCAGGTGGAAGCGTTCCTTGCCTTCGGCAAGTTCCCGGGTGCGCTCAGCCACCTGCTGCTCGAGCGCGGCGTTCCATTCATCCTGCGCCAGTTGGTATTGGGTGATGTCGGTGAGCACACAGCGATAGGCGAATGTGTCTTGGTGGATATCACAGACGAATGAAACCCCCAGCTTCACCCAGATGCTGCTGCCGTCCTTTTTGACCATCCGAAGTTTGCTCGATTTCGGATCGCCAAGTGCCCTCACCTGCCTTTGAATCAGGTTGTAGCGGTCAAGATCCTCCTTGGAAATGAAACTCGAGAGCCTCCTGCCGGTCAGCCTGCCGCGCTCCAATCCCAGCAGGTTGGCAGAGGTGAGGTTGGCTTCCAGAATCAGGCCGGTTTGGTCGAGGGTTAGATAGCCCACCGGAGCCAGGTCATAGAGGTCGAAGTAGCGCTGGCGGGATGTCTCCAGTTCGTTGAGGGTCCGGCGCAGCTCCTCGTTCTGGAGCTCCAGCTCGATTTGCTGGATCCAGAGGTTCTGCTCAAGGGACCGCTGGTCCGCATCTGTGGCGTTGGCAGGAGGACTGGCATCCTGCCTGCCATAGATGACGGGCTTCCAGCCTGTCGTTTCGTGGGAGGGCAGGCGGGCTGAGCTGTCCGCCATTGCAGGCTGGAGGCCCGCGATTCCGGCAGACTGCGCGGTTTTTTCAGCATCGGCCGCAGCGGCGCAATACCGCTCGATGTGAGTGATCAAGTCTGGGGGCAGTTGGCTCAGATCGGCCAGGGTTTGATGGATCACCCGGGTCTCTTGCGGCAATAGGTTGGACTCCGACCCTCTGCCGTCCGGGGAGCCCTCCACAAGCAACTCCTTCACGAGTAGCACGGCTGGCTGCGGCTTGTCACTAGCAAGTATGGGGCTGCGCCGAACAAACATGCAGCGTTTACTGCAATATGTGCAGGCGATTGTCAAAAAAAATTTAGACTTGTTGATTGGACATACTAGCTGCTAGCGTCGCGTTGTGTCAGGTGCCGACAGGGAGTTGTGATTTTCTAACACCAGTTTCACCCCGCCTCGACCCAAACCTTGATACGCTTCGATGCGCCAAGGTGTAACCACCCACTGTCATGAAAGCGAAAAAAGACCCCCAGGCACCTCAGGCCGCCCGTGAATCGGCACCCAAACCAAATCGGCCCGGCAGCACGTCAGAGTCGCTTCCACCCGTGGTGGAACCCGTGGTGGAACGGATGGCGAGTTTTCCCATTGTTGGCATCGGTGCGTCGGCTGGTGGGCTGGCGGCTTTTGAGGCATTTTTTTCTGGGATGCCAGCCACGAGTGATCCGGGGATGGCGTTTGTGCTGGTGCAGCATTTGGCACCCGATCACAAGAGTCTTCTCGGCGAGTTGATCGGCCGCTACACCCGGATGCAGGTATTTGAAGTCGAGGATGGCATGAGAGTTTTGCCTAACTGCGCCTACATCATCCCGCCCAACTGCGACATGGCATTCATCAATGGCACCCTCCAATTGATGGAACCTTCCGCCCCACGCGGCCAACGCCTGCCTATCAACTTTTTCTTCCGCTCCCTTGCCCATGACCAGCATGAACGCGCCATCTGCGTCGTGCTGTCGGGTACGGGCAGCGACGGCACCCTCGGCCTGCGCGCCGTCAAGAGCGAAGGCGGCATGGTTATGGTCCAGAACCCCTCCACCACCGAGTATGATGGCATGCCTCGCAGCGCCATCGCCACCGGCTTGGCGGACTACGAGCTGCCACCAGCCGAGATGCCCGCCCAGATCATCAACTACGTGAATCATGCCTTCAGCCGGCCACCGCAATCCGGTGCCGTGCCCAGAGCCGCGAGCGCCTTGAATAAAATTTTCATTATTTTGCGCAACCAGATCGGGCACGACTTTTCGCTGTACAAGCCAAGCACGATTCACCGTCGCATTGAGCGGCGCATGGCCGTCCACCAGATCGAGACGATTGGGGGCTACGTCAGCTTCCTGCAGCAGACCCGTGCGGAGGTGGATGCGCTGTTTCGTGATCTTCTGATCAATGTGACGAGTTTTTTCCGCGATCCTGATGCGTTCAAGGTGCTCGAGGATCAGGTCATTCCCAGGCTCTTGGTCGGCAAGCCCCCGGGCGGCGTCCTGCGCGTCTGGTCAGCGGGCGGTTCCACCGGCGAGGAGGCGTACTCGATCGCCATTCTCATTGCCGAACAAATTGAGGCTCTCAAGCAGAGTTACACCGTGCAGATTTTTGCCACCGACATTGATAGCGAGGCGATCGCCTTGGCACGGGCCGGGCGCTATCCGGCGGCCATTGCTGCCGACATTTCGCCCGAGCGCTTGTCACGGTTTTTCACTTCGGAAAACAATGGAAGCACCTACCGGATCCACAAGAGCATCCGCGACATGCTGATCTTTTCCGAGCAGAACGTGATCAAAGACCCGCCGTTCTCTAAACTCGACCTGATCAGTTGCCGCAACCTGCTGATCTATCTGAGCGGCGAATTGCAGAAGAAAATCTTCCCCGTTTTCTACTACGCGCTCAATCCCGGCGCTTTCCTTTTCTTGGGCACTTCCGAGACCGTTGGCGAGACCATGGAAATGTTTGATCCGTTAGACCGAAAGGCCAAGATCTATCAGCGAAAGCCGGATTTTTCCGGCAGTTCTGGCATAGCGCTGGCCCGACTTTTGCCGTCCATGCCGTCCATGCCGACGCTGCAGAGTGCGTACCCGCGGGCTGGTGCCAAGGCCATCATTGCCGATGGTCGCTCGTTGCGCGACCTCACCGAGCAAGCGCTGCTCAAACAATGTGCTGCGGTTGGCATTCTCATCAATGGCTACGGCGACATTCTTTATATTCACGGCCGAAGCGGGATGTTTCTGGAACCCCCTCCGGGCGAAGTTGGCACCAGCAATGTCCTCAAAATGGCCCGCGACGGACTGCGCCACGAGTTGGCCGCCGCCTTGAAATCCGTCGCCAAGACCGGTGAGGTGGAACAGAGCATGGGATTGAGCGTCAAAACCAACGGCGACTACAGCCTGGTGAACATGACCCTTTGCCCGGTGATCCCACCCGTCGCCGAGGGACCCGATGCACTCTGGTATTTGGTGATTCTGGAGAAAGCGGTGTCCCCACCGCTGTTGGGCGCGAGTTTGCCGCCAGCGGATAGAGGATTAAGGGACGATGAGAAGCATGAGAGCCTTGCGTCGCTCAAGAGACAACTTCGAGCGAAGGATGCCTATCTACAAACCGCCAACGAGGAACTCGAAACCTCCAATGAAGAGCTCAAAAGTTCTAACGAGGAAATGCAAAGCGTCAACGAGGAACTGCAATCCACCAATGAGGAACTCGAAACCTCCAAGGAAGAATTGCAATCCCTCAATGAAGAATTGGCCACCGTCAACAACGAACTGCAAATCAAGGTGGCCGATTTGTCCCGTATCAACAATGATATGAACAACTTGGTGGCTGGCACGGGCATCGCCACCGTCTTCGTGGATTACGACCTGCGCCTGCTGCGCTTCACGTCCGCCGCCACTCGCATCATCAACCTCATCCCCTCCGACGTCGGCCGGCCGGTCAGTCACATTGTTTCCAACTTGATTGGCTACGACTCGCTCGCAGCCGATGCCAAGGTTGTGCTCGACACCCTTATCCCCAGGGAGGTCGAGGTGCAAAGCGTCGATGGCAAGTGGTTTATGCTGCGCATCCTGCCTTACCGCACCACCGACCATGTCATCGAAGGCGCAGTGATCACGTTTGTCGATGTCACCGAAATAGTGGCCACTCGTGAGGCACTGCGAAAAGCCAACGACGGCTTGCGCCTTGCGGTGGTGGTCAATGACGCACATGATGCCATCACCGTGCAAGACCTTGATGGACGGATCCTCGCGTGGAACCGCGGTGCGGCCCGGCTCTATGGCTGGAGCGAAGCCGAGGCACTGCAAATGAATGTGCGCAACCGCATTCCCGAATCCATCCAAGCCGATGCCCTGGCCAGGATTCATCAGTTGAGCCAGTCTGAGGTCCTGGAACCCTATCAAACGCAGCGCCTCAGTAAGGACGGATCGATCCTCAAGGTATCTCTCATCACAACAGCGCTGGTGAATGAAATCGGCCAGATGTATGCCATCGCCACCACCGAACGTCTGCTCCCATAGCAGTTAAATTATGGCTTTTCCTCCAGGCAATACAAGTCGCGCAAGGTTCGAAGATAGATCCGCGATCCCAAAATCACGGGCGTGGCAAAGACACCGTCGGACAGGAGATTCGTGGCAAGCAGCTTGAACTCACGCCCGCTCTTAACCACGTAGCCACTTCCCTCCCGGTCAAATAGATAGATCCGCTCTCCCACCAAAACTGGCGACGAATAGAACGGCGCTTTCAGCGGGTGCTCCCAAACAATCTTTCCGCTGTCCGCCTCATAGCAACGCAACAGGCCGGTATCACTCACGGCATAGAGCAATCCATCGTGAAACAACGGTGAAGGCACATAACCGGCTTTGGGGTCGCTCTGCCAGCTGAGGTGGGAATGGGTGACATCGCCGCTGCCATCGGCACGAATGGCCAGGAGAGATCTTTCCGGATAACCCCCACTCGAAAAAATCGTGTCCTTGCTGAATGCCGCAGTGCCCGCACAAAATTCGGCAGGACCCTCACATGTCCACAGCAGCTTGCCGCTGCCAGGATCAAAACTATGGGTTTTTTTGCCACCAATGAGGATTGCCTGATCACGGCCAGCCACCTGAGCCACCAGCGGAGACGCATAGCTTTCGGCGCCCTTGGTTAGTGACGCGCGCCAGACCACAGCGCCGGTCTTGCGATGCAGTGCGGTGATTTTGTTGCCTAACGAACCATCGGTTGGGACGATGACAAGCGACTTAAAAAGAGCAGGGGAGGACGAGTGGCCCTGGATGGATTTGTACGGGCCGACGGTTGATCTCCAAACGATTTTGCCTTCGAGGTTAAACGCGGCGAGGCACAGGGAGTCCTCTGTCTGATAGGGAATGAAGATCCGCTCTCCATCGCAAGCGGGTGTGGCCGATGCGTATGAATTATCTGTGTGGATCTTGGGCAATGCGCCGTGATAAACTTCAGCCTCCCAGAGTTTGCTGCCGGAGTCGCGATCAAAACAGAGCAGTGAGATCCTCTGTGCCTGAGGCTCGCCGCTTGTCACAAAAATCCGCCTGCCAACGATGCATGGCGTCGAGTGCCCCTTGCCGGGCAGTGGCACCCGCCACAGGACACTCCCGGATTCGCTCCACTTGAGCGGCGGCAGCTGGCTGCCGGTGGCGGCATGGTTATTCATCGTCGGGCCGCGCCACCATTGCCAATCACTGGCCTTCGCCACTAGCGGCGGCAGATTGTCCCAGCCATCGGCCGCTGTCATGTCCGGAGATTCCTCCGCAGCATGGGTTGTAAAAGCTAACAATACGGCAGACAGGCCCATGGCACAAGTTCGCCACAACCATGATATGTTTGCTAGATTTTGAATTTTCATAAGGATATCTTTCAGTGAGCTGCTGTGGACAATGGAGGATCGTCAATGACGACGCGGAAGCCGACGTCATAGATTTTTTGCCAGGGCGGGTAAGCCACAGAGGAATCGGGCAAGGCTCGTTGGGGACGGACATACCATGAGCCACCCCTAGCGAGGTGGCGCAGTCCATCGGGAGCGACGTCAGATGTCCATTCCCAGACGTTGCCAGTCATATCAAATAATCCCCAGGGATTGGCCGCATAACTCCCCACGGGAGCCGAAACCCAGTGGCCGTCGTTCACCTCGGTCACGGCCGGGCGCCACTCAGGCACCGAGCCGGAGCGATACCCCACCGGTCGGCGCAGGTTTACATCGGCTAGATTCGCCAGCTTCGAGAAATCCGTTGTCACATCGCCATAGGCCATCGGGGTGGCGGCACCGGCGCGGCAGGCGTACTCCCATGCGTCGCCGGTGGGCAGGTGGACGGAACGGCCGGAGCGTTCCGAGAGCCATTTGCAGAATGCCTGCGCCTCATCCCACGAGACATGGCAGACTGGCTGGTTCGATCCGCTCAGTGGGAGACCGCGTTGGGCCACGCTGAATTGGAGAAAATCCCCGTGTTCAATGCGGCTGTCATGGCGGGCATCGAAGCACGCGTATTGGGCATTGGTGATTTCGCAGGAGCTCATCCAGAATGCCCGAGGAACCTGCACCACCCGATGTGGGGTGACTCCGCCGCCTGCCACGAAACGCCCCTCAGGAATGCGCAGCAAGTTCAGATTGATAGCCCCTCCCAGATCGATTTTCATGTGGATAGGGTCCACGCTGTGCTGGCGGCGGTGGGCTTCTTCGGGATCAAACGGCCAGCCATCACAGGGTGGCGGGGCGGTGGCTATTTTGTCAGGCTCGATGGTAGGCGGCGCGGATTTCCAGTCGGGTGCTGGATAGACGGCATCGGTGTCGTCATCGGTGCCGGAGTAGCGCAGGGTGAGTTCCCGGCGGCGAGCGCGCTGATTGCCCAAGCGCCTGGCGGCGGCGTTGGGATCGCCAGACTGGGTGACCATTTCCTCCCAAGTGCCCCAGGCCGGGGTGTTGAGATCGATCCAAGTGATCAGGCGGTCCCATGACTCGTCATCCAAGCGGACGCCATGATGGCCGGACTCCAACAGTTGAACCAATTCGGTGGTTGATGCATGAAACTCATAGGGCAACAGCAGGTGAATATCATTTTCTGCGGTTGGATTGCGCACATAGGACTTGAGAGCGACGTAAGCTGGAGGAAACTTCACCTCTCGCTCACCGGCATAAACCAGCGGCCCGCGCTTGAAGTTAGGAATACTCTTCCCATCCGCACGGGTCTCGCCGTTGTGGCAGGAGATGCAGTGGCGGTCGAGGACCGGTTGCACCTCGCGGTCGAAATGGAACCCGCGCAATGGCCCATAGAATGGTGTGATTTTGGCGGGGTCCTTGCGCATCGCCAATCCGTAGGTTTGGTTGGTGGGGGCGCTGTTTTGTTTTTCGTGGCAACCGACGCATGATTGCAGTTCGCCCGGCATGGCGGTCGTCCAACTCCTCATCAACGCCACCGCCCGTCCTTTTTCATCTAGCGGCTGCAGCGAAATGGGTAGATTCGCCGGCACCTCGAAGTGGGCCGAGCCATCTGCTTCGACCGGCACCGTGCCGATGATTCGCTTGATGTCCCAAGGCCCATCGAGGCCCACTCGATCGACCTGCCCGCCGATGTCTTTGTAGGAAAAATTGTAGGTGAAGAGGCGGAGTTTTTTGATGGTTCCTCGCGGCACGCCAGCGAGCCCCGGCCCCTGATAGATATCAACAATTTGCATCCGAGCCGTCTGCCCGCCCTCCTTGGTCGCGTCCGGAATGACCGGTGGTCGTGGAACCGCCTGCAACGGCACTGGCTCTAGCAATGCATGGGCTGGTTCCTCTTTGATGAGCACCAGGTTGTCGAACACATCCGCTAGATAGATCCCCCATTTTGCTGTGGCCGACGGTTGGCACGCGGTGATGATATACTTGTCACTGAGCGGCACCGGATGCAGGAACTTGGGCCACGAGTGGTCCACAAGATTGTCGAGGATGACCGGCTCGACTTTCTTGCCATAGCCTGGGATTCGCTGCACCGCCCCGTCGGCCTCGAATCGCCCCTGCGAAGGATCCATGATCAATAGTTCCCCCATGCGAGGCACGCCGTGATGGCCGCCGACAATGCCTGCTATTTTGTTAGGTGAGCCGGGCATGGGCTTGGCATAGAAGAGGGCGTTAGGCCAATAGGATCCGCTGCCGTAAAGCTCGCGCTGGTTGGTGCCGTCCGGATTCATGGTGAAGAGGATTCGCGCGACGAAGTGGGGCAGGTCGGAGTATTCCCAGCGCAGATAGAGCAGGCGGCCGTCCGGCATGACTGTGGGACACCAGTTGTGCTCCTGATCGAATGTAAGGCGGTGAATCCTGCCGGTGTCCGGCCAGTAACGGTAGAGCTGGGCGACGTGGGAAGTGCCGCGCACGCAAGGCACGCCGACGAACGGCGCTGTGGATGTGAAGATGATGCTGTCGTCGGGCAAGTAGCACGACGTGTAATTGTCCACATCGGCGTCGGGAATGAGTGGAAGTTGGCGCGGGTTGCCACCGGCTGTGCTCATTTCGAAAACGCCCCAGCGTCCGTCGGAGCCGATGGATGAGAACATGAGGCGGGTGGCATCGAAGTGCAGCGAGATGTCGCCGACAAAACGGCCGCCCTCGGGCTGATAGAGTGATTTGAGGACGGGGGTGCCGCGCAAGTCGCTCAGAATCATGATCTCATTGTTCAGGCCCGAGCGTGGGATAGAACTATTGCTCTCCCAGTTTTGGGGCAGGGCGAGCTGGTTGGCTCTGCGCTTGACTAACAGCAGGCGGTCGAAATCCAACAAGGGATTTGCTAGGAGCGCGTTCCTGCGCAACGTGGCGAGTTCTGCTACCCATGGGGCCAGCTGCTCTGGTGGGGAATTTTTGGCGCGCAGTTCGATGTCTGCAGCCTGTTTGAGCCAATCCGCACCGTGAGTGTAGCGATCTGGGAAGCATCGGCTGAGATCCTGGATGGCTAGGCAAAGTGAGCGAATTCCCGGCAAGGCTTCCGCTTGCCCGGGATCCGCCGCATCGGCCGAGGCGGCTCCCAGAAATGCCATGCCAATCCATAGCCACCGAATGAGACTTGGGTTTGTTTTCATCATTGATGGGGTGTTAGAAATTTCTGTTAAAGTTTGTTCCGCTCGAAGTGTGCTTCAGGGTTTTCGGCGTGAAATTGTTTCGGGTGGACCTGTCAATTTGCCGGATAGCCGGGAAAAGGGAACACTTGGGGATTGGTCACGGGCAATGCCACACGAACCACGGCCCGATGTCAATTCCGTCGGCACTCATCAAGCACTGAAGTGGGAAGATTTCTTAGGCAGTGCCATGGTGAGACGCAATACAGGGCCGCCGACTTGCGTCAGCGACCCCGTCTATTGAGAGCGAACCTGAGACTTTGGGAATTGAGTTCGGCATTGGGATCGCGGCCGATCTTTCATCGACTATCTCCGATCCACTAGAGTCCTTGAAGAGCCAAAAATGGTGTCGTTAGGTCAAATTTCTTCTCTTGTGTCTTCAAGTCTTGGGTCTTGGGTCTTGGGTCTGAGGCGAAGGCTCGCTAGATGCAGCGCTTTACTCCGCAGTCACCCGCACGAAGAGTTTCAGCTCGGTCAGCAAGCTGGGATCAAGCGTCACTGGCACCGTCTCTACGCCGCCATTGTCAGTGGCAACCCCCTCGGTGATTCCCGTCGAATACCAATTTACCAAGTCCGTGGAGTGCCAAACCTTGTAGGTGAGGCCGGTGTTGGTGGTCCTAGTATAGCTGAACGTGCCGCTGCCCTTGTTGAATGGCACGGTGATCGGGTTGACCGATGAACTGCTGGTGGGATTGAGGCCGAAGGCATATTCTTGGAAGTTGCTCATGCCGTCGCCATCGAGATCGGCCGCAGAGTCTGCTAGATTGGAGCCGGGGTATTTGGTGGTGGCCCACGTGTTGTAGTCGGTGACCGAGGCGCTCAGGGAGATGCCGAACTTGGCTGCCAGGGATTGCTCTAACGCCGTACGGTTGGAGTTGGAAATCGCCGACTTGTATAGATACACGTCGCCAATATTGCCGTTAAAAATAGACCATCCATCAACGCCACCACCGACGCGGATTTGTTTTTCCCAACTAATCGGAATGAGTGTTGAATAGTCCGTGCCACTGGTGCCGGTCCAGACTTGCGAAGCGTTGGCATACAGCGCCAAGGCACCATTCTGCTGAACAACGAGGCTGAGAATGGTCTTCTGGCCATTCGGGATGACGTAGCCGGTGTTGTGGGTGTTGTAGTTTCTTGTGCAAATTTCGACGGAGCCCTCTGCAACGCCTTGGCTATTTCCGTGGGCTACGGCCAGATAGAGTTCATTGTAGAACATGTCCACCACTTCGCCGCGATGCTCACCTGATAATGAACCAGTGTAAACCGGCTGAACAACGGCGACAATGCTGGCACCGCTGGCGGCGATCGGGGCGGACCAATCCCCGGTGGGCGCATCTGCAGGGATCTTGACGAGATAGCAGTCGTTAGCACCATTGTTCGGATTTTGATTCTGCTCCCAATTCACGCCATCAACCGCAATGACAGTCGGCGTGCCCTGAGCCATCATCGTGCCGCCCGACGGATACACAGTGGCCCGGTCGCCGGTCAGAGCGCCGTTGCTGAGGCCAGCAAGACCATCGACTGTCATTGAGAAAATGAGCGTCGGATCGTAGGAAGTGTCAGTCGTGAGGGTCAGATTGCTATTTGGATAATTCATTACGCCCGGACTGATCGTCACCGAAAGGGTGCCTGGTAGGTCACCCAGTTTTGACGCGGACACCGTGCAGGTGGCATCATCAGCAAAGCCGGAACTGCTGAGCGTGTAGCTGCCATCCGGCCCGGTGGTAACCGGCCCGGCAACCACCGCCGCCCCGTTTTTCAACGACACGGAAGCACCGTCAACAAGCCCGCCGGCATTGCTAATCGTGCCGCTGACGGTCCTCTTTGGATAGGGTGAAATCGTGCTGCCAATCATGTTCACATTGAAGGACATATCTGGTGAGCCATGCCATTGGAAACCACCCGTTCCAGGCCCGGGACAGACGAGGGCCACATTCCCTGTGGCAAATGCTCCGAGCGAGGTGAACCCATCGAAATATGGGCTGGCAAACCCCCGGTGGTCGGCTTCCATCCACTCATCGCCAAAGGTATTGCCGGCGAGGGTGTAGGTGGTGTTAGGTGCCAGTGTCACAACGCCGCATGAGACGTAGCGCCAGTCGCCGATGAGTTCTGCGGCGCTTCCCGTCGGGACCGTGACTGTGACGATTGAGTTGCCGCTTTCATCGAAAATGCCGACAGGATGGCTGTTTTTGAGTCCATCGCGGTTGAAGTCCCATGTTCCCAGTGCGGTGATGAAAACCGGGTCGGGCCCCGTTGTGAACTTGGTGCCGAGGTTCCATGTGTCACCTGTTCCATACGCACCGCTGAAGGCCACGTCGGGAAACATCCCTTGAGGCGGGAGTTGGACGTAGGTGGCTGTGAAGTTCTTGCCGGTTAGCCCGGCGCCTGGCCCAGCTAACAGGCTTGCAACGTCCATCGTGTAACTCGCTCTGATGGCGGTCACGGTGTAGGGATCACCCGGCCGAACGCGGATCGAATATGTGCCGCCAGCGCCCGTTTTTGCGGTGAACGGACCCCGGTTGCCAGTTGCGGTGACGGTGACACCCGCGAGACCCGTGGTGCCATCGGTGATCGTGCCGGTTATTTCTGTTGGAGTCCATTCCGAGAAGCTGGCCGTGATGGTATCGGCAGGGGCCACATTGACCATGGGGTAGGTTTGGGAAGTAGGACCTGCCAAAACCTCGCCGACTGTGCTGGTCAGCACGCTGGAAACGTCGTAGTATTGATTCGGTGTGACGGTGAATGACAGGGTGGCTCCCGCCGCACAATAGATATCACCGGACGGGCTGATCGTTCCGCCTGGTCCGGCAGAAGCGGTGATTTTTTGCTGAACCGTGCCGGGTTCGCCGAAGTTGATGCCCTCGGCAAATTCACTGGCGATGTCGGAGCTGGATTTGGCTTCGTCATAGACGCGGATGGCGCCCAGGTAGCCATGGTAGATGTTCCAGCCATCCCACTCGTTGAAGCTGTGGGGAGTGGTTACGTCGGAAGCATTGAAATAGCCCCGCATAATCCCGATAGTCATGGAATTGCCGGAAACCGTGTTATACGCAAAGGTCTTGCTGCCGGCTGAAACGCCATTGACGTAGAGGTCAAGCACCGTGCCGTTATAGGAAGCAACCAGGTGGGCCCACTTGCCGAAGCGGTCATCGTGGGTGCCGCCCCAGTTCATGTGAGCCGAGCCATCGCCACCCGTACCCCGGCACTGGATGGCATTCCAATCAAAGTTGGAGAAGCCAAAGTTGCCATAATTCACGTTGGGATTCGGGCTCTGATCTTCCACATATTGGCGGCTCGGATCGAAAATCACACCACCGTTGGATGCCGTGGGAGTGTAAACCCATGCCTCAATCGTCCGGGGACCATTGCCACCGAGCGAGGCCGGGCAAAGCGGGCCTGCGAAACCTTGGCCCGAGGTGGTGCAGTCGACGGCTGAATAGGCGACAGAAGAGCCCGGATTGCCAATGAGTGTCTTTGTTGGGTTTCCCCAGTCGGCACTTTGGAAATAGTCCGGAGCCAGGGAGCCGCCGGGAGTCAGATCCCAGTGTTTGGTGCCGGCGTTGTAATTGGACGGCTGCACTTCGAACACGAGGCCCGCAGTGGCAATGCCAGCACCGAAAAGAAGCGCTGTCACTGACGCGGCGGTTCCTGCGGCAAGGCGCTGCGGCGTGGATTGCCAGAAGGAACGATGCTGGCTGGTTTGGGGATGGGTCCCGTCCGGCCAACGGGGTTGGGCCACTGGGAGCGCGGGGTACGGTGTGTTTTTCATCGGGCTATAGGATCGATCTAATTGTTAGATATTTAACGGGATGCAGGGTAACTGTTGGAACGACGGAGATTGTGGGGGCTGCGGGGTGGGGGAGCTTTGCCCTCACAACATTCCGGTCCTCCTCACAATACTAAGTTGCAATTCGGAGAAGAACACAAATCGGGCACTTTGGGCAATGACTGATAAGCGAATTCAGTGCCCCTTTTGCGAAATGGGCCTGCGACAATGAGGTGTCTTGTAGCGGCTTGAGCTCAGTCGAACGATAGTTTGTCCTTTAAAGACGTCTGGGGGAGACGTACCATTTCGGTGTCGTGTTTGAGTATTATTTTCATGGCACGTATCGAATATGTCACACTCCCGATTTTCCGGACCAACCCTCGCCCTGGGGAGCATTCTCTGCCTGAGCGGCTGCGCCACTTACGATGCGTTGCCGCTCATCTCTGCGGATGTTGAACGCAACCTTCGCCCGCTAGGCGGCGACGCACTTGCCATCGCGGCCCGAAAAATCAACCATCCGCTGCTCCACCCCCTGCGCTTGGATGGCAGCGACGGGCTTTCGCCGGATCAAGCAGAGCTGCTCGCCGTGTTGCTCAATCCGGCGCTGCGGGCGCTGCGAGATCAGGCGGGTGAGGCGCGGGCCCAACTTTTGAAAGCCGGCATCCTGCCCAATCCCCAATTCAGCGGCAATCTCGACTTCGTCACCGGTGGTGCCACTGAAGGCACCCAGACCGGCTTTGGCCATGGCCTGAGCTGGGATTTGCAGGCCCTGGTTACCCGGGGACAGGACGTCGCCAGCGCCCGCAACGATGAACAGGCGGTGCGTCTCGACATCGCCTGGGACGAGTGGCAGACGGCGCTTGCCGCTCGTTCCGCTGTCTATGATCTCGTCTCGCTTCGTGCCCAAGTGGCCCAGGCCAACGAGATCTCGGAGCGGCTGGCCCGCAATGTTGATTTGGTTAGAAAAGCCGCCGACACCCATGAAATGACGGTTCTCGAATCGGCCACGGTTGAGGCATCTGCCAACGACGCCCGTGCCGTGCTGCTCGGCCTCGAGCAGGAACTCGAGCAGCGCCGCATCGCACTCAACCGCGCTATCGGCTACCCGCCAGCCACCAAGCTTCGCCTCCAAAGCGCCACAGCACTTCCCTCGCGGGTAGATCCGCCATCGGCCTCGACACTGCTGCATGGCTTGGAGGAGCGCCGATTGGATCTACTTGCCCTCAAACGCGGTTACGAGAGCCAGGATGCAAAACTGCGCTCGGCCATTCTCGCTCAGTTTCCTAACATAACAGTCGGTTTCAACCGTGCTACCGACACTGGCAATGTTCACACTCTGGGCCCGACCATCACCCTTGCGCTTCCGCTCTTCGACCACAATCAAGGCAACATTGCACTGGCAAGTGCCACGCGACAGCGCCTGTTCGACGAATACACCAACCGTCTCTTCACGGCCCGGGCCGACGTCGCGGCGGCTCTTGCGGACATTCGAGCGCTCAATGCTCAGATCGCCCACGCAGATCAGGCGCTGCCGGCACTTCGCCGCCTCGTCGAGATATCCGGAAAAGCCGTCGCCGAGGGCAACGCCGGAATTCTCGGCTATTACCTAACGCAAAATGATCTAAGCCACAAATCTCTCGAAGTCCTGAAGCTAAAACAGCAACTCGCCCAGGCCCGGATTGCCCTCGAAATTGCCGCCGCATGGCACCTTTCCCCATGAAACGATCCCCATCAACACTCATCGCCCTCGTCCTCGCAACTAGCGCCTGCCATCACGCTGGCCCAGCCGCAGAAAAGGCCGAAGACGAGGTGAAGGCCACCGCCACCGTGAAAACCGCCAAGCTCGCCAAGGAAACGATCGCCGCCACCCTAACCGCGTACGGAACGGTCGTCGCCCAACCCGGCGAACTGGTGGGCGTCTCGGTGCAATATGAAAGCAAGGTCATGCGCTTGCTGGTTTCGGCCGGCGAACCGGTGAAGGAGGGGCAGCCACTCATCGAGGTCGAGCCCAGTCCTGACACAAAGTTGCAGCTCGCCCAAGCCACCTCCGCCGCCGAGTCTGCCCGCAGCCAACTCGAACAAATGGAACGGCGCTTTGAGATGAAGCTGGCCGTCAATCAGGACCTTCAACAGGCGCGGCAAGCTGCCCGGGACGCCGCCGCAAAACTCAGCAGTCTCATCGCTCGGGGCGCTGGCGAACGCACAACCCTCAAGTCCGAGCTCAGCGGCTTGCTTGCCTCCATCGACGTGCGGATCGGGCAGATTGTCCCGGCAGGCGCTCCGCTGCTGGCGCTCGTCCCGGCCCGCAAGATCGAAGTTCTCCTCGGGGTTGAACCCGCGAATGCCAGTCGGCTTCACGAGGGGCAGAACGTCCGGCTTCGCGCGGTCAATCAGGATGCGGTGGAAGGCACTGGCGGAATCCGCTTGGTCACGCGGCGGGTGAATCCGCAGACCCGGTTGGTGGATACATTCGTGACGGTGCCGGCAGACCTTCCGCTTCTCCTCGACGGCTATGTGTGTGGTGAAATCCGCGTCGAGGAAAAGGACGCCCTCGTCGTTCCGCGCGATGCCGTCCTTCCCGACGAGGATGGCTCAGTGCTTTTCACCGTTCGCGATGGCCATGCCGTCAAGCATCAGGTGACCACCGGTTTGGAGACTGATGATCTAACGGAAGTGTCCGGCACCACCCTTCGTGAAGGTGACGAGGTCGTCACCACCGGCAACTATCAACTGCAGGACGGCATGGCCGTTAGCTGCTCCGAGTGATGAAATTTCCGCCGCCATGAACTTCACCCGCTGGGCGCAGTCTCACGCACGTTCGATCGTTTTCCTCATCCTCGTTTTGGCCATTGGCGGCGCGATGAGCGGGTGGAATTTGCCCGTCGCACTCTTCCCGCATGTCGATTTCCCCCGAGTCCGGGTGAGTGTCGATGCTGGGGACCGGCCTGCCGAGCGCATGGCTGTTGAAGTTACCTATCCGGTTGAGGAGGCCTTGCGAGCCATTCCGGGCGTCCGCCACATTCGCTCGACGACGAGCCGCGGCAGCAATGAGATTTCCGTGACCTTTGATTGGGGCGAAGACATGGTGCAGGCGCTGCTGCAAGCACAGAGCGAGTTGACCCGCGTGCTGCCGAGTCTGCCGCAGGGAACCACCTTCGAGGTGGCCCGGATGGACCCGACGGTGTTTCCCGCCATTGCCTATAGTTTGACTTCACATTCCCGCTCGCTGGTGGAACTGCGTGACTTCGCGCTATATCAACTCCGACCGATTCTATCAACCATTCCAGGCGTGGCAAAAATCGCGGTGCAGGGTGGCGCGAGCGAGGAATTCCGGGTGATCGTGGACCCTGCCAAGCTCCAGTCATTCGGCGTGACCATCGGCGACGTCGCCAAGGAACTCTCCGCCTCTAACGTACTGCACGCCCTCGGACATCTGGAAGATCATGACAAACTCTATCTGGTGGTCTCCGATACCCGCTTCAAAAATATGGCGGAAATCGCCAATAGCCCCCTCCGATCCGGTGCCAATGGTGTGGTTCGCGTCAAGGATGTGGCCGAGGTTCGCGACGACACCGAGCCGCAATTCATCCGCGTCACAGCCGATGGCCGCGACGCCGTGATTTTCCAGATCTACCAGCAACCTGGTGCCAACACGGTGCAAATCGCCGCCGACGCAAAAGCGAAGCTCGCCGCCCTCGGCGATAAATTGCCGACAGGCGTCAAGCTATCGCAATGGTATGACCAAAGCGACCTGATCGTCGCCTCAGCGAAAAGTGTCAGTGATGCCGTGCTCATCGGTGCCGCCCTCGCCGCATTGGTTCTCTTCGCGTTCCTGCGAAACTGGAAGATCACCTTGATCGCGTTAGTGTCTTTGCCTGCCTCGCTCGCCGCCACCATCCTGTTGCTCAAAGTCCTAGGCATGAGCTTCAACATCATGACCCTCGGCGGCATGGCGGCGGCGGTGGGCCTCATCATCGACGACTCGATCGTGATGGGGGAACATATCATGCGCCGCCTGCGTAGCGGAACCGGCCATGAGCACGAGCGGATCATGCGGGCCACCGCTGAGTTTACCCGGCCCCTCGCCGGTTCCTCCGCCTCAACCATTATCATCTTCCTACCACTCGCGTTTCTAACAGGCGTGACCGGCGCGTTTTTTAAAGCCCTTTCGCTCACCATGGCCGCCAGCCTGATCCTCTCGTTCCTCATCGCATGGCTCGCGGTGCCGATCCTAGCGGGGAAAATGTTAGGCAAAACTGATGCTGATCAGGACGAGGGCGGCGCGTTAACCCGCTGGATGCATACCGGCTACGACCATCTGATGCGCTGGGTTCTAACGAAGCCATGGCTGATTATGTTAGTTATACTTCTGCTAGGTGGTTCCGGTTGGTTTGCCTCGACGCGTGTCGGTTCAGGCTTCATGCCGACCATGGACGAGGGCGGATTCATTCTCGATTACGTCGCTCCACCCGGCACCTCGCTCACCGAGACTGACCGCATGCTCCAGCAAATTGAAGTCATCCTGCAAAAAACACCGGAAGTTGCCACTTACTCGCGGCGCACCGGTCTGCAGCTCGGCGGCGGCTTGAGCGAGGCTAACATCGGCGACTTTTTCGTGCGTCTCAAGCCATTCCCTCGCCGTTCCATCGTCGAGATTATGGACGATGTGCGCGGACAGATCGGCGAGAGCGTCCCGGGACTTGAGGTCGAGTTGCTGCAATTGATGGAGGATTTAATCGGAGATCTGACCGCCGTGCCCCAGCCAATCGAAATCAAAATCTTCACCGACGATGAAAAACTCTTGCTCGAAACCGCGCCCAAGATCGCTGAGGCCATCGCCAAGATCAACGGCGTCGTCGAGGTGAAAAATGGAATCATTCCAGCCGGGGACGCCCTCATCGTCGAGGTGGACCGGGTCAAGGCCGCCCTCGATGGTCTCGACAGCGGTGAAGTGACCACCCTTCTGGAAGATTTCCTCCGCGGCAATGTCACGACTAACATCCAGAGCGGACCGAAGCTGGTTGGCGTCCGGGTATGGACACCGAAGAACACCCGCCGAACCGAGCGAGACCTCCGTGAGTTCCAACTCCGTGCGCCCGACGGTCATCTCGTGCCGTTAGGCCGCATCGCCACGATCAAAACAGTGACTGGTCAGCCGGAAATCAACCGCGAGGATCTCAAACGCATGGTTGCGGTGACCGCTCGCATATCGGGTCGCGACCTTGGCTCGACGGTCGCCGATGTTAAACATGTGTTAGATAGTGGTGACATGCTGCCCGCCGGGGTCTATTACAGTTTGGGAGGATTGTATGAACAACAGCGGATCGCGTTTCGCGGCATGCTTGTGGTGATGATCGCCGCCATCGTTCTGGTATTCCTGCTGCTGCTCTTCCTTTATGAGAGTTTCCGGGTCGCCATCGCCATGCTGGCCACGCCGCTACTCGCCCTGCCCGCCGTTTTTCTCGGCCTCTGGCTTACCGGCACTGAGTTGAATATCACCTCCATCATGGGCATGACAATGGTGGTCGGCATCGTCGGCGAAGTCGCCATCTTCTTCGTCTCCGAAGTCACCGAACTTGAAACCTCCACCGAGGGCCAAAATTTGAATTTCGCAGAACGTCTCTCGCTCGCCGGTAAAAACCGCATGCGGCCTATTGCCATGACGACCTTCGCCGCCATTCTGGCATTGTTGCCTCTCGCCTTGGGAATTGGCCAGGGCAGCGCCATGCAGCAACCGCTGGCCATTGCCATCACCGCCGGTCTCTTAGCCCAACTCCCGCTGACGCTCATCGTGCTTCCGGCGCTGCTCGTGTTGATCAAGGGCAAACCGTCACTTTGATCCTCCCGAGGAACAGGCCCCGGGAACGCCGAGCCCCATCTCGGCGGCCTTCTCTCGGGCTCGATGCGCGGCGGATTCCAGCGGAAAGCGAAAGGTAAATAGGCTGCCTTTTCCAGGAGTCGAGGAGGCTGTGATGGCTCCGCCCATGGCTTCCGCGATGCGTCTGGATATCGCTAGTCCGAGCCCGGTGCCTCCGAACTTGCGACTTCCCTTCGAGTATGCCTGCACGAATGGTTGAAACAGGCGGCTCAGGTCCTCTGAGGAAATCCCGATGCCGGTGTCCTCGACGGAAAAATCCAGGTATTCTCCTCCGTCGGAGCCGGTCGAGACGCGGAGGACAACCGATCCTTTGGCTGTGAATTTGACGGCGTTACCGAGAAGATTAATGAGGATCTGGCGCATTCTTAGTTCGTCGCCGATGATCTGCTCCGGGGCACCGGCTGCCAATTCGCTGCGGAGTTCGACCCCTTTTTCGACGGCGACATTTCGGACGGTATTCTCTGCCAATTTCACGAGATCGGCCACTGCCAGTGGCGCAACATGGATCGCCAGCGTGCCCGCCTCAATGCTCGCAAAGTCAAGGATATCGCTGACGATGGCCAGCAGGTGCTCCCCGCAGGAACTGATCATTTTGACATAGTCCATTTGCTCGCTGTCAAGCGCGCTGTCGGCGAGGAGTTCTGCTAATCCGAGCACTCCGTTAAGCGGGGTGCGCAGTTCATGGCTCATGACACCGAGGAACTGGCTCTTCGCCTGGTTAGCAGCCTCCGCGCGGAGGAGGGCTGTGGCCAGACTGGCTTCTACGGCTTTGCGCTCGGTAATGTCGCGGAAGGACCACACACGACCAATGCGCTTCCCCCCCATGATCATCGCAAAGGAATACCGTTCAATAAACCGGCCGTCCTTGAACGTAAGTGTATCGAAGCTCTCTGCGTCGGAATTGTAGAGCGACTGAACCTTCTCAAGGAAGGCGTCGGGGTCGTTAAGCTGAGTTAGGACAAAGTCCAGCAGGATCGTGTCGTCACCGCTCGCTAGGAGCGACTCCGGGATTCCCCAGATCTTGGAGAATCGTTGGCTGGCTCGTATCACATTTCCTTTGGTGTCCACCGCAAGAATGCCGTCGGCGGCGGCTTCGAGAATCGCCTTTAGATGGATTTCCTTCGCCCGAAACATCTCTTCCGTCTGCTTGCGCTCGGTGATGTCTTGGATGGTGCCAATCATCTTTGTGAGGCGATTGGCTTCATCGCTTTCCAGCATACCCATCCCATGCATCCATCGCTCCGACTGGTCGTCCTGCCGGATGATGCGGTATTCCTTGGCAAACGGTTGCCGAAGCCCGATCACGAAGTTCCTAAAGTAGTCCATCATCATCGATCGATCATCGGGATGGATCAAGTTAGCCCAGCCCTCCACAGAACGATCATAGGAATCTCCGATCCCAAACAACTGATCCATAATGGCCGAACTCTTCCACAACCCGGTTGCAAAATCCAATGAGTAAACGCCCAATCCTGCAACGCTTTGCGCCTGTGTAAGCAAAGACTCGCTTTCCTGCAGCTCGCGGGTCCGCTCCTGAACACGACGCTCTAACTCGCACACAGCTGAGGCGTCGTAGATGACTTGGAGGCTGAAGTCAATGCTGTCGCGCATGCGCTCCATCAGATGCCGAATCCTCCGGGAATATGCGTTTTCCTGTTTATCCAGGATGCAGATGCTGCCGAAAATCTCGCCGGTCGGCCAAATGAGCGGAAGCCCTAAGTAGGAAATCATGCCCTGTTCAATATCCGGATTGTGGTCCCAAGCGGGGTCACTCAGCGCATTGGGCACTAGCAACTCGCTCTGTGTGCTCATCACGGTTTCACAGTAGAGCCCCATGCCAAGTGG
>CAIKHZ010000348.1 GCA_903827375.1 Akkermansiaceae bacterium
AGTCTTCGGGGAGAAGACCTTGTCGATGAGCGTGTGCCATTGCCTGGCGTCGTTCCCCCTTCCGAGGGCCGCCAGCATCCGCTCGGTCCAGACCATGGTGGAGTCGTGCGAGAGCCGGAGTGTCCCCCACTCCTGCTCCCGGCTGCTCCCGCTTCGTGTAGCCTTTGCAGGCACTTCGGGCGGTGTTGGTGGCCCGGTCTGTTCGTTTGCGGTGTTCATCTTCCTACCCCCTCTCGCTCCACGGTGATTAGCCGCTTCATTGCTACTGTGAGGGCTCTGCCTCCTGCGGCTGGTTCCTGTTCGCCGCAGGGGTCTTGATTTAAGCCATGAAGCCTTCTGGCCATCCTCACTCCACTCACCCTGACATCTCCCCCAGTCAGCATGGAACGTGCGATGTCGCTGCTGGGGGTGTGGCCGTAGCCACAGGCTTCGCACGGAACCCACCCTCGCGGGCGCATCCCTCCTCTCCGCCTGCTCGCCAGACGTCCTGGCCGTATCGAGTTCACTTGTGTTTGGGGCTGGTCGTTCGCCTTGTGCAGCTCCCCACGGCACATCGCTGCGCCGCAGTAGCACTCGGCTACCCGTCGGTTCCACGTCACTGACGGACTCAGACTTTCACTGGTTGGTTTCATGGTTTCATCAACGCACGGAGCGCCGGCGTCCCGCCGGCAGCTTGCGGCATCCTGCCGCAATGCAAAGCGCAAGCATGGCCCCAGCGAAAGCCGTTCGCTCCAGCGGTAATCAATTCGTGACGATGGACATGATCTATCCATGCACTTCTCATACGCATGCATTCGGCAAGATGCCGAATGCTTCCGCCAGAATCGGGCGTGAATGTAACCGGGCCTGAACAAATTTCACAAACGCCTTGCCGTCTGGTTTCTTTTAACGCCTTATTTGGCGCGGCGAAACGCATGAGCACCACCCCCACCGAACTTGACGCCCCGGATCCCCTCGCCCGCGCGGCGAAAGCCGTCGAACTCTACCACGCGGCCACCCCCGACATGGTGGGCGAACGCATGGTCCTCAATATGGGCCCTTCCCACCCCGCCACCCACGGCGTGCTGCGACTCATTTTGGAACTCGACGGGGAAATCATCCATTCCGCCAGCCCGGACATCGGATTCCTCCACCGCGGGGACGAAAAAATCGCGGAGAGCATGCACTACAACCAGTTTGTGCCCTACACCGATCGCCTCGACTACTTGGCACCATTGGCCAACAACGTCGCCTATGCCTGCGCCGTGGAAAAACTCATGGATTGGACGCTACCGCCACGCGGCCAGGCCCTGCGGGTCCTCTGCTGCGAACTGGCCCGGCTCTCATCCCATTTATTGGGCATCGGTGTGTGTGCCATGGATGTCGGTGCCATGACGGTATTTCTCTACACGATGACCGAGCGGGAAAAAGTCCACAACCTCTGCGAACAACTCACCGGCGCACGCTTCACCACCTCCTACACCCGCGTCGGAGGCCAACTCCGCGACATGCCGCCAGGATTTGAAGCCTCCGTTAGAAGCTTCCTCCACGATTGCCTCGTCGCCTTGGATGAGGTCTCCAAATTGCTCGATAAAAACAAGATTTTCCGTGACCGGATGATGGACATTGGCGTGATCAGTCCTGAATCTGCGGTCGCTTGGGGCATGACCGGCCCCAACCTGCGCGGTTCCGGCGTACCACGCGACCTTCGCAAGGATAGCCCCTACCTCGGCTACCAAAATTACGAATTTGACGTGCCTGTGGCCCAGGAGGGCGATTGTTATGCCCGCTATCAGGTGCGCATGGAGGAGGTACGCCAAGCCGTTTCCATCTGCCGCCAGGTGCTCGACAAAATGCCATCGGGCCCGGTCAACCTCGCCGATTCGAAGAGCATGTTGCCCAACAAGGAGCGGGTGCTCATGTCCATGGAGGAACTCATCCATCACTTCATGGTATCCACTCAGGGCATCGACGCACCGCCGGGCGAGATCTATTTTGCTGCGGAAAACCCCAAAGGCGAACTCGGATTTTATATCCATTCCAAAGGCGGCGGTGTCCCCTATCGACTCAAAATCCGCAGCCCCTCGTTCTGCAACCTGTCCATCATCTCACGCCTGTTGCCCGGCCACATGGTCTCCGACGTCCCCGCCATCCTCGGCTCCCTGGATTTCGTCATGGGCGAGTGCGACCGCTGAGGGCTGGGCTTTTGGCCTTTACGAATCAATCATCCACCGACCTACCCACCCACTCTCCGCATCGGTCTATGTCCCATTCTATTCTTGACGAATCCATCGCCTCGCACGCCACGCCGGGCACGCCACACTTCACGCCCTTTGCGGTGACAGCCGGTTTGGCCGCGGAGGCCGCCGAGCGGATTTCTCATTATCCGTCTAACAAACGATCAGCAACCCTGCCGCTGCTCCACCTCGTCCAGCATCACTTCGGATACATCTCCGCCGCTGCCATCGACTGGGTTGCCGCCAGCCTCGAATTGGAGCCGATCAAGGTGCTAGAAGTGGTTAGCTTCTATCCGGGGTTTCGGCAAACGGCTCCAGGCAAGTATCACATTCGCGTCTGCCGCACGCTGTCCTGCGCTATGGGCGGCAGCCACCAACTCATGGAGCGCTTGTGCGAACTCACGGGCATCGACCGGTCGCAGTGCGACCCTCACCACCATCCCATCGCGGTGTCTCCCTGCGGAAATTTCTCCGTCGAATTTGCCGAGTGCCTTGCCTCCTGCGGCAGTGCCCCGGTGTGCATGGTCAACGATGATTTCCACGAAGGTGTCGCCGCCGATCGGGCGGAGGAACTCCTCGCCTTATACATGCCTCAGACCACGGCATGAATGCCGATTTTGTGCAATTGGCAGAGATGCTCGACAGCGGCCCGTTCCAACATCAAGGTTCGCCCCGCCTCTATGGCTATGCCGCTCACGCCGGCCGCAACGCAGGTTTCCAGCGTCTGTTGGCCAATAACCGGCACGTCGAACCGGAAATCCTGCTGCGGCTTTGATACCTTGACCAGCAGGACATCCCTGCCTCTGCCTAACTCACCGCCGCGCCGGATGCAGGCGTCGGTTCCCTCAAATGCCTCCACTGCCAACACCGTGCCATGGCGAACCACCACCGTCTGGCCAATGTCCAGAGCACTTGTGGCTTTTGCAATGCGCAAACCAAACTGCACATCCGATAACTGCCGCTTGGAAAATGCGGGCCCGCAAACGTGACCGGGTCCCGGCAGGTGGTCATCAAGAAAGGTGGTCGCTGGCAGCAGTGTGATGCCGTCCTTCGCCAGTTCTCCGGCAATCCCCCCAAACAAGGTCTCCGCATTGCGCTCCTTCAGCCGCGCCAATAACATCAACGTCCGAATGTCCGGCCTCAGGTCAAATAAGTTCTTCGGCGCAATCTGCCCCACCATCACCGCCTCACTCACCCCTTCACTACGGAAAAATTTAAGCATTTTCCCGAGTTGGCCAACCCGCAACCATGCAATGGACTCCACCAAACGGGCGAGTTCGGGCTTGGTTTCATTTTCGAAGGCGGCCGCTACCAGGCGGACACCTGGGGCCTGCTTCCTAGCGGCAGCGATGAAAGTTTCCGGATAAACACCGTTACCGGCTATGATTCCTATGGTGCGGGTGGCTGGCATACGGCAGGAATAAAAAACTCGCTCAAGCCTGAAGGTGGCTTTCTCGTGCAGCCCTCAGCCTACCTCGCCCCCTCCAACAGCGAATCAATCAGCTTCTAAAGTAGCGGCTGTGGGACTCGAACCCACACTCGTTAGAACTCGATTTTGAGTCGAGCGCGTCTACCAATTCCGCCAAGCCGCCTTGGGTGCACGGAGGCTGTCGCAAACCCGCCCCCAACGCAAGAGGATTTTTCAGCGGATATCTATTTCGAAAATTTCCCCTCAAAAAAAACTTTGACTAACTTACACATAACAGCTAGACATGTCGCGGATAGAGAAATTACAAAACCAAAGACACCATCCCCACCAACATGAAATCAATCAAGAACCTAACCCGCTTCACCTACGAAACCACCGGCTTCCAAGGCTGGCGTTTGTCCATCAGCCGCAAAGGAGCGACGTTCACCAAGTATTTTTCCGACAAGAAATACGGCGGTGAAAAGGAATCGTTCGCCGCAGCCGAGGCATCCCTCGCCGGTTTGAAACTGGTCCTCGACACTGCAAAATTGGCCGACGGCAAGCACACGGCAACTACCACCCGCAAGGTGGAAAAACTGCTTGAGAAGGTGTAGGAGCCTTTGACGCAAAAAATCCAACTGACACCTGAGAGCGGTTTCCGCAAACGACTCCGCTCAACAGGTTTCCTGCTTTTTTCGGAATTTTCAGTGGGCGTTTGCAGTATCTACTCGACCCAGTGGCTGTTTTGAGGTTCAATACTGAGGTTGGAGACCAAGGACCACAGACCAAAGGCTGAGGGTGGTAGCCGCTCAATCGCTGCGGCGCATGCAAGCATCGGCGGCGAGCCAGCCGGTGGAAAAGGCGAGCTGGAGGTTGTAGCCCCCGGTGTCTGCATCCAGATCGATGAGCTCGCCAGCGAAATACAGGTTTCTGACTCGTTTGGATTCCATGGTTTGGGAATCAATCTCGGAGGTGAGCACCCCGCCGGCGGTGACGATGGCCTCCTTGAACGGTCGGCAACCGGTGACGGTGAAGCGAAAATCCTTCATGAGCAACAATATCCTCCGACGCTCAGCCGGGCTGAGCTGCTGGCCTTGCTTGCTGGCGGCCACCCCGGATCTTTCTCCAAACACCGGGATCAATGCGGCCGGCAGCCATTTCCGGAAGAGCCCCTCCATGCGCAGGGTCCCGTACTCATGGATGTCGCGCAGCAGCCGATTGTCCAACTTGCTTTCATTCAGCGCGGGCTTCAAATCCACCGCCAACTCGACGTGGCATTTCTTGCGCAATTCATCCACCACAAACCGACTCAAGGTCAGCACGATCGGCCCAGACATCCCAAACTCGGTGAACATCAACTCGCCAAATTCCTCGCGCGTCTTCTTGCCATCGACCCACACCACCGCGTTGACGTTGCGCAGACTCAGGCCCTGCAAGCGCGACGCGGAGTCCCCCGCTGTCTCCAGCGGCACCAACGCCTGCCGCGGTGTCTCGATCCCGTGCCCGGCAGCCGCTGCAAATCGATAGCCATCGCCATCCGAGCCGGTCGCTGGATACGACTTGCCGCCTGTGCATAAAATGAGGCTCTTGGCATGCACGCTCTGGCTGCCATGCGGCGTGTGTACCCGCAAACCTGCGACCTGCCCGTCTTGGATTAGCAAGCTCTCCACTTTGTGACGATAGCGGATATCCACATGATGGCGCTCCACCCACTGCAGCAGGGCTCGCACGACATCCGCCGCCTTGTTGGACGTCGGAAATACCCGCGCCCCGCGCTCCACCACCGTCGTGCAACCGTGCTCGCCTAACAAACGAATGATATCATGGGAAAAAAATCCGTCGAAGGCATGCTGGAGGAACGAACTATCAGGGTGGATATGCTTGAGAAATTCGCTTTGCGGGGCATCGTTCGTGATATTGCAGCGGCCCTTGCCGCTGATCAATATCTTGCGACCCGCACGCTCCATTTTTTCCAATAACAACACCTTGCCGCCCAGCTCAGCCGCCCGCCCCGCCGCCAGCATGCCCGCCGCGCCGGCTCCCACAACGATCACATCGTACGCCTCCATCAGCTAAAGCGCAGGATCGGTTGATCCACGGCGAGGCTCGTTCCCTGTTCTGCGAGCACCTCGGCGATGGTGCCGCCGCGTTCGGCGTGAAGAGTATTCTGCATTTTCATGGCCTCGATGACCACCAATCGCTCGCCGGGTTGGACGACCTGGCCGGCTATAACCGCCACGTTGACCAACAGGCCGGGCATGGGTGAGAGCAGGAACTTGGAAGTGTCCGGTGGCAGCTTGCGAGGCATCCGGCGCAGCAACTCAGCGGCGCGCCGAGGCATCACTGAGTATTCAATTTGCACACCCATGCAGGTGAGTCGGTAGCGCAGGCCGGGCCGCTCAACTTGCACGCAGAATGGCGCCCCATCAAAGGTGCCGCGCATCAGAATGTCACCAAAACGCCACACACTTCGTACCTCATGGGTGCGGCCATCAATGCGCACATCGCAACCATGGGTCACCCGCTGGACCTGCACCTCACGTTCGGCGGCGTTGCCCACAACCACAAACTCCTCGCCAATGCACAACTCATGGCCCGGCACCTGGCCCTCGATGCGTGACGCCCGTTCCAGATAGATGCGGTGCACCGCCGCAGCCATCGTCGCTAGAAACTCCGCTCCCTCCGGCGATAAATCGGAACCGTGAAACCCGTTAGGATATTCCTCGGCGATGAAACCCGTCGTCAGCCGCCCTTGCTCGAAGCGCGGGTGGCGCACCAGCGCAGCCTGAAAAGCAATGTTAGATGCAACCCCGCGGATGACAAAGGCATTGAGGGCATCACGCATCCGGCCGATTGCCTGGTCACGCGTCGCGCCGTGACAGATGACTTTGGCGATCATCGAGTCATAGTGCATGGGAATCTCACCTCCCTCATACACGCCGGTATCCACCCGCACACAACCGGCGACGGATTCCGGCGGTTGGTAGCGCACGATGCGGCCGATGGAGGGCAGAAAATCGTGAAGCGAGTCTTCGGCGTTGATGCGGCACTCAATCGCCCAGCCACGGATCTTCAACTCGTCCTGTTGAAACGGCAGCGCCTCGCCAGCCGCCACCCGGATCATTAACTCGACCAGATCCAAGCCGGTGATCATTTCGGTGACCGGATGCTCAACTTGCAGCCGGGTGTTCATTTCGAGAAAATAGAACCCGCGGTCCTTTCCTACAATAAACTCAACTGTGCCCGCCGACTCATAACCCACGGCCTTGGCCAGCGCCACCGCTTGGTCACCCATCGCGCTTCGCATCGCCTCGTCCAAAAATGGCGACGGGGCCTCTTCAATGACCTTCTGGTGCCGCCGTTGAATCGAACATTCGCGCTCAAACAAGTGCACCACATTGCCATGTCCGTCGCCTAACACTTGAATCTCTATGTGACGCGGCTCCTCGATGAATTTCTCAATGAAGATGCGGTCATCACCGAAGCTCGTCAGCGCCTCGGCACGGCACGCCTCAAAACCGTCGCGCGCCTCTTCGTCGTTGTGGGCGATGCGCAGACCTTTGCCGCCGCCGCCAGCGGACGCCTTGATCATCACCGGATAGCCGACGTCCCCGGCGATGCGAGCGGCGTCACTGGCATCGATAACCACCTCGTTGCAACCGGGAATCGTGTTGACCTTGGCAGCAAACGCCAACTTCTTGGACGCGATCTTGTCACCCATCGCGGCGATGGCCGCAAACTTGGGACCTATGAACGTTAGACCAGCCTCCTCGACCTGCCGCGAAAAGTCGGCATTTTCCGATAGAAACCCGTACCCCGGATGCACCGCCTCGGCGCCACTGGCCCGACAGGCTGCGAGGATCTTTTCGCTGGCAAGATAGGATTCGCGTGGCGGCGGCGGACCGATGTTGACGGCCTCATCGGCGAGCATGACGTGGCGCGCATCGCGGTCGGCGTCGGAATACACCGCCACCGTGGCGATGCCCATGCGGCGGGCGGTAGTGATGATTCGGCAGGCGATTTCGCCACGGTTGGCGATGAGGATTTTCTTAAACATGTTAGAGCGGGATATTGCCGTGTTTTCGCCAGGGGTTTTCGAGGCGTTTATTGCGCAACATGGCGAGGCTGCGGCAGATGCGTTTGCGCGTCTCGTGGGGCATGATCACGTCGTCGATGTAGCCACGGCGTCCGGCGATGAACGGGTTGGCAAAGGCACTGCGGTACTCCTGTTCGCGGGCGGCGAGTTTTTCCGGGTCATTTTTCTCGTCGCGGAAGATGATAGCCACGGCGCCTTTGGGGCCCATGACGGCGATTTCTGCCGATGGCCAGGCGAAGTTGACGTCGCCGCGGAGGTGTTTGGAACTCATCACGTCATAAGCACCGCCGTACGCCTTGCGGGTGATGACGGTGATTTTGGGCACCGTACACTCGGCGTACGCATACAACAACTTGGCTCCATGAGTGATGATGCCACCATACTCTTGGGCCGTGCCTGGCATGAAGCCCGGCACATCCACAAATGTTAGGACCGGAATATTGAACGCGTCGCAAAACCTGACAAACCGTGCAGCCTTGATCGAACTCTTGATGTCCAGGCAACCAGCCAGCACCAGCGGCTGATTGGCAACTATGCCCACCGGCGCTCCTTGCATCCGGGCCAAACCAATAACAATGTTTTTTGCATTATCCGGCTGCAACTCGAAAAACTCGAAGTCATCCACCACCTTGACAATTAATTCCTTGATATCATAGGGTTTGTTAGGATTGTCCGGCACCAGTGTGTCGAGCGACATTTCGAGGCGGTCCGCAGTATCGGTCGTTTGGCGCCGGGGGGCCTTCTCGCGGTTATTGAGCGGCAGGTAGTTGAAGAATCGGCGCACCATCAGCAGTGCCTCGACGTCCGTTTCGAACGCCAGATCTGCCACCCCGGAGCGTGTGGTATGGGTGATTGCGCCGCCGAGTTCTTCGGCGGTAACATCCTCGTGGGTGACTGTTTTGACGACTTCCGGGCCGGTGACAAACATATAGGATGAGTCCTTGACCATGAAGATAAAGTCAGTCATCGCCGGAGAATACACCGCCCCGCCCGCACAGGGGCCCATGATCACCGAAATTTGCGGGATCACCCCCGAAGCCATCACGTTGCGCTGGAACACCTCGGCATAGCCACCTAACGAGGCAACACCTTCCTGAATGCGTGCGCCGCCGGAATCATTGAGGCCGATGACCGGCACCCCGGCCTTCATGGCGTGATCCATCACCTTGCAAATTTTTTCAGCGTGAGCTTCCGAGAGCGAGCCGCCGAAGACGGTAAAATCCTGTGAGAAGACGAACACTGGGCGGCCACTGATCATGCCGAAGCCAGTGACAACTCCATCGCCAGGGACCGATTCCTGATCCATGCCGAAATCCATGCAGCGGTGTTCGACGAACATGTCCCACTCTTCGAATGAACCTTCATCAAGCAATATCTCGATGCGCTCTCGGGCCGTCAACTTGCCCTTGGCGTGCTGCGCCGCGATGCGCTTGGCACCACCGCCCATCGCAGCCCGTGCCCGCTTCTCATCGAGTTGGCGAATGATGTTATGCATGGCAGGACCTCCGATCCAAGAGTGTGGCTACGGAGGCGCGACAGGATTGTCGCGGGTGCTGGCAGAAAACGGATATCATGGCAAAATAGGTGACCGGTGAGCGCAGCACCCTACCAACCCAAGCCACGCTGCCAAGAAAATTGTCAGGAATTCCGCTGGCGGGTCAGGTCCGTGGCGTAGGCACAAGAGGCAGACGCAGGATGAAAGTGCTGCCTTGGCTGAGATTGGAAGTGACGCTGATCGAGCCGCCCATGACACGGGCGAGTTGTTTTGCGATGGCCAAGCCGAGGCCGGCACCTTCATATGAGCGTTGCATGGATGAGTCCACCTGAGTAAATGGCTGGAAAATGAAGTCGAGTTGCCTGGCCGCAATTCCCAGCCCGGTATCCGTGATGGCGAATTCCAGCCACTCCCGCCCGTCCACAGTGGCACATGCCAAACGCAGATTCACCGAACCGCGCAGGGTGAATTTCACGGCGTTATCCAGCAGGTTGCGCAGGATCTGGCTGACGCGAGATCTATCAGCGACGAGGTATTGCGGCAGGTCAGGAGCCATCTCACAGTGGAAATCAAGACCCTTGTCGGCGGCGGCCTTTGAGATTTCCTTGCAGGAGAGATCCACCAGATCGGCGATGAGCACCGGCCCGGATTCCAGCTTGAAGTTGTCTTTTTCGAGGTTGGCAAAGCCGATGATATCATCGACGAGTTTGGTGAGGGATTGGCCGCTTTGGGCGATGACGTTCACCCATTCAGCATGTTCGGCATCGGTTAGGAATTCACCAAGAATCTCTGCGGCTCCCAGAATCCCGTTGAGCGGTGTGCGCAACTCGTGGCTCATCATGGTCAAAAACTCACGCTTCGCACGATTCCCCGCTTCCGCGCGGTCCAACGCCTCCAGCAGCCGGGTTTCCATCGTTTTCCGGGCAGTGGTATCTTCCTTGATAGCAACAAAATGGGTAATTTCTCCAATGCTGTTAACAATCGGGGAGATGGACGTCGATTCCCAGTAGAGCGAGCCATCCTTGCGGCGATTGTGGAACTCACCCCGCCAGACCCGGCTGGATTTGATAGACAACCAGAGATCCTGATAAAATGCAAGGCTTTGCTCGCCGGAATTGAGAATATTGGGATTCTTGCCAATTGCCTCGCTGGTGCTATAGCCCGTAATGGTTTCAAACGCAGGGTTCACATATTCGATGTCGCCTGCGGGGGATGTGATGACGATCATGCTGGCGGTCTGCTCGATAGCCTTGCGGAGCACCTGCAATTCGGCGTGCAACTGATTGAGTTCATCATCTTCGGCG
>CAIKHZ010000349.1 GCA_903827375.1 Akkermansiaceae bacterium
ACATGAACCACCACAGTGAGAAAATCAGCAGATAATAATGCAGGTGGGGTTTTTTGAGTTCCTGCAACGACTCCTTCCACAGGCTCGTCTCCCGAACATGCCCGGCTTTTACCTTCGCGCGGCGCTCTAGCCGTTCCTGTTTGCCGGGTTCCTGATAGGTGAACAGCAGCAGAAAGTTGAGGCAAATAAGGATGGAACTGGTGAAGAAGACGTATTTCCAACCCCAGTTTTCACGCATCCACATGGCAACCAGCGGCCCGATCCAGCCACCGATGTTAACGATTTGATAGAAGACGCCCCACGCAACGGAGCTGTTAGTTCGGGTGCAACTGCGAATCAGCGTTCCCTGGATGCCGGGCTTGAAGATGGCGGTGCCCAAACCCAGGCACATCGCCCCGGCGAAAAACCCCCAATAACTCGGGTTGAACGCCATGAGCAGATAGCCCGAGCTCTGGATGATGGTGGCCACAAAAATCGTCTGCTTGTAGCCGTAGCGATCGGAAATCCCGCCAGTGAAAATCGAGCCCCCGGACTGGATCAGTCCCCAGATAGCAATCAGGGTGCCATAGGTGGCCATCGTCTCACCCAGCCCGCCATCGCTTTTGGCGCGGGTTACATACAAGTTGGACACGGCCTTGACGCCGTAGAATGCCGCTCGTTCGACCATTTCCATGCCACCGACGATCCAGAAGACATAGCCGAGGCTACCCAGTGCGGCCCATAAGCCGAGTTGCTTGACGTCATCGAGAGTTGTCTCGTTGTGGTGCTTTTCCGGTTCGGGCTCTTGGCTCATGGGTGAGGGATCAGGGGATGGATGAATCCCGACACTGTGCGGCGCGGCATGCTGTTAAGTGCAGGGTGGTGGCAGGGATGGCAAATACGTCGGGGAAGAGGCGCATATTTCAGGCGGGGCCTTTGAGATTATGGTTTCCGTTTGGGTTTGGCCGGGCTATCAACGGGCATGCTGATACGAAACCGCTTGGATGAACTGCCAGCCTTGGGAGTGCCCTTGCACTTGGCTCTCGGAATGTTTGATGGCGTCCACGTGGGCCATCAAACGGTCATCGCACGCGCCGTCGCCGCCGCAGCCAGCAGGGGTGGCTTGGCTGGCGTGATGACCTTTGATCCACACCCGGCACGCCTGCTTGCCCCAGGCCAAGCGCCCAGCGCGGTACTCACGACACTGCCACACAAGGCGAAAATCATTGAAGACCTAGGCATCGGCCTGTTTGTGGCGTTGCGCTTTGATGCGGCACTCGCCGGGCTGGCTGCCGAGGACTTTGTTAAACAATTGCTGGCGTCGCCGATCCACACGCTGGCAGTGGGCGATGATTGGCGCTTTGGCCGCGGGCGTGGCGGTGATGTCGAATTTTTGCGGCTCCAGGCCGCCGCTGCCGGTTTCCAGTTAGAGACAGTGCCGCCGGTGATGGTCGATGGCGAGCGGGTGAGCAGCACCCGCATCCGCCAGGCCATCCGCGATGGCTCACTGGCCGCTGCCGCCCGCATGCTGGGCCGGGACTATGCCATTTCAGGCCCCGTCATCGAAGGCCGCCGACTCGGCCGTCAGCTGGGATTTCCGACTGCCAACGTCGCCGTAGGCGAGCAACTGACGCCGCCCGATGGCGTCTGGGCGGTGCGCGTCACACTGGCGGATGGTGTGGCCAGACCCGCTGTGGCCAACCTCGGTGTGCGGCCTACGGTGGATGGCACGACGCGGATCCTGGAAGTGCATTTGTTTGATTTTTCCGGCGATCTATATGGCTGCGAGATCGAGGTTGGGTTTGTGCAATTCCTTCGAGCGGAAGAACGGTTTGCGTCGATTGATTTGTTGCGTGAGCAGATCGTGGCGGATGCCGCCACCGCCCGCCTGTGGCTGGCCTGAGCCTCAGAACACCTGCCTCCAACCATGCGCATTATAGCGGCGTCTCTGTGAGCGCTGCAGCGGAAGAGATATTCTGTTCTTTAGGACTTAGTGTTTGGTCTCAATCATGCTAATGCATCCAGCAGGTTCGAATCCCTGAAATAAGGCCAATACTGCGGTTTGCCCATCCTTCGCGACAATACACTGGTCCGATCGGACCAGTGTATTGTCACGTCTGAGGCCCAGGCTTCTATCATCCATCCCGGTGAAATGAACCAACTGTTGAGGGTGTATATCCAGCTTGCTTGACGATGTGGCCGTCTTGAGGGCGAACGCTGGGATCTGTGCCTAACACTCAAACAAAACCCCGGCCTGCGGGACGCGGGCCGGGGTTTCTTGATTGGATCGCCGGACTCAGGCGGTGGTGGAGTCCTCGTCTTCGTCGAAGATTTCCTTGGGAATGATGATCGGTTCGGGCTCCTCGACAGTAAACTCGAACGTTGCATCGCGGTGGCAATGGAAACCGGAACCGGCCGGGATGAGATGGCCCATGATCACGTTTTCCTTGAAGCCGGTGAGGTAATCGACCTTGCCGAGGGTAGCCGCTTCGGTGAGGACGCGGGTGGTGTCTTGGAAGGATGCGGCGGAGATAAACGAATCGGTTTCCAATGATGCCTTGGTGATGCCTAGCAGGACCGGCTCACCTTCGGCAGGCTTGCCGCCGTTAGCGATGATCTCTGCATTGACGCGCTTGAAGGTGGAACGGTCCACTTGATCGCCCCAAAGGTATTGGTCGGCATCGCCTGGATCGGTGATTTTGACCTTGCGCAGCATCTGCCGGACAATGACCTCGATGTGCTTGTCGTTGATTTCCACGCCTTGGACGCGATAGACGGATTGCACTTCGTTGACCAAATGCTCCTGAAGCTCCTGAGCGCCGCAAGCTTCCAGCAAATCTTCCGGGGATACCGGTCCTTCTGTGATTTGGTCGCCGCGTTTCACCTGGTCGCCATCGGTAACGACGACGTGTTTGCCCATGGGCACCAAATGATCGACTTGCTCGCCAGTGCTCGGATCCGTGATGACAACCTTTTTCTTGCCGCGGACGTTGGAGCCGAAGGAAATCTCACCATCGATTTTGGCGATGACGCAGGAGTCCTTGGGTTTGCGCGCTTCGAAGAGTTCGGCGACACGCGGCAGACCACCGGTGATGTCCTTGGTGCGCGCCACCTTGCGCGGCGTCTTGGCCAGCTGAATACCGCCGTGGACGATGTCACCTTCCTTGACGGATAGATGAGCGCCGACGGGAATAGAATAGCTCGCCTTAATCTCCTTGGTAATCTCGTCAAAGATGACCACCTGAGGATGAAGGTCTTCCTTGTGCTCGGTGACCACCACACCCTTCTTGCCGGTTTCCTTGTCGGTTTCGTTCGCTACGGTGATGCCCGCAATCATGTCCCGGAACTCGACGCGACCCGCCTTTTCAGTGAGGATCGGCACGTTGTAGGGGTCCCAAGTGACGACGGTGTCGCCCTTCTTGACGTCCTCGCCGTCCTTGATAGAGATGATGGAGCCGATGACGATGTTATGGCTTTCCAGTTCAAGGCCGTCCTTGCCGCGGATAGAGATGGTGCCGTTTTTGTTGAGCACGACCCAATGACCGTCGGCGGACTGCACAGTGCGCATGGACTTGTACACCAATTGCCCGGTGTGTTTTACCTTGATGATAGGTTGCTTGAAAGTCGCCGCTGCCACCCCACCGACGTGGAAGGTACGCATCGTCAGCTGGGTACCGGGCTCGCCGATGGACTGGGCAGCGATGATGCCGACGGCTTCGCCGATCTTCACCGGTTTGCTGGTGGCCAGATTCAGGCCATAGCAATTGGCGCAGCAACCGCGATCCGATTCGCAGGTGAGGACCGAGCGGATCTTGAGTTTGAGGCAACCGATTTTTTCGATAGCTGCGGCCTGGCGTTCGTTGACGATATCATCGATGTTGATGATAATCTCGCCGGTGACCGGATCCTTGATCTGCTCGCCAGAGACGCGGCCATAGATGCGCGTCGAGAGTGAAGCCGCTTCCTCATCGCCATCAACGATAGCCGCAACCGTGATTCCGTTGACGGTACCGCAATCCTGATGGGTGATGATCACGTCCTGCGCCACATCGACAAGTTTGCGGGTCATGTAGCCGGAGTCCGCAGTCTTGAGCGCGGTATCAGACAGACCTTTGCGGGCACCGTGGGTGGAAATGAAGTATTCCAGCACCGAAAGTCCCTCGCGGAAGTTCGAGATAATCGGCCGCTCAATAATTTCACCGGACGGCTTGGCCATCAACCCGCGCATGCCGCCGAGCTGTTTGATCTGGCTCTTGTTACCACGAGCACCGGAATCCACCATCATGAACAAGGGACTGGCCTTGGCCTTGCCATCGTTGTGCTCGATCTTGCGATAGAGCGCATTGGCGATGGTGTCGGTGGCGTGGGTCCACACATCGACGATCTTCTGATAGCGCTCGCCATCGGTGATGACACCGTTGCGATATTGCTTGGTGACCTTGTCGACGTCTTCGTAGGCTTTGATGATGACATCCTTTTTCTCCTCGGGAATCACCATATCGACAATCCCGATCGAAGTGCCGGAACGGGTGGCTTCCTTGAAGCCGAGGGTCTTGAGTTCATCGAGGGTTTCGACGGTCTTTTTCTGCCCGGAAACTTGATAGCAGCGCCAAATGATGTCGCCGATCTGTTTCTTGCCGACGTTGTAATTCACAAATCCCAGACCTGACGGCCAGATTTCATTGAAGCGGACACGGCCTGGAGTGGTCTCGAGGATTTTGCTCTCCTTGTCGCCTAGCAAGGTGTCCCGGTTGTAGTCGGGGTTGCGGATGCGAATCCAGCAATGATATTCGATCTTGCGCGATGCGATAGCAAACTCGACTTCGGAGGCGTTTTCAAACAACGGCAGATGCTCCTGTTTTTCGCGGTCCTTCTGGGTGCGCAGCGGTGCCCACGTCAGATAGTAGGTGCCCAAAATGATGTCCTGCGAGGGCACCGTGATCGGACGACCGGAAGCGGGCGAGAAGATATTGTTAGGTGCGAGCATCAACTGGCGGCACTCCAGCTGGGCTTCCACCGAAAGCGGGACGTGGACGGCCATTTGGTCACCGTCGAAGTCCGCGTTGTAAGCGGTACAAACGAGCGGATGGACGCGGATCGCCTCACCCTCAATGAGTTTTGGCTCGAACGCTTGGATGGATAGCCGATGCAGCGTGGGGGCGCGGTTGAGGAGGATCGGGTGGCCCTTGGTGACTTCGGCCAAAATATCCCAGACCTCGGTGGTCTTGCGATCAATCATCTTCTTGGCCGAGCGCACGGTGTGGCAATAGCCCAGCTCCTTGAGACGGCGGATGATGAACGGCTCAAACAAGGTGAGCGCCATCTTCTTGGGTAGGCCACACTGGCCGAGCTTGAGGTCCGGACCGACCACGATGACCGACCGGCCAGAGTAATCGACGCGTTTGCCGAGCAGGTTTTGGCGGAAACGGCCGCCCTTGCCCTTGAGCATGTCGCTGAGGGATTTGAGCGGGCGGTTGCCGGCACCGGTGACGGCACGGCCATGGCGACCGTTGTCAAAGAGCGCATCAACGGCCTCTTGGAGCATGCGCTTTTCATTGCGAATGATGACCTCGGGCGTCTTAAGCAACAGGAGGTTTTTGAGGCGGTTATTGCGATTGATGACGCGACGATAAAGGTCGTTGAGGTCGGAGGTGGCGAAACGGCCGCCTTCCAAGGGTACCAATGGCCGCAGGTCCGGCGGAATGACCGGCAGCACCGTTTGAACCATCCATTCGGGACGCGATTTTGATGCTGCGAACCCCTGGGTGATTTTCAGACGCTTGGCAAACTTCTTCCGGTTTTGCTTCGAACGGGTAGTCGCCAACTCCTCTTCCAACACCTTGGCCAAAGCGGTTAGGTCCACTTGCTTCAGCAGGTCCTGCAGGGCCTCGGCACCCATGCCGGCGCGGAACGAACCGTCGCCGTAGGTATCTTCCGCCTCGCGCAACTCAGTTTCAGTTAGCAACTGACCGAGTTCGAGGGCTGTGTTACCCGGCTCAGTGACGATGTAATCTTCGTAATAGATAACGCGCTCCAACTGGCGGGCACTGATATCCAACAACAAGCCGATGCGCGATGGCATGCACTTGTAGAACCAGATATGGGAAACCGGCACGGCCAGTTCGATGTGGCCCATGCGCTCGCGGCGCACCCGGCTGAGGGTGACCTCGACGCCGCAACGGTCGCAAATGACGCCTTTGTGTTTGATGCGCTTATACTTGCCGCAGGCGCACTCCCAGTCGCGGGTCGGTCCGAAGATCCGCTCGCAAAACAGGCCGCCCTTTTCCGGCTTGAACGTCCGGTAGTTGATGGTTTCGGGGTTTTTCACTTCCCCCTTGGACCAGGACCGGATGATTTCCGGGGAGGCCACGGTGATGGAAACTTGGTCAAAGGCTTCCGGGCGTTCGTCAACGCCGAAGAGTTCGCGAAGGTTGGTGTCAACACTCATGATAGGAAAAAATTGTTAGTGAGGAGGGGTTAGAATTCGCGGGCTCAAATCAAAGGGTGAGGTCATCCAATGAGTAATCATCGAGGCCACCGGTCATACCTGAGCCGTGTGTGGAACCCTTGCGGCCGGGACGAACGTCGAGGCCGAGGGATTGCATTTCCTTGATGAGGACGTTGAAGGACTCGGGAGTTCCGGCCTCGAGGTTGTTATCGCCTTTGACGATGGCCTCGTAGATGCGGGTACGACCCAACACGTCGTCGGACTTGACGGTGAGCAATTCCTGCAGTGTGTAGGCAGCGCCGTAGGCTTCGAGCGCCCAGACTTCCATTTCGCCGAAGCGCTGGCCACCGTACTGAGCCTTGCCGCCAAGCGGTTGCTGGGTGACGAGTGAGTACGGGCCGACGGCGCGGGCATGGATCTTATCGGCGACCAAATGGCCGAGTTTAAGGATATAGATCATGCCGACCACGACGGGGTTGTGGAAGGCTTCGCCGGTGCGTCCATCATAGAGGGTGGACTTGCCGCCGGTGGTGCCATCCTTGCCATCGCCGATCCAGGTATAGCCGCGGGTTTCCGCTTCGCCGGGTTTGCGAGGGCGGGCCTTGCCAGCCTCACCGACGATGTTGATACCATCGACTTTTTTGGCCTCGCTCATAAAGTCCCAAATGACTTCTTCCTTGATGCCATCGAAAATCGGGGTGGCGACCTTGAAGCCGAGGGCCTTTGCAGCGACGCCAAGGTGGGTCTCTAGCACCTGGCCGACGTTCATGCGGGAAGGCACGCCGAGGGGGTTGAGGCAAATATCCACCGGAGTACCATCAGCCAGGAAAGGCATATCTTCTTCGGGAACGATTGTGGCGACGACGCCCTTGTTGCCGTGGCGGCCGGCCATTTTATCCCCGACGGAGAGCTTGCGCTTGGCGGCGATGAAAACCTTAACTTCCTTGATGACGCCCGGATCCACTTCGGTGCCGCTCTCGAGTTGGTCGAGTTTGCGTTCACGCTCGGTGTCGAGTTCCTGGAAGCGGGCTTCGAAGGAGGTGATAATCTCGATGATCTTGTTGCGGATGGGCGACGGATCAATCTCGATGTGGTCGTGAACCGATGCCAATTTGCGCAGCAGTGTTTTGGTGATCTTTCGGTTGGCAGGGATGATGATTTCACCGGATTGGGCATTGACCACATCCAACGGGATCTTCTCGCCAAGCAAAATGTCGGACAAACGCTCGGTCAGATCATCCGTGAGCTTGTCCGCCTTCTTTTTGTGCTCATCGTTGATTTTCTTCAACTGTTTTTTCAATTCGCCCGGATCGACTTTTTCGTGGCGTTTCTTGGCGAATCCATGAGCGGAGACACGCACATCCTGGACAATGCCCATGCAACCTGATGGAACCCGCAGCGACGTGTCTTTCACATCTGCGGCCTTTTCACCGAAGATGGCGCGCAGCAGGCGTTCTTCGGGGGCAAGTTCGGTTTCCGATTTTGGCGTGATCTTGCCGACGAGGATATCGCCGGGTTTCACTTCGGCGCCGATGCGGATGATGCCGTCGTGGTCGAGATTGCGCAGTGCATCTTCGCCGACGTTAGGGATATCGCGGGTAATTTCCTCAGGTCCGAGCTTTGTATCGCGGGCGGCGACGTCAAATTCGGAGATATGGATGGAGGTATAAACATCTTCCTTGACGACGCGTTCGGAGATGACGATGGCATCTTCGAAGTTATAGCCATTCCACGGCATGAAGGCGACCAACACGTTGCGCCCAATGGCCAACTCACCGTCTTCGGTGTTTGGTCCGTCGGCCAGCACTTGGCCCTTCTTGATCTTCTGCCCCTTGTGAACAATCGGCTTCTGGTTGATGCAGGTACCCGCATTCGAACGCATGAATTTGCGCAGCGGATAGGCCATGATCCCCTTGTCCACGTGCGTCTTGACCGCTTCGGTGTCGCTCAGGAATTTTTCATCCGCAACGGGCATCGTGCCATCAGGTGTAGTCACGATGATCTCAGCGGTGGCTGCGGCAACGATGCCGTCAGCTTCGGCAACAACCACTGCACGCGAATCGCGGGCGGCCTTGCCTTCCAACCCGGTACCCACCAGCGGAGCCTCAGATACCAACAGCGGGACGCCTTGGCGTTGCATGTTCGAGCCCATCAGCGCGCGGTTCGCATCGTCGTGCTCAAGGAACGGAATGAGCCCTGCAGCGACGGACACCAACTGCTTGGGCGACACGTCCATGTAGTGAACTTCGGCCGGGGCGACTTCGATGAACTCACCACCCTTTTCGCGGGCGGTGATCCGCTCGGTTTGGAAGTTGCCTGCCTTGTCGATTGGGTTGTTCGCCTGGGCGATGTGGAAATTTTCCTCTTGGTCGGCCGTGAGGTATTCAATCTCATTGGTGACGCGTGAATCCACAACACGCCGGTACGGGGTTTCGATGAAGCCGAACTCGTTGATGCGGGCATAGGTACACATCGAGTTGATGAGACCGATGTTCGGACCTTCCGGGGTCTCAATCGGGCAGATGCGGCCGTAATGGGACGGATGGACGTCGCGCACTTCAAAGCCTGCACGGTCGCGGTTGAGGCCACCTGGCCCGAGCGCGGAGAGGCGGCGCTTGTGGGTGAGTTCTGCCAGAGGGTTGGTCTGGTCCATGAACTGTGAGAGCTGGCTGCGGCCGAAGAAATCCCTAACCACGGCGGACAGCGCCTTCGGATTAATTAACTTCTGAGGGGTCATGCCCTCAATGTTCACGTCAAAAAGAGTCATGCGCTCTTTGACCAGACGCTCGGTGCGGGCGAGGCCGACGCGGCACTGGTTGGCAAGGAGTTCGCCGACGGCACGCACACGGCGCGAGCCCAGATGGTCGATATCATCAATGACGCCATCACCCTTCTTCAACTTCAAGATATAGCGCACGGCGGCCAGAAAATCCTCGGGCACCATGATACGCTGGTCGGAATCCACCTGAATGCCGAGTTTCTGATTGATCTTGTAGCGGCCGACGCGGGTGAGGTCGTACTTCTTGGGATCAAAAAACAAACGCTTGAGGAGCGCACGGGAGTTAGAGGCGGTGGGCGGGTCGCCGGGCCGCAACTTCCGATAGATATCCTTCAGCGCGCTTTCCTCATCGCGTGCCGGATCCTTGCGCAGCGACTTGAGCAGAATTTCATCCTCACGGCCGTCAATAACCTCTACCTGCTTGTGGCCAAGCGCCAGCAACTGCCGAACAATGCCAATGGTGAGCGGCTCATAGGCCTTGGCGACAACCATCTCACCGTCGATAACGTCTTCGAAGGGCACCTTGTGGCCGAGTTCGCTTTCGTCCATTTTATCGCTCAAAGCGAGTTTCTCCATCGCATAGAAGTGACTGACGATATCGCGATCGGTCGGATAGCCGAGCACCCGCAGGAAGGTGGTGGCGAGGAACTTGCGGCGACGGCGGCGGCGGTCAAGATAGACGTAGAGCAAATCATTGGTATCAAACTGCACCTCGAGCCAAGAACCGCGGTCTGGAATGATGCGGAAGGAATGCAGGAGTTTGCCGTTGAGATGTTGCGAAATCTCAAAGCAAATACCCGGTGAGCGGTGCAGCTGGGACACGATCACACGCTCAGCACCGTTGATGATGAAGGTACCGCGGCGCGTCATCATCGGCAATTCACCCATGTAAACGCGTTCCTTTTTTGTGCCCGTCTCATCTTTGAGCTTGAAGGTTACATACAGCGCCGCGCTGTAACTCTCGCTGTTGCGCAATGCATCTAACGAGGTAATCTTCGGGTTTTCGATGTCATAGGTGACGAAGTCCAAGTCAATGGCCTCATCATAGCTTTTAATAGGAAAGACTTCGCGGAACACGGCTTGTAGGCCGGTATCCGAGCGCTCGCTGGGAGCCACGTCTTTCTGGAGGAATTCGTCATAGGACCGGCTTTGCACCTCAATGAGGTTGGGCGGTTCGATGACTTCCTCAAATTTCCCGAAATAGAGACGTTCAGCCATGGCAATTAGTGGTGTTCTTTCTTACAAGTTAAGCCCGAGCCGCGGACGGTCTCAGGCGGGGGTGATTTACAGTCGTTAAAGAGGAGTGACGGGATCGGAGCGAAAGCACAGGAATAGATTGGAATCTCGAGCCGATCTCGGCAGAACCTCCCCGGGACGGCTTGCGCCAGTCCCGGGGAAATCCGTCGGGTTGAATTACTTGATCTCGATCTTGGCACCAGCCTCTTCGAGCTTCTTCTTGGCGGCCTCGGCGGCGTCTTTTCCGACACCTTCAAGGATTTTCGCCGGTGAGCTTTCGACGAGTTTTTTGGCGTCAGCCAGACCCAAGCCGGGAACCACTTCGCGCACCACCTTGATGACGGCAATCTTGTTGGCTCCGTGGTCGGTCAGGACGACGTCAAATTCTGTCTTCTCTTCGACGGCTTCGGCTGCAGCAGCCGGGCCCGCCATCATGGCGACCGGTGCGGCGGCGGAGACGCCCCAGGTTTCTTCGAGTTGTTTGACGAGATCGACAGCTTCCAGGACGGTGAGCTTGCCGAGTTGTTCTACGAGTTGTGCAATGTTTGACATGTTATATTCTCCTTGTTCGGTATCGTCGCTCCCGGAGCCTCCGGGAATTTCAGAGCGGCAGCCGCCGCTCCGACGAGGAACCATTGGGCATTCAGGCGGTGGCGCGGAGACGCTGCCGCCATCAGTTCAGATCTTTATTCGGGTGACTCGGCAGCGGTGACGGCGGTCTCTTCTGCGGCTGGCGCTTCTGTGACGGGCTCCTCATCGGGGCTGAATTTGTTTTTGATGACGCGGGCGATGCGGGCTGCTGGCTCGTTGATGGTGCCGAGCAATTGCGACAGCACGGCCTCGCGGGACGGGATATCGGCGATGGCGCGCAGCTTGGCGGTATCGAGCACGGCGTTACCGAGGATACCGACGCGCATTTCAGGTTTCTTAAACTCCTTCTCGAAGTTCTTGATCGCCTTGGCAGCGGCAAACACTTCGCTTGCGCCGGTAACGAAGGCCGTTTGACCGACGAGTTCGCTACCAATGTCGGGCAACCCGGCTTCGGTAAGCACCTTGCGCATGTAGCTATTTTTTGCGACGGTGCACGAGGCACCGACGGCGAAGAGGCGGTTGCGCAGTTCTGTGAACTGCTTGACCTTGAGGCCGGTGTAATCAATGACAATCAGATAGGGAGAGGCATTGACACGCTCCAGCAAGCCGGTGATGATGATATTCTTATCAGGATTCATGGTTATTGGCGGGCCGGGATTTAAGCAGAGGCTTTGGTATAGGTGGCGGCTTCCAGCGGCAAGCCGGGAAGCATTGAAGCAGCCAGGGTGACACTGCGGATATAGTTGCCCTTGGCGGCAGCTGGTTTGGCCCGAACCACGCCATCAACAAAGGCGCGGCCGTTTTCAAACAATTGCACCGGATCAAAGGACGCTTTGCCGATGGAACCGGAAACGTTGCCGTTCTTATCTAGTTTGAAGTCGATCCGGCCAGCCTTCACTTCGCGAACGGCTTTCGCGGTGTCGTCAGTGACGGTGCCGGTTTTCGGATTGGGCATCAGCCCGCGGGGGCCGAGGATACGGGCGATTTTACGCACTTCCGCCATTGCATCAGGAGTGGCGATGGCAGAATCAAAGTCGGTGAAACCTTCCTGCACCCGCTTGATAAGGTCTTCATAACCGACGTGCTCGGCTCCTGCGGCGATAGCCGCTTCAGCTGCCACGCCTTGGGCGAACACGGCGACGCGGACGTTGCGACCGGTGCCATGAGGGAGGGATACGGAACCACGCACCATCTGATCGCTCTTCCTTGGATCCACGCCTAGGTGGAAGGAGAGGGTGACGGTGGGGGTGAATTTGGGCGCCGGGAATTGCTTCACGATGCCGATTGCCTCATCTAACGAGTAGGACTTGCCGACTTCGACAAGTGCCACTGCTTTTTGATAGCGTTTGCTGCGGTGTTTGGCCATTGGTATTATTGGTTTGCAGTGCTTTCGGATGCCACCGGTTGTGGCACTCTCCTGCGGGTGCCGGACCTCCTGTTAGAAAGCCCGGCTGAGAGGGGGGTTACATGCCTTCGATCTCCAAGCCCATCTGGCGGGCTGTGCCGGCGAGGATGCGCGCGGCAGCCTCGGGATCGCGGGTATTGAGGTCGGGCATCTTGATTTTGACCACGTCCATCAATTGCTCCTTGGTGATTTTACCGACCTTGACTTTATTGGACTCCTTGGAGCCGGAGGCAAGACCTGCCGCTTTCTTGAGGAGATTGCCTGCGGGGGGCTTTTTGGTGATGTAGGTAAAGGACTTGTCCTTATAGACCGAGATGACCACCGGCAGCACATCGCCAGCCTGGCTTTGAGTGTTGGCATTGAAGTCCTTGCAGAACGCCATGATGTTGACGCCGGCTTGACCGAGGGCAGGACCGACGGGCGGTGACGGATTAGCGGCACCCGCGGGAATTTGAAGCTTAATGACTTTGACGACTTCCTTGGCCATGATAGTGAGGGGTTACAATAACGTTAGAGGGACTTGTGAAGGAGCGGAGTTGGCCGGCCCGCAGCCGGAAGCGTGTTAGGCACGCTCAACCTGCCAGTATTCAAGTTCAACTGGAGTGCTGCGGCCGAAAATACTCACCGAAACGCGCAGTTTGCCGCGCTCCGGATCAATTTCCTCGACAATTCCATTCTGACTTTGAAAGGGACCATCGGCGACCTTGACGGTGTCGCCGACTTCGAAAGTGATAGCCGGGCGCGTGTGCTCTTCGCGCTCCTTGATTTGGGCAAGCATGGCTTCCACCTCACGGGGGCGCATCGGTGTGGGCCGGTCTTTGGTGCCAGCGAATCCGATGACGCCCTCCATCTCCTTGATGAAGAACCAGGTCTTCTCGACGAGCTGGTTATCGGCGCTAATCAGATTCATGTTAACGATGATATAGCCCGGGAAGAACTTGCGCTTGGTTTCGGTTTTCTTACCGCGCCGGATTTCGGACACCATCTCGGTGGGCACCAGCACCTCATGAATGTAGTCGGTCATCTCTTCGGCCTCAGCTTGGCGAAGAATCCGGTCACGGACTTTCTGCTCCTGAGAGGAGAGGACCTGGACAACATACCACTGGTTTTTGACGGGGTCGGATGCGGACATGACAGCGAACAATCTATGGGTGAAACGAGCGAATGGCGAATGGCCTCAGCGCCCGAGATTGGTGAAGAACGACACGATCAACACATGGAAGAAATCCCAGAACTGCACAAAACCAGCCAACAGGATCACTGCGACGAGTACCACCACAGTTGAGTCGGTTAGCTCCTTGTATTTTCGGAATCCTTTGATCTTTGGATCAGACTCCCACGGCCAACTCGCCTTGCGCAACTCGCCCTTCACCTCACCGGTGAAGCTCGAAATGGTGGCGAAATTGCGGATGGTCACCACCGATGCAACGACCAGCAGAGCATAGGCAATCCCAGATATGATCCAACTCCCGCCAATTTTAAAAAACTCCAAGAACTGCATGAATTTGTAACGTTGATCGAAAAAAAAGCTGGCACGGCAGGAGGGACTCGAACCCCCAACACTCGGTTTTGGAGACCGATGCTCTACCAATTGAACTACTGCCGTTTTGAGGCGACTCAGGGGCAGCCCGGGTGGGTCCGGGATGCCCCATCATCAAGAGGGTCAGGCCCGCGCATCGACTGCGTGAGCCTGGTTGAAATTAGTCAAGGATGTCACCCACGCGACCGGCGCCGACGGTGCGGCCGCCTTCGCGGATGGCGAAGCGCATGGTTCGCTCCATGGCGATGGGAGTGATGAGTTCGACTTCCAGCTCGATATTGTCACCGGGCATCACCATCTCGACGCCTTCGGGCAGCTTGATGCTACCGGTCACGTCGGTGGTGCGGAAATAGAACTGGGGACGATAGTTAGAGAAGAACGGGGTGTGGCGGCCACCTTCTTCCTTGGAGAGCACATAAATTTCCGATTTGAATTTCATGTGGCCCTTGACGCTACCGGGCTTGGCAATCACTTGGCCACGTTCGACGTCATTTTTCTTCAAGCCGCGCAGGAGCAGGCCGACGTTATCGCCGGCGCGTCCTTCGTCGAGGAGCTTGCGGAACATTTCAATGTCGGTGACGGTGGTTTTGACGGTATCGCGAATGCCGACAATTTCGACTTCTTCCATTTTCTTAACGATACCGCGTTCGATACGGCCGGTACAGACGGTGCCGCGTCCTTCAATGGAGAACACGTCTTCGACGGGCATCAGGAATGTTTTGTCGGTGACGCGCACTGGCTCGGGGATATAGGAGTCCACCGCATCCATCAGCTTCATGATGTTTTCCTTTTGGGTAACATCGCCATCCAGAGCCCCCTTGGCCGAGCCCATCACGATGGGGATCTCATCGCCTGGGAATTCATACACTGAGAGCAAGTCGCGCACTTCCATCTCGACGAGCTCGAGCAGCTCGGCATCGTCAACCAAGTCCACCTTATTCATGAACACCACCAAGGCGGGAACACCCACTTGGCGAGCCAACAGGATGTGTTCGCGAGTTTGGGGCATCGGGCCGTCAGCAGCGGACACCACGAGAATGGCACCGTCCATCTGAGCGGCACCGGTGATCATGTTCTTCACGTAGTCGGCGTGACCGGGGCAATCCACGTGAGCATAATGGCGTTTCAACGTTTCGTACTCGACGTGGGCGGTGTTGATGGTGATTCCGCGCTCGCGCTCCTCGGGTGCAGCGTCGATGTCTGCATAGTTTTTGACTTTGGCGAGTCCCTTTTCCGACAGCACGACGGTGATGGCGGCGGTGAGGGTGGTTTTGCCGTGGTCAACGTGGCCGATGGTGCCGATGTTGACGTGGGGTTTGTTGCGCTGGAATGATTCTTTAGCCATGGTGGTTGTTGGTTCGCGTGAGAGTTATGGTGATATGGACGCAGCCCTGGAGCTCGCAGGGGGAATTGAACCCCCGACCTCATCCTTACCAAGGATGCGCTCTACCCCTGAGCTACGCGAGCTATGATACTGAATCGCTGGCTTCCTTCGACCCGACAAAAACACCGCGTCCTGTCCTTTGAAGTGGACTGGGCGCGGCACCCCTGGAGAGATTTGGGGAAGAGCGGGCGGAGCTTACCGAAAATATTGCCCTTGTCAAAAAAAATCTCTTCAATAAGTAAAAAAATTTAATTCAGGTCGGAATTGAGTTCTGGTTGGGCCGCCGTGGGGGGGGCTGCCGTCTCCGGCACCGCCAGCGTGAACCTGCGGATGGCCACGCAATGCCCGGTGGCAACGTCCACATCAATGATAACCCCGCACAGACGCACCGGTCCTTTGGCCACGGGAAAGCGGGTGAGCATGCCGGTTTTTTGGCGCCAAATGACGGATTCGATACTTCTGCCAAGCACGGACTGCTCGGGCCCGCACATTCCGGCGTCGGTCAGGTAGCCGGTACCGCCCGGGAAAATCGTTTCATCGGCCGTTTGAACATGGGTGTGGGTTCCGACAACCATCGACACCGTGCCATCCAACAGGCGCCCCATGGCAATTTTTTCGCTGGTGGCTTCGGCATGGATTTCCAGCACGATGACCTTCACGCCATCGGAGGCGAGGCGGGCCACCTCTGCTTCGGCGGCCACAAACGGATTATCAAGTGGGGGTTGCATGAACGAGCGGCCTTGGACGAGCACCACGCCAACCCTGCCCTTGGCCGTCTGCAGCACCACACTGCCATTGCCCGGAGTGCCGACTGGATAATTCAGAGGCCGCAAGAGCCGCGGCTCGGTGGGGAAAAAGCCGACGATTTCCGCCTGATCCCAAACGTGGTCGCCGGTGGAAATGACGGCTGCCCCGGCGCGCAACAGGTCGATGGCAATCCTTGGTGTGATCCCCCGCCCGCCCGCGGCATTCTCGCCATTGACGATGATAAAATCCAAGCCTTCACTCTGTTTTAGCAAAGGCAGTTGCTCAATAACCGCCTTGCGGCCAGGCTCTCCGACGACATCCCCCAAAAACATTATACGGATCGTTGACATGATTGGAAATTTCTAACCCGCACGTATGGCGGGGGTCTCCAACTAGCCACATCCTGCTCCGGCCGACAACCTAAATCCCTCAAAATGCCCCGCCCCCGCAAGCTCATTGTCCCGCTCCTCGTCATCACCCTCGTCGCCGCGCTGGCGCTCATCCTACGCCATCCCAGCCCCGGGAAACAGCCACCCTCCGCCGCCGAACTGGCGCTCATCGCACTGCGCACGCCGCCGGATTGGGGGACGCTCACCCGCTTTCAACACACGATCAAACGCAGCGAATTTGAGACACTGCTAACCTCGATTTTCACCATCGGCAACGGCTGGCGCACCTGGATCGAGATCGATGATCAAGAGGCCTGCATCCAAACCGGACGGCCCCCACCAGGGGATGTTTTCCACCTCGCCTTCGCCCCGAATGGCGGGCCGCCTTCCCCTGCTCCCCGCTACTGGAGAGCCACCCGCGAATTGCCGCCTGCAGTCCCCGGGAAACCGCTTTCTGGGCTCCGCATCGCGATCGATCCGGGCCACATCGGCGGCATCTGGGCAACCATGGAAGAGCGCCGATTCGAGGTTTCTGACCAGCTGCCGGTATGTGAAGGCGATCTCACCCTTATAGTTGCCGAGCTACTCAAACCACGCCTCGAAGCCCTTGGTGCCCAGGTTTCACTCGTTCGCGATCACACCCAACCCCTCACCCCGCTGCGTCCGCCGGATTTGCTTGCCCTCGCCCAATCATCCGCACCGCCCGGCTCCACCACCCCTCCGGTAAAACTGGCCGAGCGGCTCTTCTACCGCACCGCCGAGATCCACGCCCGTGCCCAATTCGTCAATCATTCTCTAACGCCTGACTTGGCCCTCTGCATCCACTTCAACGCCGAAAATTGGGGATCGGCCGCCAACCCCATCATGGTCGAGCACTCCCACCTCCACTTCCTCCTCAATGGTGCCTACAGCGACGACGAGTTGGCCCTTCCAGACCAGCGCTTCGGCCTGCTTGAGCGACTCCTTCAACGCTGCCACGACGAAGAAATTCCCGTCGCTGCCAGCGTCGCCAAGGCCATGGCTGCCGCCACCGGCCTGCCGCCTTTCCAGTACGCGCCAAGCGCCTCCAACGCCCGAGCCATTCCCGACCAACCCTACCTATGGGCGCGCAATCTGCTAGCTAACCGGCTCTATCAGTGCCCCGTCATTTTCACCGAGCCCTACGTGATGAACTCCAACACCGACTTCGCCCGCATCCAAGCCGGCGATTACCAAGGCTTGCGCCAAATCGCCGGCAAAGCCCGCCCCTCAATCTTCCGGGAATACGCCGACGCCGTCGCCACCGGCCTAGCCGAGCACTACACCAGCCAGCGCGGCCAATAGGGTCAGAACTCAGCAACTACCTCAGCCCCGGCTCCCTCTGCAATAAACGCGCCGGTCTGATTGACGCCGGTGGTCAGTTTTAATTGTCTCCTAAGTTTTTTCTAATTGTGGCTTGACAATATTCGCCCAATCTGAAGAAAAAAAACTTGCTTATGGCGGTGCCAAGAAGTAGCTGTCCCGCCGTTGATCTGTCCTTCGGACTTCTAGTGGATTAACAGAATCCTGAACGCCCCATGCCGCCGCTCCCCTTTCTTTAAAATGTGAAAAATCAAGATCCTCGGAGAACCCTTTCGCGGAGACGCAGACGCAAGCAACTGAAGCTTTCACTTGGCATTCTGGTGCTGCTCATTGGACTGGCCATTACCCTCAAGCCGGCCTACCGGAAGTATCGCGGCTATCAGGTGAATCGCAACCTCGAGGCGGCCAAAACAGCGGCACTGCAGACGAACTGGGCCACCGCTCGCGACAAAGCCCGCAGTGTGCTGATGGTCCGGCCCAATGACTTCGAGGCGTTCCGGGTGTGGAACCAGGCCTGCGCAAAACTCGGTGAACCATGGGCTTTCATGGACGCCGCCCGGTTTTTTAAAGATCCCCGGGCAACCCATGATGATCGGCTCGGGGCGCTGCGACTGATGGCGCTCCAGGCACCGCAAGCGATGACCCTGCGTGCCTTCGCACTTTTGCCAGAAGCATTGCGCAATGAAGCGGACTTTTGCGCCACCATCACCCCCTTGCTGATCCGGCACGGGGATGGATCCTCCGCAGAAAAACGCCTGCGCGCCGCGCTCCGGCCGGACACTGGACCCGCAGTGCGCCTCGAGTTGCTGCGCACGCTTTGCCAACGACCCAATGTCTGGCGCATAGCGGAGGCACGGCGGATTTTCGCCGACCTCATCGCCGCCAAAGCCGACGAGCAAGCGTTGGCGGCCTTGCTGCTGCTTGGAGAAATTCCGCGGGCACTCGCCCCGGGCCTAGCCTTGCCTGATCTGCCAGCCTGGCTGGCTGGCCAGCCCAAAGCCACGGCTATTCACCACCTTACCGCCATGACGCCCGCACTGGAAGCCCGGCCACAGGCGGCAGATACTCTCTATCAATCGGCAATCGACCGCTTCCTCGCCAGTGATCCAGGGGTGCTCGGCAACTGGCTGATCCTCCATGGCAAGGGCATATTGGCGGCAAATATTCTGACCGACCTAGCTCTAACCCGCGCCGACGCCTATATCGCCCGCCTACACGCCTTGCTGCTAATGGCGGACAAAACCGACGAGCTCGTGGACGCCCTGGCACACCCGCCCGACGCGGTTGATCTCGTCGAAGTTGAGATCGTCAAGGCCATCCATGCCACCAAAACCGGCAACCCGATCTCCGCTAACTCCGCTTGGACACGAGTCTTGAACGAAGCGGCATCCAATACCAAGCGCAACCGTTTCATCGAAATCGCCCCTGTCGCCCAAATTTACGGAGCCAGTAACGCGGTCCTCGACGCGTGGGTGGGTGCCTACCGCCTGGGTTGGGGCGAGCTGCCGCTCTACCGCGACATACTGCCGGTGTTGAAAGGCTTGGCAGCCAAGGGCCGCAGCGAGGATTTATTGACCATCTACGAGACGCTATGCTACTACGAGCCGGCCAACCCCGATTTACTCAACAATTTGACTTACCTCGCGCTGCTGCACGGCGTCATGACACCCGCCAAAGTGATCAAGTTTCAGCTCAAACTGCTGGAGCAAGCCCCCAAGCGGCTAGAATTCAATTCCACTCTGATGCTCGCTGAAATGTTAGACGATCGCCCGAACGACGCGCTTGCCCGGCTGCCGCAGTTGCACGAGTGCAAGGGCGTGGACCCGATGATGAAACTTGCCCTTGAAGGCTGCGCCCGGGTCCTGGCGGGGGAAACCGAGGCGGGGACGGCTATCTTGCAAAATGCCGATTGGGCTGGCTTCATGAGGCAGGAGAGAGTTGTCTTTCGCGATCTGTTAGTAAAGTCCAAGCTCACGGATCTGACCATCCCGGAGCTTAAAATCGAGCCAGCGATGGCCGACCCAGAGCAGACACCGGCATGGCGAAAGGCTATCGAACAGCAGAAAAAATTGGAGTCGGGAGACGTTTTGCCGCCCTTGCAATGAACCCTGGCAATTGATCCTTTAATCCGCAGTTGGCCCGCTTGCTCCAATTTGTCCTCATCTCAACAATCCTTGGAATCGGCCGACAGGCGGGAGGTCCTTGCGCGGCTTTCGGCCGTGCTCGGTGCCCCCGGTTGCGTTGGCGGATGGGGAATGGATTTGTAGCGTTTTGTAGCTTTTTACACCTTCAATTTAGCGCACTTTCACGCATTCCGGTGCATCCCCTAGCAATCCTGCCGTTTTTAGTTTTGGCCGCCAAACCCTTGAAATGTAAGGAAAAACGGCCATTTTCTAGCGGGTACGGGTGGCGGGAATCGAACCCGCACCTCAAGCTTGGGAAGCTCACGTTCTGCCATTGAACTACACCCGCGTCGCTGCCGACGCCCAAGGCAATACCGGGATTGAGGAATTGGCAACGCTAAATGTGTGTTGCTAAATGTGAGCTGGACAAGCCTGTGGCCGGATTGCACGCTTTAGGCATGGACTCCACCCCTTATTTTGCCATTCGTGGCAGCAAAGCCGAACTCGAGGAAGGCCTGGCCTTTGCCCCGAAATTCGATGTCGATGGTCTGATACCGGCGCTGGCAATGGATGCGCTCACCCGTGAGCCGCTGATGCTTGCCTATATGAACGCGGAATCGTTGCGGCGCACCCTGCAACTCGGCGAAGCGGTCTATTGGTCGCGCTCGCGCCAAGAGTACTGGCACAAGGGGGCAACTTCCGGCCATATTCAACGCATTGTTGAGATCCGCACGGACTGTGACCAGGATGCGCTTATTCTGTTTGTTGAGCAAATAGGTGCCGGGGCCTGCCACAGCGGGCGAGGCTCGTGTTTTTACCGCCGGGTGCTTGCGAATGGGAGTGGCGCTGGGGTCAAATTGGAGTTTGCCGAACCCGGGCTGACCTTTGATCCGCAGAAAGTTTACGGAAATCCGCCACTTGGATGAATTTCGCAGTTGCAATTTCATCGCACATCCTCTAGCTCTCCCGCCCCGCGCCGTTGGTCTCCCTGACCGAGACGCGATATCTGTATCAATTTCCCGCGAAGGAGGACCCCATGGACATCATTAAAAAAATCGAGCAAGAGCAGTTGAAGCAAGACGTGGCCGAATTTAACATCGGCGACACCGTCAAGGTCCACACCCGGGTGGTGGAAGGCGGCAAGGAACGGGTTCAGATATTTGCCGGCATTGTGATTGCCCGCCGTGGCAGCGGGGTGAACGCCTCGTTCACTGTGCGCAAAATCTCATACGGCGAAGGGGTGGAGCGCGTGTTTCCGTTGCACACACCGCGTATCGCCAAAATCGAGGTTACCAACAAGGGCAAGGTTCGCCGAGCCAAGTTGCATTACCTCCGTGAGCGTGTCGGCAAGCGGGCACTGCTCGTTAAATCCGACGGCTGAGGCAGCCCACCACGGGTATTTTTTCTACAAAAGGCATCCCGCAACGGGATGTCTTTTGTTTTGTTTTGGGCACGCTGTCCGCGTTCTTTCTGGTGTGCGCCATCGATTTCAGCTTTGCGCAGGTCCCACGACCACTCAGTATCCGTCCGTGCGTGTTCCCTTGCTTCTCTCGCTCTTTCTAATCATCGCCGCGCCCATCGCCGTTTGGTGGCTGGGCGTGCGCAACATGGATTTTTTGAGCCCTCCGAGTGAGGCCCAACTCACTGCAGTGCGCCAGCACACGGCCGCAGCACTGCCTCCCGCGCTCATCCCAGATCCCATCCAAGTCCCCCAAGCGCCCCCACCTCCTCCTGCAGTGCCCAGCCCGGTTCCAGAAAAATTGCCGGAGCCAGCGGTTGAGATCGGTGACCTCAATCCCAATCCCGGCCTCAATAGTTACGCGGAATTGGCTCCGAAAGGTGCCCGCCACCTCATCGAACTCGCCTCATTGCTGGAAACCGCCGGCGAATTGCCCCGCACGCTGCTGGCTTGGGAACGCGTGCTAGACGCCACCACCCCGGATGCAGCCCAAGCCGCCGCTGCGATCGCCGCGATCCAACGTCTCCGTCCACTTTTGCCTCTAGCAAAACGCGGTACGACCAAAACCATCCAGGTCGTCATCCATGCCAGCACCGGCGGCAAACTCGAAACATCCCTCAAGAGCAGCCTCGAACAGGCCGCTCACAGCCTCGAACTCGCCTCCTGCGGTTTCCTGAAAGTGACCACCAAGCTCACGATCAACCGCAAAAGCACCTCCAAGACGAGCAACTCGACCGTTGACATCTGGCTGAGCGGGTCCGCCGAAAAATCCCCGGCCACCGAGCCCCTCTCGTTTGCGCCCGCCAAATCCGAGGTCCAGCAAGCCGAGGTGTTGCGCAAGTTGTTCCTCATCACTGGCAAGCGACTCCAGCAAACACTGGCCTTCCCACCGCTTTCGCCCATCGCCGCTAACGAAACCCCGCTCCAGGCCTTGGAATTCCATATCACCCGCCACCACTGGGAGAAGTTCGCACGCTCATTCACCCAGCAGACTACCGCCCCATAAACGACTCAGCCCGGCTTGCACATGGCCATGGGAGCAAAAACCAACCACCCCCAAGCGCCGCCGGACAAAAATTGTCCGCAGCGATGGATTGACCTGGCACGCCGCTCATGTCATCAAGCGTGTGTGTGACGGTTTGGGCGGTCGCCTCTAGCGGAATTGGCCACCCCACCGATCCTTATCCGCTAAACCACCCAGACCTAACAGCCCCAACTCGCTCAGTCCATGAAAGCCATTCCCGCACTCGTCCTCCTCAGCGCAGGCCTTGCCCTCGCCGCTCCAGATAACGCCAGTCGCTACCTTTCACTCCAGCAGGAGATGCACCAAGCCATTGCCCGCGGCAACGCTTGGCTCAAATCCCAGCAGAAACCAGTGGGCAATTGGGACGACGAAGGACTGCCCGCCTTCACCGCGCTGGCTCTCACCGCTGCCGCCCGCGACCCAAACCTCGACCGCAAAGCCGCCTTGCCGGCACATTTGGACAAGGGTTATGCCTGGTTGCTGGCCCAACAAAAAGACGACGGCGGCATCTACAATCGCGGCCTCTCAGTCTATAACACCGCCACCGCCCTCACCGCCATCGTGGCCGCTGGCCGCCCGTCCTACGATGCAGCCGCCGTCAAGGCCCGCAAGCACATCATCGACAATCAGTGGGACCTTGGCGAAAAAGGCAAGACCGACAACCTCAACGATGGCGGCATCGGCTATGGCTCCAAGAAAGACCACACCGACCTGTCCAACACGTATCTCGCCATCGAAGCGCTCACCCTTTCCAAAAAAATCGTTGATGACGGCAAATTTGGCAGTCAGCCGGACCTCGATTGGGGTGCCGCCATCACATTTATTTCCCGTTGCCAGAACCTGGAGGAAACCAACGATCAGGAAAAAGCCTCCAACGATCCCAAAAACAAGGGCGGCTTCACCTACTCGCCCACCGAATCCAAGGGTGGCGAAGACAAGCTGCCTAATGACCGCACCGCCCTGCGCTCCTGCGGATCGATGTCCTATGCCGGCCTGCTCTCCTTCATCTATGCCAAGGTTAGCGCCGATGATCCACGCGTGCTGGCCGTCAAGGAATGGTTAGGCAAAAACTACTCGGTGGACGAAAACCCCGGCATGGGCCCTGAGGGCTTGTACTATTACTATCAAACCATGGCCAAGGCCCTCACGGCGGCCAACCTTAACACCCTCAAACTTGCGACCGGCACCGAGGTGGACTGGCGCAACGACCTCGGCAAAAAACTCCTCTCCCGCCAGCGAGAAAACGGCTCATGGGTCAACGATGACGGTCGTTTCATGGAGTCCAATGCCGTGCTGGTGACCGCCTATACGGTGCTTGCCCTCGAGCAGCTCGACGCTTCGATCCCGAAGTGATCCCCGCTTTCCATGAGTGAGGATGGATCACAGGGGTTGCTGGATTTCGATTCCGGCAATACCAATGGTTTTGACAATTGGTGCCAGCAGCGCGAGGAGCGCTTACAGAGCGTCCGCCGTGAATGGGGAGTGCCCGTCGGCCGCCGGGTTCGGCTCAAATTGCGCGAGTTCAACCAAGAGTTCACGGGGATTCTGATGCTCGTCGAGGAGCCGCTGAAAATTGACCGTCGGCTGCCGTTGTTGCTCAGAATCCGCAATAATCCGTTCACCCAGGCCGACATCGAACACTGCTCCACCCTGGACTGAGGACTAACAGCCCCTCGTGCGTGAGGATTTTTTGCCGCTGATGCTCTGATGCTCACTGACTGAGGAAATCTCTTGACGTGGGTAAATATTCTGGCTAGCAACATTTATGAGAACTACTACACTTGTTGTTCGCCGCAACCTCATTGCGCTGCTATCGCTGTCATCCACTCTGTTCGCGGGCGTTCCCGCATACAAATTCGACAAAGCCATTGGCCAGAATGAAATCAAGGCTGCCCCTATCAGCCTTGGCATCAATACCAAGGACTGCCTGCACGTATTGCTCAAGAATGGGACCGTTATGATGTACGATACCGAGGGAAAACTAACCGGTAGCTTCCAATCCGATATGAAACCGGCTCCTTCCACCATGGCCGTGGCTGGGGACCGGATCTATCTGCTCGCCAGTGAGATGGCGCAAACCACCCGCGAATTCCAAGGCAAAAAGGTCAAGGTGAATGAGCCCTCCGGCGTCAAATGTTGCGTGTTTGATCCGGCAGGTGCCAAACAAGCTGAAATCAAACTGGCCGGGGTGGTATCGGCCACCGCCGCGCATTTTGTCGGAGACAAACTGGTCGTTGCCGATTTTTCGCAGCAAAGCATTGTGTTTTTTGCGGTGGCTGGCAACGAGGGGAAAATGACCCGCAAGATCAGCAAGGTGTTTCGTTTGTGCTGCGGCATTTTTGATTTTTGCCAGGGCTCGGATGCGGATTCCATTGTGGTGGCCAACCTCGGAGCATTCAAGGTTCAGACCTTTCAAGCCGACAAGAAATTCAGTGAATTTGGCGCACGCGGCGAGAAGGAATCCGAGTTTCAGGGTTGCTGCAACCCGGTCAATGTCGCCTGCCTAGCCGATGGCTCCGTCGTCACCGTGGAAAAAGCCCCGACCCGCGTCAAAATCTACGATAAATCCGGCAAGACCGAGCAAGCGGTCACAGGAATCGCCAATCTCGTTGAGGGCTGCAGCCAGATTCCGACTGCCATCGATAGCAAGGGCGCTCTCTATCTGGCATCCGACCAAAAGAAATGCGTCGTCAAGTGCGTGCCCGGCGCAGCCGCCGAACCCGCTGCACCGTAGAAATATGAAGACCTGTTGGAGTGCCCTCGCCGCTCTGGGGCTTTGCGCCACGCATGTCGGCGGCGAAGCCCGTTTGCCAGTTGCCGAAGAAAGCGCGCTGGTGGCTGATTCCGCAGTGGCTGCCGACGTCACTGCGGCCCCCCCCAAGCCACTGCGGCTCAAAATTGCGGTCAATGATATCTATTGCAGCAAGACCGCCTGTTCTTGTATCAGCAAAATTGCGACCCGCAGCTTCGATACGGTGGTGGCCAATCTGCAGGCCCGCCACCAAATCACCCTCGAGTTGACTTATTTCATGGAGGTCTTCGACCTGCAGAAAGCCCTGCGGGCAAACCAGTACGATGGCGTGCTGTGCAAGCCGTGGACGGCTTTGCAATATGAGGGGAAAACACCGGCGCGCTTCAAGCGAGTGGCCGATTTGCTCGATCCCGACGACAAAGCGCTGATGAGCGGGGTGTTTCTAACATTGGCTGGATCATCCGTCCGCACCCTGGCGGATGTGCAGGGCAAGCGGCTTGCGCTGGGGCAGGAGGATTCCTACGAAAAGCATCAGGCACCGATGATGATGTTAAAGTCAGGCCATATTCAGCCCTCGGCCCAAGTATTTTTCTCGAGCTGCGGTGAAAACCTCAATGCCCTGATGGATGGCACGGTCGATGTTGCGGTGGTTTCCAGTTATGCGCTTAGCGCCAGTTGCGCCGTGGATTTCGCCAAAGCGGAGGATTTCCGCACATTGGCGCAAACCGAGAAAATGCCGCTCATCTCACTGTTGGTGGATTTGGCCAAAGTGCCGGCGCCAGAGGCCTTGCGACTGCAGGCAGCGTTGCTGGACGTATCGGGTGCCCAGACCCCGAAGGATTTGTTAGGGAGGGGGTTTGTACTGCCCGCTTCGTGGCGGCCAATCCCTTCGTCGGTTGAGTGCCGAGAACCCGCTAGGCCCACCGTGGGAGACGCCGCCAAATGAATCCGGGCAGGCGCAGGTTCATTCAGTTTGGCGGGCGGCTCATTGGAGTGGCGGCGCTGGGCGGCACGGGTTGGCGGATTTTCACCGGCAGTGACCCCGACGCAGTTTTTTCGCAGCCCACGGGCCCATACGTTTGGCGAATCAATCCAGACAAATGCACATTTTGCGGCCTGTGTGAAACCGCCTGTGTTAGATTTCCATCAGCCGTCAAAGCCGTCAATGACCAGAAGAAATGTTCCTACTGCGTGGCGTGTTATGGTCATCTATCCGACCTGCATATCTCGTCGGAGAAGATTCATAGCGAGGGCAAGCGTGTTTGTCCATATGATGCGGTCACGCGCCGTGAATTTTCCGGCGGCAAGGATGGGTATCACATTTACACGATTGACGATGCCAAGTGCACCGCTTGCGGCAAGTGCGCGAAGCGCTGCAACAAGCTCGGCACCAAGTCGATGTTTCTGATCATCCGGCCGGATTTGTGCATTGGCTGCAATCGTTGCGCCATCGCTGCGGTGTGCCCCGAGCAAGCCGTTGAGTGGGCTCATTCCTATCCGGAGGATGATTTTCGCGGCGACTACGAATTGGAACATGCGGCCTTGGGCAGCGGGGAGGGTGAGCGGGAGACATCATGAATCGTTGGTGGCAGCTCATTCTTTGTTTGGTGTTGGCGGGTTGGCAGCTGGTCAGCGCGCAGGAAACGGCATCCGCAGCACCGTGCTACAAGATTCCCAGTAGCGAGGACATCAGTTCCAACGAAGGAATTGCCACCTATCGTGAGCAGTATCGGCCTCAGCAGTACTTTCCCGAGTCCGCCGCATGGGTCGGTGCAGACATTGCGATGCTCGCGGCCATTTTGTTGCTCGGCTGCGTGATGGTTTGGCGTCAGGTGCACACCCGTCACTTCTGGCTGCCAGCCGTCCTTTCGTTGCTCTATTTCGGCTTCCTCCGTGGCGGCTGCATTTGCCCGGTCGGCTCGGTCGCGAATCTCGCCATCGGCATAAGGCATCCCGAGATGATCGGGCTGAGCACTGGGGTGATGTTTTTGCTGCCGCTGGCGGTGGCCTTGTTTATCGGGCGGGTGTTTTGTATCGCTGGTTGCCCCCTCGGGGTGCTCCAGCATTTGTTGGGTGGCCGCCGCTCACACACCTTGCCGCCGCTCCCACACGCCATCCTCCGCATTTTCCCAGTGGTCACTCTGGTGGCCACCGCTTGGCTGGCCCTGCGCGGCACCTGTTTCCTCGTCTGCCTCCTCGATCCGTACAAGACCGCATTCTTTTTTGGTTACGGCTGGATTGAGCGGGTATTCCTCTGGCTGCATGGCGGCTTGGTCGAGCCCGGATTGCTGCGGGTCGGGGACCTGACTTCCTGGGGGATATTTGCCGCTGCGGTGCTGCTCGGGCGCTGGGTTTACCGCCCGTTCTGCCGCTTTGTCTGCCCGTACGGTGTGTTGTTAGGGCTATTTTCCATGGTGGCATTCAAGCGTCGGCGTATCGAGCAAAGCCAGTGTGTGCAATGCGGGATTTGTGAAAAACAATGCCCGGTGGATGCCATCACCCGCGACCCAAAAACCAGGGAATACAGGATTTCCTCGTACCACTGCATCCAGTGCAATGGTTGCTCATCAAGCTGCCGCAAGGACGGAATTCATTGAAATCACGAGTCTTGGGCTGGCCCGCCTTCGGGAGGGTTGGGAGCGGCCTCCTGGAGGAAGGATTTCCGGCAGAGTTCGGCGTATTTCTCCCCGTTGGCGAGCAACTCGTCGTGCGTGCCTTGCTCAATAACCTCACCCTTTTCCAACACGTAGATGCGCCCGGCGTTCTGTATCGTCGATAGCCGGTGGGCGATGACGATGGCCGTTCGGTTTTCCATCAAACGGTCGAGGGCGTCCTGAATTTGGCGCTCAGTTTCCGAATCGACAGATGCCGTGGCCTCGTCAAGGAGGAGGATGGGGGCGTTTTTGAGCAAGGCTCGGGCGATGGACAGTCGTTGTTTCTCGCCGCCCGAAAGCTTTACGCCACGCTCACCGACGTTGGTATCGAGGTGCTTCGGCAAGGTCTGCACAAACTCGTTGGCATGTGCGGCGCTCAGGGCGGCCCACAATTCGTCGTCATTGGCATCTCGCTTCGAGAGCAGGAGGTTTTCGCGCACTGTGCCGTTGAACAGGAACGGTTCCTGAGTGACGTAGGCCAGGTGCTCGCGCAGGGATGATTTGGCCAGTCCGGCAATGTCCTCACCGTCGATGGTGATGGTGCCGGAATTGACCTCGTAAAAACGCGCCAGCAACGACAACACGGTGGTCTTGCCGGCTCCCGTGGAGCCCACAAGGGCGATGGTTTGGCCGGGCAGGGCCTCGAGGGTGACGCCATGGAGAGTTGGTTGCTCCTGATAGGTGAAGGAAACCTCTTCGAAGCGCACGGCACCACGGATGTGTTTGGGCAGGGATTTGCCGTGGCGGGCGTTGGGCTCATCCTCGGCGTCAAGGATCTGGAATACTCGGTCAGCGGCGGCACGCCCCGATAAAACCATTTGATTGAGCGAGTTGAGACGCTCAATCGGTTCGTAAAACAACGACAAAAACAGCAGAAATCCCGCAAAATCCCCCATCTTCAATTCCCCCCGCATCACCGCCGGCCCCCCAAATGCCAACACCAGCACATAGCCGCTCATCCTTAAAAACGACATCCCTGGCGAATAAACCGCCCACCACCTCATCATCCTCAACGTGCTGCAGCGCAACAGGTCCGAAAACCGGTTAAACCGGGCGTGCTCGTCGGCCTCTGCGGCGTAGGCTTTGATTTGGCGTACCCCCGAAATGTTGTCGTGCAACAGGGCGTTCAGATCGGACGCCGCCTCTCGTTGGTTGCGGTAACGATCCCGGCCACAGGTCGAATAAATCCAGGCCGACAAGGCCAAAAATGGCACCGGCAGGGTCGCCCAAGCTGCCACACCAGGATTCAGATAGAACAGAAAACCTCCTACGCTCAGCACCTGCAACGCAGCCACCAGTCCCTGTTCGATCCCGTCAATGAGTACCCGCTCCATGTTGGTGACGTCCTCGACGACCCGCGTCATGATATCGCCAGTGCGCCGAGTATCGAACCAACGCAGTGGCAAACGCTGGATTTTCGCGTAAACATCCGAGCGGATATCGAAGATAACCTTCTGCTCGAAGGTGTTGTTGATGAGGATGCGCAGGGCATTGAGGCCGTCTTTGACCAAGAATCCAAGCAGCGCTAGCCAGATCCACAGAAAAAATTCACCATGGCGAGGGGGATTTGGAATAATATCGTTGATGACGTGGCGGGTTGCATTGGGGAACACAAAGATCGCCAGCGTCATGCCCATGGCACAGAAAAACTGAGCAACTGCAAGGCCCGGATAGTGACGAAGATAGGCTAGGACGCGAAAAATGGACTGCATGGAAGACCCCCACTGATGGGCGCTTGTGGTTGCTTTGTAAAGCCGTGCCGAAATAAATTTCAAAACTTCCTGAAATTTGGGGTTGCGGTGTTGGTGGGGGTGTCCCTAATGTCCTGCGCACACGACGAACCAAACCCGCCCAACCTACCAATCCTATGGCCAATGTTTTCGGAATTCTAACTGCAATAGTGCTCGCACTGGCGTCCTTTGTCGCTTACAAAAACAAGGACGCTTATGCCAACGAGTTGTCTCATCGCAAGGATGAGGATCGCAAGCTCGCCGCCACCAAGCTTCGGTTGAAGACCGCTCAGGACAACTTGGCGGCAACGCACAAGACGCGGACCGAGACTGAAGAGGTTGTCGCCAAGCTCAAGGCCGATGAAAGCGCCCGCAAGAAGGCCAACGATGTTCTCAAGCAGGACATCGATGCCAAGACGGCGGTGGCGGATGCCAACAAGACCAAGTTGGACCAGATTCGTGAGCAAACCAAGGCGATCGGCGAGATCCGCGAACTCGCCCAGAAAGTCAAAACCCTCCGCAGTGAAATGGATGCTCTCAAAGTGTCCATCGCCGATAACCTCACCAAGTTGGCCAACCTCACCGAGGATAACGCCCAGACGGTCGGTCGCAATGATGTCTTGAAGAGCCATACCGATATGATCTCGCGCCGCGAATCATACTTCACCAAGGCCCAAATCAACTCGATCTTTCCCAAATGGGGCTTCGTTACCCTCGGCACCGGTCACGTCTCTGGCGTCGTCACCGGTTCTACCTTGGAAATTGTCCGCGAGGGTAAAACAGTCGGTAAACTGCTCGTCACTGCGGTGGAAACAAACACAGCCTCCGCCTCCATCGTCCCCGATTCCATCGCCGAAGGCACCGTGCTGATGGTCGGCGATCAGGTCGTCCCCTCGCACAAACCTGCTGCCAAGACCAAGGTGCCTGCTAAAGCAGCTGGACCAGCAAAAGAAGACGCCGCAGCCAAGGATGAGGCACCGGTGAAAGAAGAGGCACCAGCCAAGGACGCCGCACCGGCTGCAGAACCTTCTATGGATCCCGCGCCGGGGCCAGCCGCCGAACCCGATGCCACGCCTGAAGCCACTCCGGCCGCCACCCCCGAGTCCAACTGATTTTCACTTACCCTAAAACTTTTCCCAAGGAACTCCCATGAAAGTCAAAGTCACCTTAATCATCCTAGCCATTCTCGCCATCGGTGGTGCCGCTTGGACATCTTATCAGCACTTGGAGAAATTCAAGGATCAACAGCAGAAGCGCTTTGCCGATATCTCCGAAAACAAGGATAAGACCCACCAGTCTGAAATTACCGAAAAGGACCTCAAGGATGAGCAGGGCGTGCTCAAAACCGTGCAGAATACCCGCGAGGAAACCAAGCAAAGCATCACCGTCCTCAAAACCAAGGAGATCGATTTCAAACGTCAAATCACTGATCTGGATACCACGATTGCCGGCCAAAATGTCGAATTGGAAGGACTCAAAAAGACGCTGGCGGAAATCAAGCTTATCCTAACCGATCTTGGTGATGGCATCACGGACACCAACCTCCCAGAGTATTTTAACAAGATCTCCGATGATAAGAAAGTTCTGGAACGCAGCCTCGAAGAGAAGGAAGCCTTGGTGGCCGCCGCCGAAAAGCGCCTCGCCGACAACAAGGCCGAGGAGAACCGCCTGATCGACAAGAAGCTTGAGCGCAACGTGCGCATTCAGCACAATGCGATGGAGGCCGTCATCACCGGCGTCAATCAGGACTGGGGATTTGTGGTAATCGGAGCGGGCACCAACACTGGCTTCACACCGCAGACATCCTTGCTGGTCAAGCGCGATGGACGCCTCATTGGCCGAGTCCGCCCAACCGCCATCGAACCAGCCCAAACGATCGCCGATATCGATCTGGAAAGCCTCGCCTCCGGCGTGCGCCTTCAACGCGGCGACCGGGTGATTCTTGCCAAACCCGAAAGCCACTAAGACCTGCTTTCAGAAGTTTTTTCTTAAACCAGCTCCGCGGGCTTGCGTCCTGCGGAGCTTGTTTTATGATCGGCCCATGCGTGGAACCCTATTGCTGCTGATGACCGCCGCCCTTGCAGGCTTGGGCCTCACCTCTTGCAACACCAACAAGGAACCCGAAATCGTTCCAGTGCCTCCGACGACCAATACCACTAAAATCCCTTGGAACTCGCAAGGTGCCACCGGTGGCGGCCAAGGTCAGTTTGGCATGCTTCAACAGAACCAATACCGCCGTTGAGCGCCGGTTCTCAATCCCGGTGATAGGGCGCACCGGCCCGCAGCGAAGCCACCCGGTAAAGTTGCTCCAGCAAGACAACCAGAGCCAGTTCGTGCTGCAACGTGAAGGATGAGAGTGTGAGCACCCAGTCGCAGGCATCCCGAAGGTCAGGCTCATGTCCATCTGCCGCGCCTATTAAGAAGGCCAGTGTCTTGACGTCTCCGCGGCGCTCGAAGGCTTGAAGTTTATCTGCCAAGCCGCGAGTGCTCAGGGTCTCACCGCGTTCGTCCAGCGCTACCCTCAGGCACCCCTGCGAGCGCTCCAGCAAGCGAGCCGATACCTCCGCGCGGCTCCCGGCCTTGACGACCACCAACTCGTACGAACCCAGCCGCGTGAGCCGCTTCAAGTATTCATCCACCCCGGCCTTCGCATAGGCGAGGGCCGGCTTGCCGGCTACGATGATGCGCACATGCATGGGAGTTCGCGGAGCTTGCCCCGGCCGCTACCCATGGGGCCAGTGCGGATTTTTAAAGGTCAGGCACCGGCTTTCTTGGCCCAGGAATCGCGCAGCGCCACGGTCCGGTTGAACACCGGCTTGCGGCCGGATTGGTGATCGGCGCTGTCGGCCACAAAATAGCCGATGCGCTCGAACTGGCAAACGAAGCCGGGTTCCGCCATCGCAAGGCAGGGCTCTATCTTGGCGGTGATCGTCGTTAGAGACTGTGGATTGATCACGCTGAGGAAGCCGCCATCCGCAGCGTCAGGATCCTCGACGCTGAAGAGTCGCTCGTAGATGCGAAGCTCGGCATCGGTGCCGTGAGTGGCATCGACCCAATGGATGGCGGCACGGCATTCCACTCCCTCGGGGGTACTGGCCCCAAGCGTGCCGGGCAGCACTTCGGCGCGGACGAGCGTGACTTTGCCATCCGCGTCCTTTTCGTAGCTGGTGCACCGGATGATATGGGCACCGCGCAGGCGGACGTGGCGGTCCGGCCCAAGGCGATAGAATTTTTTGGGTGGCACTTCCATAAAATCGTCTCGTTCGATCCAGATTTCCCGGCTGAGGGTAACTTGGCGGACGCCGGCGTCGGGGTTTTGCGGGTGATTGGGGATATCGACTTGTTCGAGGGTTGCGGGGAGGTGATTTTCGAGGATGACCTTGAGTGGGTCGAGCACGGCCATCCGGCGCGGGGCGCTGGAGTTGAGGAAATCCCTGACGTCAAACTCCAATAGCGCCACGTCAGTCGTGCCATTGAACTTGGTGATGCCCACGCGCCTGCAAAAATGACGCACTGCGGCCGCTGGATAACCGCGGCGGCGGATGCCGGAGAGCGTCGGCAGGCGCGGATCATCCCAGCCGCAGACGTGGCCTTCTTGGACGAGTTGCAGCAACTTGCGCTTGCTCATGATGGTGTAGCTCAGGTTGAGCCGGGCAAACTCAATCTGGCGCGGCTTGGAAGGCACCGGGCAGTTGTCGATGAACCAGTCGTATAGCGGCCGGTGGTTCTCAAACTCCAGCGTGCACAGCGAATGGGTGATGTGCTCCAGCGCGTCCTCGAGCGGATGGGCAAAGTCATACATCGGATAGATGCACCACGCGCTGCCGGTGTTGTGATGCTCAGCGTGCATGATCCGATAGATCACTGGATCACGCAGGTTCAGGTTGGGCGAGGCCATGTCGATTTTCGCCCGCAGTACGCACTCGCCTTCCCTGAAGTCGCCGGCCCGCATGCGGGCGAAGAGGTCGAGGTTCTCCTCGATGGGGCGATCGCGATGGGGCGAGTGAACGCCGGGTTGGGTAAGGTTGCCACGGTTGGCGCGCATTTCCTCGGCGCTTTGTTGTTCCACGTACGCCTTGCCTTGCTCAATGAGATGCACCGCGCATTGATAGTAAAACTCGAAGTAATCACTGGCATAGTACAAGTGCTTGCCCCAATCAAACCCGAGCCACTTGACGTCGGTCTTGATGCTTTCGACGTATTCGAGTTCCTCTTTCTCCGGGTTGGTGTCGTCGAAGCGTAGATGGCAACGGGCACCACTGGCGGCATTTTCCTGGGCAATGCCAAAATTCAGGCAAATCGATTTGGCGTGGCCGATGTGGAGGTAGCCGTTGGGTTCCGGCGGAAAGCGGGTGATGGTGGTGGCGTGTTTGCCGCTGGCCAAGTCCGCAGTGATGATCTCGCGGATGAAATCGAGCTTGGCCGGGCGGAGGTCTGGAGCGGAATCGAGAATGGAATCAGGCATGGGAAGTGGAATGATTGGATATCAGTGATCGGGGGAAAGGCAAGAGACCGCTGCGCTGCCAGACAGAAGACTGGAATTGGAAGTGCCATACTCTCTCCAAGATCGATGCTCTGCTCGAGTCTTGTAGCGAAGCAATCTCCTGCGTCTTCTCATGCGATTGCCAGCTGGGTGAGCAGGGATTGATTGAGACGGATTCCAGATTGAAAATTCTCAAGTGGAAAATTTTCGTTAGGAGCGTGGACCTGCGCATCGGACAGGGCCAGACCTAACAACAGCGTGTCGGCTCCGAGGATTTCGCGAAACGTCTGGACGATGGGGATGCTACCGCCTTCGCGGATCAGCACTGGCTCGGCGCCAAAAACGCTGCGCAGGGCGGCTTGGGCGGCCAGGCCGAACAGGCAATGGGGGTCGGTGGCGTACGGTTTGCCGTCATGGCCGTGGCGGACCTCGACGGTCACGCCGGGCGGGCAATGGGCCAGGAGGTGGCGGCTGATCTTGGCCATGATGTCTTCTGGCGATTGATCGGGGACGAGGCGGAAGGAGAGTTTGGCGAAGGCTTCGGCGGGGATCACTGTTTTTGAACCCTCACCTTGATAGCCGCCACCGATGCCATTGACCTCGGCGGTTGGGCGGGCCCAAGTGCGCTCGGCCGAAGAATAGCCGGGCTCGCCAAAAAGCCCCGGCGAACCAGACGCACGCTGGAAATCCTCGTCGCCCACCCCGGGAATGCTTGACCACATCGTGCGTTCCCAAGTTTCCAAGGGCCGCACATCATCGTAAAACCCGTCAATGGCCACCCGCCCGTCGGCATCGTGCAGGCTGGCAACCAGACGGGCGATGGCAGTGGCGGGATTGGCCACCACGCCGCCGAACAGGCCGGAGTGCAGGTCGCCTTTGGGGCCCCGGATGATGGCCTCGCAGCAGGTGATGCCGCGCAGGCCGTAGCCGAGGGTGGGCACACCCGGGGCGACCATGCCGGTGTCTGAGATGGCAATTACATCGCAGCGCAAGGCGTCTCGATGCTCCAGCAAAAATGGAGCGAGGTTGGGACTGCCGATTTCTTCCTCGCCTTCAAACAGGAAAATGAGATTCACCGGTAGTTCGCCGTGTTGGCGCAGGGTTTGCTCCACTCCTAACACATGGGCGAGCATCTGGCCCTTGTTGTCGGCCGACCCGCGAGCCCAGATTTTGCCATCGCGGAGTTCCGGGGCGAATGGCTCGCTCGTCCACAGGGCGAGTGGATCGACCGGTTGCACGTCGTAGTGACCGTAGATGAGCACGTTGCGGCGACCCGCGACATGGGCATTTCTAGCGACCACCACCGGGTGGCCCGGGGTCTCATGGAGCTGCGCACTGAGGCCCATGGCCGTGAGTTTGGCCAACAGCCACTCGGCGCAAGCGCGAACGTCGCCTGCATGGCGGGAGTCCGTCGAGATGCTCGGAAAGCGCAAAAATGCAAATAGGTCTTCGAGTTCAGGGGTCACGCGCCGATATTGGCGCGGATCGGGGCCATTCCGCAAGCCGAATCACGGTGCTGCAATCGTCCCGGCCGAACTTCAACACCATCAGCTAACGGAATTCTCCAGCTGCCCTCAGAACTCAGTGATCGACCTCATTTTTGACCAAGATGTGAGCAGTCTAATTCCCTGAAGTGCCAGCACCTTTGTAACTGTCAGGCAGCCGGTCGCTCTTCTTTGTCTTGTCTTGCAGCGCAGTGGTCTTGTGCCTGAGGCGCAGCCTCGCGCTAGGAAAGCGGAGGTGTTCCAATGATCGGTGTGAGCGAGTAGGAATCCTTGGCGTCCTTGACGAGCCAGCCTTGGGCGGTGAGGGCGGCGCGGAGTTCGTCGGATTTGGCCCAGTTTTTGGCGAGACGCAATTGCCAGCGCTCGTCAGCCAGCGCCTGCACGGCCGCCGGAACCACAATGGCCTCACCCGAGGTTTCCTCTGGCAGCGTCAGGCCGAGGGCGCGCAGCACCCGGTTGAGGGCAGCCAGTGCCTTGGCCGCCGCTTCGCCGCTGAGGGTGGAAGCTTCGCGCAGGCCGGTGAAGATGCCACCCAGAGCCCCGGGTGTGTTCAGATCGTTTTGCAGGCTGTCCCAGGCCGCTTGAAACGGCCCGAACCCGACCGAATCGAAGCGCGGCGTGCCCTCGAGTTTTGCGGCGAGTTGGCGGGCGGCTCTGGCGATTTTGGAGAGGGCCTCGCGGGCACCGCTGAGGGAGTCGAGGGTGAAATTGAGGGGTTTGCGGTAGTGGCCGCCGAGTAGGACATAGCGGACTTCCATGGGTGAAAACCCGCGTTCGGCGAGGTCTTCGAGAGTATAAAGGTTGCCAAGTGATTTTGACATTTTTCCCCCATCGACAAGCAGATGGGTGATGTGAAACCAATGCGCCGCGAAGTGTCCGCCACAGGCGCACTGGCTCTGGGCAATTTCATTTTCGTGATGCGGAAAAACCAAGTCCACCCCACCGGAATGCAGGTCGAAACTCTCGCCGAGGTATTCCTGGATCATCGCGGAGCACTCAAGGTGCCAACCCGGGCGACCCTCACCCCACGGTGCCGCCCAAAAATTTTCCCCGTCTTCAGCGCGCCGGGCTTTCCACAGCGCAAAATCCGAGATGCTGTCTTTTTCGTATTCATCGGCATTGGCTCGGGCATTCTGGGTTTTTCCAAGATCCAACTCGCGTTCGTCGAGGTGCGAAAGCCGCCCGTAGCCGGGAAACGAGCTGATCTTGAAATATACCGACCCGTCGCCACCGACGTAGGCATGACCCTTGGCCAGCAGAGCCTCGATCATAGCAACTTGTTGAGGGATGTGCTCCGCTGCCCTCGGCTCAATGTGCGGTGGCAGGCAGTCCAGACGCTCGCAGTCGGCGTGAAATTGCGCCGTCCAGCCGGCGGTGAATTCAGCGAGCGACTGCCCGGCTTTTTGCGAATCCCGGATCGTTTTGTCGTCCACATCGGTGATGTTGCGGACGTGCAGACTGCGCAGTCCGCCGGTTTCCAGCGTGCGCCGCAGCACGTCCTGCAGCACAAACGTGCGGAAATTGCCGATGTGTGCCGGCCCGTAAACCGTCGGCCCACAGCAATAAAAGCGAAACGTCGCCCCGTCCAGGGGGCTCAGGTCCCGGTCGGCCCGGGTCAGGGTATCAAATAGCCGCATGCGACGGGTGTAGCCAACCCAGCGCCTAACGGCAAGCACGGGTTCTTCAGTCGGCATGGAGCGGCACGGATGCGGCGCACTGGCTGCGGCGTCCTGGCCGCAGGGCCGTGGTGGCGGCGTCTCGTCCAATTCCCGTAAGATTCGCCGGTCGGGGTTGGCGACTTTCTCAATTTGGCCGAAATGGGAATCGAAATCGGTTTGTGAGTCAATCATCCGGTGCTAAGCTCAGCCGGAGGAATTTTCGTTTTCATCATGTCAGCCGATTGCAATCACCGCGAACACCGAGGGTTAGTGGCCCTTAGCCGGAAGCAAACCCTGGGTGAGGAGCTTGCCAACAGTCTCAGCCACGGCGTGGGGTTGGCTGCGGCGGTGGTCGGCACGCCGGTTCTCATCGTCACGGCGCTACGGCACCACAACACCGCGATGGTGGTGGGCGGCAGTGTGTTTTCCGGGGCAATGATTCTGATGTATCTGTCGTCTTTGTTGTATCATGCGTTGCCTCACGGGCGGGGCAAGCATCTGTTCCGCCTCTTCGATCATGTAGCGATTTTTCTGCTCATTGCTGGCACCTACACGCCGATCACCTTGGGCGTGCTCAAGGGAGCATGGGGTTGGGCGCTTCTTGGGTCGGTTTGGTTGCTGGCGGTGGTTGGGATTGTGCTCAAGTGGGTTGGTGGCATCAAACGGCCCTGGATCTCCACGGGTTTGTATCTGGTGATGGGTTGGTTGGTGTTGCTGGTGGCGCACCCGCTATGGTTGCAAATGTCGATGTCCGGCTTGCTATGGCTGGCAGCAGGTGGCTTGGCTTACACAATTGGCACAGCCTTTTATGCCATGGATGAGCGCATGAAATACGGTCATTTCATCTGGCACTTGTTCGTCATGGCGGGCACCTGCTGTCACTTTGTCGCAGTGTTGGTGAGCGTGTGAGAATTGCCACAGAACTCAATGTTCGACCTCACTTTCGACAACGGAGCGAGTCAGTCGGATTCCCTAACTTTCGGCTGTGGACGGAAGCTCAATACTTCTAACAAATGTTACCATGCGAGGACTGACCCCATCGGCCGGGCGCAGGCTCACTCCGGCAGGCGGATGCGGGCGGGAACGTCCTTGGGAGGGATACCGGCCTTGATCAGAGAATCCCAAATGCC
>CAIKHZ010000350.1 GCA_903827375.1 Akkermansiaceae bacterium
GGTGTCGGCACGGCGGCGATACGCTAGACATCACCCGCCACCCTGGCAAGCCAATGCTTGCCCTCCCCGCAATTTCCACTGAGAAACGGGTGCCGCCTGATCCCATCGAAATATTAAACATGTCCCGAATATTTTGCTCGCCAAAGCAAATCAGTTTGACTAATTTTTCAGGCGTAGCGCCACTTCCCCCGCTCGCCCGCCATGCCTGCCCCCAGCGACCACACCCACCACATCAAGATGCGTTCGACCCAGATGGAAATGCCGACGCGTTCGGGGCCGGCTGTGGTGGAGGATTACGATTCGAAGCTCAAGGCGGCGCAGGACGAATTGGAGCGCATCCAAGTGCAACGTGAGGAATTGGAACAAAAAAAGCGTGTGCTCGAAGAGCTCACCGCCCGCAAGCGCACATTCCTGTCGCAGCAGGTGGAACTCTCGGAAAAGCTCAGCTCGGCGGTGACCCTCATCGAACGCGAACTCTACGAAATCCGCCAGGAAACCGAAGATCTGGAACAATGCCGCGCCTGCTTCGTCTCACATTTGGACAAACTCGAAAAGATCAATCCGGAAAGCTGGACCCGCGACAATCTCTCCGACAAACTCGAACGTTCGATCATGGCCGTGGACATCGCCAGCGACGAATACGACCAGGCGGCCGCCCACTTTGAAGGTGGCCGCAGCGGTGCCATTTTTGGCCGCCCGTCATCAAAACGCAGCCGCACCCGCGGCCACTCGGCCCAAAGCTCAGACTTCCTGGTCAACCTGCGCAACGGCCTCGCTTTTAACCTGCCGGTATGCGTGCTGGGCACGGCCGCCCTCATCATCTATCTGATCAAATAACTCTCCTCTGCCATGAGCGCGCCATCCCTGCTGCAAGAGGAGCTCGAACTCAAACATTGCGAGCAGGAAGAGCTGCGCCTCGCCAAGGAATTGGAACAGGCACGCGAAGCCCCCAAACGCCTCGCCCGCGAAAAACTCGACCGCGACAATACCATGCCTCCTCTCCGGAGGGTCGGCGATATCTCCCGCCTCAAACGCCATGAGGAAGATTTGACCACCCGCGCCGCCACCCGCAATCTGCTCAAAACCCAAACCCGCAGCGCCTGGCTCCTGCTCTCCCTGCTCGCCGCAGTCGCCGCCCTCGTCGCTTGGGCCTTCCGCCTGATGAACGGCTGATAGACCACGCAGTCAGCCCGATGTGCCTCATGCCCGACCATGACAAAGCCGCAGCCCTCAAGGAGGAATGCGGCTAGGGAAGAAAACCTGTGAACTCGTTAGTTCGCGCTGACGGCGCTTGGAACGGCGATATTGACCCGGCGGCCATCGCGGTCGAAGAGCACCTTGCCATCCACCAGAGCAAAGAGCGTGTGGTCGCGGCCCATGCCGACGCCAACGCCCGGATGCACCTTGGTGCCACGCTGGCGAATAATGATGTTGCCTGCAATCACGGCCTGACCGCCGGATTTTTTGAGGCCGAGTCGTTTGCTACGGGAATCGCGACCGTTCTTGACGGAGCCTTGTCCTTTTTTATGGGCCATGGTAGGAGGGGGTGGGAGTGAGGATAATTAACCGGCGATGGAGGTGATCTCCAGAGTGGTGAGGTGACGACGAAAACCCTTGGTCTTGTGAAACCCCTTGCGGCGCTTGAACTTGAACGCCACACCCTTCGGCCCGCGGTATTGATTGATGACTTTGGCGGTCACTGAGGCACCCGCGACGGTGGGAACGCCGATTTTCACGCTATCCCCCTCGCCCACGAGCAGGACGTCGGTGAACTGGATTTCAGAATCGACTTCGGCGTCGAGCTTTTCGACGTCGAATCTTTCGCCTTGTTGGATGCGGTATTGTTTGCCGCCGGTTTTGATCACTGCGTAGGCCATGGCCGTTTGGGGAAATGTGGAGTTGCTCCGCCGTTGTGGGCGGGCGGGGAGATCAACATGCCCGTGGCGACTAGGCAAGGTTTTTTTTTGAAAATCGATGATTCTTGCTTCTGAAGCCAAAAAAATCCTTCCCAAACCCCTGACGTGCCAGGCGGGATCCCATCGTTGGATTTCGGAGTTGTCAGGTAATGTCAACGCGGCTTACCTGCGGCATGCGAATTTCCCGCAGGACAACATTTGACTGGCTGCTGCCCCTACTCTGGATGCTGGTAATTTTCTCGGCCTCCAGCGATACCGGTTCGGCGCAGCACACGTCCAGAATATTTTTGCCCTTGATGCACTGGCTGTTTCCACACATGGCGGACGTCCGCATCGAGTTCTTTCATTTCTTGTTCCGCAAATGTGGCCATCTCACGGAATTTGCCGTGTTTGGCTTGCTCCTGTGGAGGGCGATCCGTCACGCCAGCGCCGATGGCCATCCCCCTTGGCAGTGGTCACAAGCCGGTCTGGCGCTGCTGCTGGTGATGATTTTCGCTGCCAGCGATGAGTTCCATCAGACTTTTGTCCCCGGTCGAACCGGACAGGTCTCCGACGTGTTCATCGATACCAGCGGAGCCGTCGTCGGCCTGGGCCTGCTGTGGCTGGGCGGCAAACTGCTCAAGCGTTGGTAAACACCCTCTTGCGAGCTCTCGCTCCAAACCCAGGCAAATTGAGGCGGATTCGCATATTTTAACAAAATGAGGGTTGCCCGCCTCCGCCAAATGGTTTCCACTCCACGGCGTGCGTTACGAACCTATCGACTCCCAGTTTTTTATCCGCAATCGCGAGCGTCTGCGCAGTCTGCTCAAACCTAACAGCATTGTGATTCTCCGTGCCAACGACATTTTGCCAACCAACGCGGATGGCACGATGGCGTTCAAACAAAACACCGACCTATTCTATCTGACAGGGGTGGACCAGGAAGACACCGTGCTGGTGATGATGCCCGATGCGGTGGATCCCAAGGACCGCGAACTGCTCTTCGTCAAGGAAACCAGCGAGTTGATCGCCATCTGGGAAGGTGACAAACTCACCAAGGAAGCCGCCCGGGCCGCCAGCGGCGTCGAGCGGGTGGAATGGAGTGCCTCATTCGATTCCTTGCTGCACCGGTTGGTGCCACAGGCCGACCACATTTACCTGCTCACCAACGAGCATTTGCGTGCCAGTGTGGCGGTGGAGACGGCCAATGCGCGATTCATCAAGGAATGCCAGCGGCGCTACCCGTTGCACCGCTATGAGCGATTGGCCCAAGCGATGAATCGCTTGCGCATCACGAAAGATCCATTGGAAATCGAGCTTCTGCAAAAGGCCTGTGATATCACCGAAGCCGGATTCCGCCGCGTCCTCGGCTTCATCAAACCCGGCGTCGGCGAGTGGGAGATCGAGGCCGAGTTCATTCATGAATTTATCCGTCGCGGGTCGCGTGGCTTCGCTTACGGACCCATCATCGGCTCAGGCAAAAGCGCCTGTGTCTTGCACTACGTCGAAAACGATAAAATTTGCCGTGATGGTGAGCTGGTCCTGATGGACGTCGCCGCCGAGTATGCCGGTTGGAACTCAGACCTAACCCGCACCGTGCCCGTCAATGGCCGCTTCACCCCGCGCCAGCGCCAGGTGTACGACGCCGTGCTGCGCGTGGTGCGTGGCTCTAACGAAGTCCTGCGTCCCGGCATCCGCCCGCTCGAGTATCAGCAGCTAACCGTCGAGCTGATGGAACGCGAGCTCATCGGCCTGGGCCTGATCGACGCCAAGGCCGCCAAAGAACAAGGACCGGACAAACCTCTGCTTAAGAAGTACTTCATGCATAGTACTTCCCACCATCTCGGGTTGGACGTGCATGACGTGTTTCCGCCGCACGAGGTATTTGCCGAAGGAATGGTTTTCACCATCGAACCCGGCATCTACATCCGCGAGGAAGGTCTCGCCGTGCGTCTCGAAAACGACGTGCTTATCGGCAAGGACAGCAACTTCGACCTCATGGGCAACATTCCGATCGAAGCCGACGAAATCGAAGCTCTCATGGCCAATCAGCAGGGCTGATGCCGGGCGGGCGGCTCATTGGGACTGGGACAATTCGCGCAGGGTGGCCTTGAGTTCGTCAGGCCACTCCAGCGCATCGACGGTGGAGGTCTGTGCCCACAAAGGGGCGAGATCCAGCAAGTTTTGAAAGTGGGTAGCAGCCTCCTCGGGAAAACCGGCCTGAGCGGCTGCCACGGCGAGTAGCAGGGTGGCATTCTCGAGTTTGTCGGCGGGATAGCCGACGCGCAGACCGGCCAGCAGGAATTGATAGGCCCGGGCACCGTTGCCGGTGAGCAGTGCGATCCAGCCGGCGCGCATGGCGAAGCCTGGGTCATTAGGAAAATGATTGATGCCGGTGGCCAGAATCTCGATGGCCTGGGCAGCCTCGGAATTTTCAAAGGCGGTGTAGGCGGCTTCTGCGTAGTCGTTGGACAGATGAGTGGCCACGGGGTGCTCGGTGAGCAAGGTGATCCACCGCGGGTGGGCGTTTTCATAATCGCCGAGTCGGGTGAGTGAGAGGGCTTCGGCGCGGAGGCAGGGTTCGGGTTGTGCGCCGAGGGCACGGGCCAAGCTGGCGAGTTGAAAGGTTGCGGCTGAGTCTTCGGGAAAATCGGCGAGGGCGAGGGCGGTGTTGAGGGAGAAAACGGCTAGGCGCCTACGGCCGATGATGGAGCGGGCGGCGGGATCGAGCAAGTGTTGGGCGACGGCGGCGCGCTGCGGCGCGCTGGCACCTTCGGCCAACTCGTAGGCCGCCAGTTCGCCCTTGAGCACTTGCACATGGGCTTGGTAGCAAGGAGCGAAATCCGCCTGTTCCCAGCCGTCCCAATCCTCAATGAGGCGGGTTTTTTCGAAGCTAGGGAAGACATCCGGCCAAAGTGAAATGGCATCGGCACGGCGTTGTTGCAACCAGGCGATGCGCGAAAGCCCCAAGGTGCGCAGCAGCGGCGGCAAACCGTTGGCGGCACTCAAACAGGCTTCGATCCACTCCGCAGAGTCGCCATTCATGGCCAACTCCAACCCGGTGGCAGCAGCCGGCCCGTGGCTGCCCGCTGCATGGATTTCCTGCTGGATGGCGGTTCCATCGCCACGCCCAAAGGCGTCCCGAAGGCGCCGCTGTGCCTGCCACGGCGAGGCGTCACCGGCTCGGTCAGGCTGCTGCGGGGTCGTGCGGCGCGCCACTTCCTCGCTGAGATCCTGGTGCCAGCGAGTGTCGGCCAAGGGGCGGGCTAACTCCAACAATCGCGGCCAGGCTTGGGCTGACGAATCGGCGCGTATGAGACGGTCCCAGAGTGGCTGCATGACGGAGGCAGGCGCTTGGCGGGGTGTGAGCGTCTTCAGACCTGCGAGGGTGGCGCTGAAATCAAGTCCGGGAATGAAGGCGGCCGCCCGCAGGGACCCGAGGGATTCTAGCAAGGCAATCCGTTGTTGGGCGGAAAGGCGAAGAAAACTTGAGCTAGCCTCATTGAAACGAACACCCGAGAGGATTTCGGCCAACACAGACAGCCGTGAAAAATCAATGGGCACGGCCACTTGCGGGGCAGGACTGGCGCTCGGTAGTGGCAGGAACCGATGCATCACCACGTCGCCATTGGCGCTGCCGATGATGGCGAGTTCAGGACCGAATGCCACTGCGGTGATGGGCGATTCGGCGTGTACGGGAACCCGATGAGTGCCTGAAAACCTCAGATCGCAGCCCTGAATCCGGATGGGTGCCGGCTCGTCCGGATTGCCGTGGTCCCGCAACAACCCGCTCCACACCGAGCCCTGGCCGCTCCAAGGCAATTCCACCACCCAGCCCGGCAAGCGAGCCCGGTCCGGGATGCTCGAAGCCGTCACGCCTTCAATCTGCGGCCCGCTATCTCCCAAGGATCCCCTGATTTGATATATCCGGTGGCACGGGGGCTGCTCAGGTCCTTGATCGACCAACCCAAAAATACTGCTGCCGTCCGGGCTGAGCTGCGCATGCGACAGGGCCAGCGGCACGGCCGCTGGGGTATAGCGGACGGGCTCCACCGGCGAGACGGGTAGTTCCAGCAACGAGCCATCTGCGTGAAGCACACGCAAGCGCTGGGAATCGAGCTGGGCGGCAAGCGGGCGGGCTGCCTCAGCGCCGCGCGGTTCCGAGGCATTCACCACTTCACCGGTGGCGGCATCGCGGATTCGCCAAATCAGTTGCGCATCACTGGCCGAGGCCGGCCCCGGATGGGCGATGAGCAGGCCATTGGCTGAGGTCACAACAGCCGATTGCGGGGTCAAATTCGGCGGCAAAGGGCCGAGGTCGCAGATGGGGAGCAAGGAACTCGCGTTGCAGAGCAATGTGACGTCACTCTCGCCACTGCGGCGCCGAATGACAATCGAGTGCGGATTTGGGGCGACGACGAGGCTGTGGGTTACCGAAGCTCGGACGGGAAAAAGGACACTCTGGATTTTCAATGCCTCGGTATCCCACAACACGGTGGTGTTAAAGCCATTCGGCGCGGTCTCCGCAAGACTGACCCACAGCGACGCAGGCCCGACGAACGCCAACTGCTCCACCGGCAACTGATGCCGGATGGCGGTGACCGGAATATTCCAGACGGTTTCCGCTAGCAGCTTGCTCAAAAGCACAGAGGCTGCGGTGAACGTCGGATCGGCCTGGCAGGCGGCTACCAACAACGCCAGCGCCTCATCCTGCGCGTGCTTTTCCATGCATGCATTGGCCACCTCCAAGCGGGCGGCGGCAAGCTGGCGGGCCATGGGCAGGCCCGCGGCAGGAGCTTCTGCATGGGTCGCCGGGGCGGTAGCGGCTGGCACAGCACTCGGCTTTTTGTTGCAGGCAGTGAGCACGACGGCTACTAGCAAGAGCTTGAGCGTCAGGCAGGTGGGATGATGCATCGGTTCGTCACTGATGAACGCCGCCGCCCAAGCCGAGCGTCGGTGGAAACGCTCCGCCAGAGGGATGAACCAGAAAACTCTCATACGCGGATAGACATAGCGGCGACTCCGACTTCACTCATCCTCGGCGTTCTGAACCGGATGCTGCAGAAAGACACTCTTGTCCGCACCTATCTCAAGTTGCGCTTCCAAGGCCCTGATCGCGCTTGCGACGCCATGGACGGGCAACCGATCATTGGCACGCAACCAATAATTGGAGAGAGTCGCGTAGGCTTTTTCCGCAGAGCCGAACAGGGCGATCGCTAAACTTTCAGGATCGAAAAGCATCGGATAGGCACCCATTTCGAGGGCAAAATAGACACACTGCAAGGTCGGCGTGCGATTGCCTTGATTTTGATAGAGCTGGCGGGCAAGATCAAGCGCCTCAGCCTGGTGCCCGGCAACCCGAGCCATCGAGTAAAGTTGGAAGCGACGCAAAAATGGCAGTGAATCAGGCGCATCGGCGGCAGTTTGATACGCCTGCGCGGCAGCTAAGAACGTGGCGTCGTGGTCGCGAAATGCGCGGGATTTGTTGTGATCGATGAGGAGATAGCCCAGATAGGCGTTGAGTTTGGGGTTGCCTGGATTGTTACGGATGCCGCGCTCGAGAAACGCCCGGCCCTTGAGCACCGCCGCTCGCCAAGCCGCATCGCGACGCAACGGCGGCAGGTCCGAATCGTTCAGATAGTAGGCCGAGGCATTGTACGCCTGATGCGAGGCTCCAGTTTCCCAATAGTAAATGGTTTGCGGGGCCAATTCGACAATCGTGTCGAAGGTGTCGGCAACATCATCCCAGCGCGCTTCGGTGAAAAATGTGTAGGCCCGCAGATTGAGAAAGGTGGCCACCAACGTGCGCAAACCACCCAGAGCGACGGTGGCACTCGTCTGCCCGAGTTTTTCGCGGGTGCCCACGGCCAGCGGAGCGGCCAGCAATCCGGCACCACGTAACTCGGCAGTGAGCGCGGCCTCCAACGGCAGACGCACCGCTCCAACCAACAGCGTGGCAGCTAACACAATCAACGGTCTGCGCCAGTGTTTCACAAATTAGAATTCCTTTTCGGCGAAAATGAACCAAGACGCGATCACATAGAAAACCGCGTAGAACAACCCGATGCCGGTGATTTGTCCCAACAGCATTGGCGGAAACGCCTGGCCTTGGATGACCGCATCAAATTCATTGAAGAGATGGAAATCCGGCAACACCAGGGCTACTAACAGCGCAATCGCCCGAGTCATCCAGCCGGCCCCGGCTTCGAGGAACACGCCGCGTGCATCCGCTTGGAAGTGGCCGATGAAATATATCATGAAGCTGATGATGCTGGTAAACAGGGTGCTTGTCGAAAAGGTGGAAATGAGCAATGCCAACGACGCCATGATCGAGGCTCGCAAAAACACCACAAACACCGCCGCTTGTAACGAGATGTTAGGCCCTTGGCTGACAATGTCATTGCGCATCGAAGCGATCTCCGGTGCCGACCAACCCCGGGAGTGGGCCAGTTCCATCTGCGCGCTGAGGATCATGGAACTGCGGATTTGCAGCACTGCGGTCATCAACCCATCCATCAGCGCCAGCGATACGAACACCAGCAATATCACGCCTAACAATTTCCCTGCCAAGTAATCGAGGCGCGGCACCGGCTTGGCAAGAATCGTGTAGAGCGTGCGGTCCTCCACATCTTTGGGCAACAGCAGAGCGGTGGCCACGATCGCGAATACCACCGAAAACAAGGTCATGGTGCCCACCGACCAGCTCTTGATCGAGTTGAGGATGTTAGTACCAGCGGCCTCCGGGCCAGCGTGTTGCGGCAGATCGAAGAAATTGCTGCCGATGGTGATGACGGCGAACACTGCCAGAAAGTAAAACACCTTCATCCGCACCAGTTGGGTGAACGTGTGGCTGGCGATCACCGAGATGCGCCCGGCATGCGAGCCGGAGGCGGAACGGGTGGGACTGAGGGGTGTCTGACTCATGGGGCGTCTCTTTGGGTTTCGCGCAGGAACAGCCGTTCCAAGGTCGTGCGCGGCTTGCCGCTGCGAACCAACTCGGTCTCCGGGTTGGCGGCCACCAGCGCTGTGATGCGGGCGATGAGTTCCGGGCTGGCATCGCGCAGGACGATCTCCGTTTGATCTTCAATCGCTATCAAATCCTCCAAACGACCTTCCTTGACCATCTTCCCTTGGAAAATAATCCCCACCCGGTCGCATACCTCCTGCACTTGCTCTAGCAAATGAGAGCAAAGAAACACCGTGATGCCCCGCTCACGCAGCTTGAATATCAAATCGCGAATCTGCCGAGAACCCATCGGATCTACCCCGGCCGTGGGCTCGTCGAGAATGAGCAGGCGTGGGTCCTGCACCAATGCCTGGGCCAGGCCGATGCGTTGCAACATACCCTTGGAATAACCTCCGAGCCGCCGGTCACGCGCATTTTCCAAATCCACCAGCACCAGCAATTCACTCACCCGCTCCTCGAGAATCCGGCCGCGCATGCCACACAATTTCCCGTAAAACCGCAGGGTTTCCGCACCACTCAGATGCTTGTAAAAATACGGATTCTCTGGCAAAAATCCCACCTCGCGCCGAGAATCGACCCGCAGCGAATCTTGGCCGAAAATCGCACAGCGGCCGGACGTGGGGGCCACCAAGCCGAGCAGCGCCTTCATGGTGGTGGATTTTCCCGACCCGTTCGGGCCGATCAACCCGTAAACCTCGCCAGGCTCGATGCGGATGGACACCCCGCCAACCGCGCGCAGCATCTGTCGGCGAAAGGAAGTTTTAAAATCCTTCACCAAATCGCAAATTTCCACCGCCGGTGTTACTTCAGCCATCGCTACCCCCAATGTGACCAATCACAACGAGCCTTGCAACGGGAAATTTATTCCAATTATTTAGACGGATTCCTGCCAAGGCAGCGCTGCCCGTCTGGATTCTAACCGCTACCAACACCATCATGAAACGCCTCGCTTTACCCATCGTCTCGCTGCTGGCCGCCCTTGCGCTGCCAAGTTGTCTGCAACAGGCCACCACCGTTCACCTCAACAAGGACGGCAGCGGCACTCTCGTGGAAGAAACCACCCTGGGTGCCCAAGTGGGTGCGATGCTCGGTGGCTTAGCAGCCGGTTTCGGCGGCGACCAAGGTGGAGCTCCGGCCATCGACCCTGCCAAGGAGCTGGCCTCGCCGGACAAGGCGAAAGCCCGTGCCGCCACCCTCGGCAAAGGCGTCACCGTGGATAAAGTGGAGGCCATTGAGGTCAATGGCAACAAAGGGGCCCGCATCACCTATCGCTTTGCCGATATCAACCAACTCCAACTCTCTGCTGGCAGCGGCATGCAGGATGCCATGCCCAAAATGCCCGGCGCTCCAGAGGCCGCCGCTCCAAAGGCCGAACCCACCACCTTCAAGTACGCCGATGGCCTGCTCACCATCACCAATCCCGACCCCGGCAAGGCGCAAGCCCCGGCCAAAGCCCCCGACAACGGTGCCGGAGCCCCGGATTTCGATAACGAGCAAATGGCACCCATGGTCAAGCAGATGCTTGGCGACATGAAAATCAGTCTAAAAGTGGTGATTGAACCGGGGATTGCCTCCACCACCGCCACCCACGTCACTGGCAACACCGTCACTCTCGCGGAAATGGACATGGGCAAGGTGCTGGATAACCCGGACGCGTTCAAGAAACTTCAGGGGATGGACCAGAAAGATCCAGCCAAGGCCATGGAGGCTTTCAAGGACTTCAAAGGCGTCAAAATGGAGTCCAAAAAGGAAATTACCATCAAGCTGAAGTAATCCGAAAAAATCCGAAAAAAACGGCTTTACAAGCGGGCGCAGGCGGCTAGCCTTTGCGCCCCGGTCGCCAGTCGGCCTTGCAGCTTCAATCCTCTTCAATCATTTCGTCCCATGAAAGTCCTTTCCTCTCTGGCCTCCGCCAAGCGCCGCCATGCCGATTGCCAAGTTGTCAAACGCAAGGGCACCGTTTACGTCATTTGCAAGTCCAACCCGAAGTTCAAGGCTCGCCAAGGTGCCACTCCAGGTACACGCCTCTCCAAAAAGGGCTTGTAGCCCAATCGGCCTCAGCCCGGATCAGTCCCTCTCATTGCGACCCCGCCACCGGCGGGGTCGACTTTTTTGTGTCTATAGCTGGAGCAGCGGCAGAACGCGAACCTCATTCCAGCACAAACCGATGAATCAGGGTGTGCCGATAGGTTTGGCCGGGGCGCAGCACTGCGGAAGGAAAAGCAGGCTGGTTAGGGGCGTCAGGAAAACCCTCGGTTTCCAAGCACAAAGCGGAGCGGCGGGCGTAGGCGACCCCACGTTTGCCTGGGGTGATCCCATCAAGGAAATTGGCCGCATAAAACTGGATGGCCGGTTGATCGGTGAGAATTTCCATCACCCGCCCGGACTTCGGATCGGTAACGCGGGCCGCCAAACGGATCCCGCCAGCATCGGGCAGAACCCAGCAATGGTCGTAGCCAGCACCTAATTTGAGCGCCTCAAAATCCGCTTCGATGCGCTCGCCAATGGCATGCGGAGTGATGAAATCCATTGGCGTGCCGGCCACCGCCGCGATCTCGCCGGTGGGGATGAGGCCCGGATCGGTAGGCAGGTAATGCGCGGCAGCGAGCGTGAGCTGGTGATCAAGAATGGAAGTGGTGGGGTCACCGGAAAGATTCCAATACGTGTGATGGACCAGATTTACGGGCGTGGCCGCGTCACTGACGGCCTCAGCCTGCCAGATCAATTCATCCTGATCCGTGAGCGTGTAGGTGATTTTGGCCCGAAGGTTGCCAGGATAGCCCTCCTCGCCGTCCTTCGACAAATAAAGCAGCTCGACGGCGCACTTGTCCTTGACGTCTCCCGCCCACAGCACCTTGTCGAAACCAATGTTGCCGCCATGCAGGTGGCACGGAATACCAGCGGGGGCATTGTTCGTTGCCAGGACATATTCTTTGCCATCAAGCGAGTATTTCCCACCCTTGATCCGGTTGCCAAAGCGCCCAATACTCGCCCCAAAATATGGACCGTTGGCCAGCCATCCCGCCAGCGTGTCAAACCCATGGGTCAAATCGGCTAGGATGCCATCGCGGTCGGGTGTCTCCATCGCCACCAGAATCGCCCCGTACTCGCTGATGCGGGCACATAGACCATTCTTATTGGTGAGGGTGAAAATGCGGACTTCACGTCCATCGGGCAGATTCCCGAAAGGTGCGGCGGTAACGGTGCTGGCAGCCATGATTGGATCGGGAAGTTGACAGGTATTGGGCCGCTTGACCAGCCTCGGCTGGAAATATTTCCGCTGCAGCCATGCGGGATCACGGAGGGATTGACCAGTGGCTGGATCGGGCTATCATCAGCCGCATGACAGCGGTGGAAGCGGCCCATAAAATTCTTGATACGATGCTCGGTCATCTCGGGTTCACCACGACCATCGAGGTCCAGCAAACTGCGGATGGCCCCTGCCTGCAAATCCACACCGGAGAAAGCACCGCGCTGATCGGCAGCGACGGCGAGCGCCTCGATGACCTGCAATACCTCGTCAACCGGATCTTGCGCCGACATTTTCCCAAAGCTGAGCGCATCAGGGTGGATTGCGAACATTTTCGCTCCATTCAGGAAGACCAGCTCCATGCCGAGGTTTCTAGCATCGCCGAACGAGTGAAAACCACGGGTAAATCCTATCAAATGCGCCCGCTCAACGCCTATTACCGGCGCTTGGTGCACAACGCCCTCGTCGCCAACCCCGACGTGATATCGCTTTCCCCGGACGGCGATGACCGCCTCAAACGAATTACCATTGCCCCCAAGTGAAAACCACAGACTCCCCCCTGAAGCGCTTCCTGTTTGACTGTGGAACCCGAGAGACGGAGGCTTCCATCGGCTTAGCGTTGCTGCGGGTGGCCAGCGGCCTGATGATGATGCTGGGCCACGGTCTGCCCAAACTCCACAACTTCGCCAAGCTCAAGGGCGAGTGGCATGTGCCGGATTTTTTCCCTTTCTATTTCATGTCGCCACAACTCAGCCTAGTGGCCACCCTATGCGCCGAGGTGCTGGCTGCCGGCCTGTTGGTGCTCGGCCTGATGACTCGCCCGGCCGCCTTCTTGCTGTGTTTTACCATGGTGGTGGCGGCTTTCGAGGTCAACGCCGCCGCTGCCTTGTTCACCCTCCCGCCCAGCGGCAAAGAACTGGCCCTGCTCTATCTCTTCCCCGGGCTGGTCCTCTTGCTCAGCGGGGCCGGCGGCTGGTCACTGGACGCTTTGATCCATCGCGAAGTAAAACGCCGCCGCTGGTAGGATACGCCATGCAAACCCACCGCCTCGTCCTTCCCGGCGACCTCAACCATTACGGCTTTCTTTTTGGCGGACGCCTGCTCGCTTGGATTGATGAAGCGTCGTGGATCGCTGCCAGCCTCGACTACCCGCAGTGCCAATTCGTCACTGTGGCCATGGCTACCGTCGAATTCCATCACAGCGTGCGCGATGGCACCATCCTAACAATTAACTGCGACTGCACCCGCGAAGGTACCTCCAGCGTCACCTATGCCGTGACCGTGTGGGATCGCCAAACCCGTCCTGACCCGATCTTTTCCACCGCAGTTACCTTTGTCCGAGTGGATACAGCAGGCCGAAAATTGCCACTGCCCTGAGCAGCCAGGTATGGACTGCTTGTGGCAAACGAAGCGCGACACCGCCTTGGCTTGGAGCCGGACACCGCTTCTGCCAGCATCAGGCTTAATCCGTTAGAACGGGTCCACGTCCCCACCTTGGGAGACATCCACCTCAGCCCTTGACTTGCTGCGGGTAAGCCTCGCCTCGCGAAAAAACCCTTGCAGTAGCGCCAGACATTCCTCGCCCAACACCCCGGCACTCACCTCACAGCGGTGATTCAAAGGCGGATTCGAGTCCAACAAATTGATCCAACTTCCCGCTGCGCCGGATTTCGGGTCCGGGCAGCCGTACACCACCCGTTCCGGGCGACAATGCACGATGGCCCCGGCACACATTGGGCAGGGTTCCTTGGTGACATAGAGCGTGCATTTTTCCAATCGCCAGTTGCCCAGCACCTGCTGGGCTGCGGTCAAGGCGAGCATTTCGGCATGGGCGGTGGCGTCCTGCAGGGTTTCCACTTGGTTCCATGCCCGCGCAATCACCCGGCCGTCGTGCACCACGACCGCACCCACCGGCACCTCCGTGGCGGCATACGCCTTGCGCGCCTCACGCAACGCCAAGCCCATAAAATACGCGTCACTTTGCAAATCGATAATCAACGGTTGCGGGTCCACACCCGAGGCATATCCGCTCCGCAGCCCCATGCCAAGCGGCGGCAGCCACCCGCCTGAAAAATTTTATCGTCAGCGGGCTGATTCGAAGCTCGAATCAGCGGCGAGATGCCTCCCACCTGCCAAGACCGCCTGATTGCCCCGTCCCTGATAGCAGCGGATCTTTCCAAAATTGCGGAGGAGATTGCGCGGGCGGAGCGTGCTGGGGCAGACTGGATCCACTTGGATGTGATGGACGGGCACTTTGTGGATAACATGACGTTCGGGCCGCCACTTATCCAATGCTTGCGCCAAAGCACCGCGATGTTTTTGGATGTGCATTTGATGATTTCGCGGCCGGACCACTACTTGCCGCGCTTCGTTGAGGCCGGTGCCGACCTGATCACCGTTCACCTAGAAGCCAGCCACGACGTCGCCCTGACCCTGAGGCGCATTCGCCAAGCCGGACTCCGGGCCGGTCTGGCTCTCAATCCCTCCACCCCACTGGAGGCAGCCCTTCCATTTCTCGACCAAATCGACCTCTTGCTGTGCATGACTGTGGTTCCGGGCTTCGGCGGCCAAGCGTTCATGCCGGAGGTATTGGCTAAAATCCAGGCCGCCGTCGCCATGCGTGCCGCCCGCAGCCTGAGCTACCACATCGAGGTGGATGGCGGAATCGACGCCTCCACCGCTGCTCGCTGTGTGGTGGCCGGGGCGAATGTGCTGGTGGCGGGCTCGGCCACCTACGGTGCTCCCGACATGGCTCGGGCCATCGCTGAAATCCGCAATGCGTGAGGTTTTTACACGCCAAAACCGCTCCGTGCGGCGCTTCGCTGTCACCTTCCATGAAATATTCCGTTGTGCTTCCCCTTGTCGCTACCGTGGTTGGATTCTGCCTGGGCTGGCTGGTCAAACCCCAATCTGAACCCATCATCACCCAGTCGCCGCCCGCCAACACCCAGGCTCCCAAGGCTCTAGCTAAACCAGCTCCGAGGCCCCCCGCACAACCCCCACCCGGCCCAGCTCTTAGGCCGGGCGCAGTTGGCAGGCCCGATGCGGAATTCCGTGAAAAAGCCGGTACCGCCAGGAATTCCGCCAAGATGCTCCGTTTCGCAGAGGCGCTTGGCCTGTCCGCAGCCCAGCAGGAGGACCTCACGCAACTCATTGATGGGAGCCTGAAACCCTCCAGCACCGCCCAAGCCGCCCGGCCGATCGCAGCTGGCGAGGTCCTCGACCAATTTGCAGCCCGTGCGGCGGCCCTCGAACAAGGCTTGGCCAAGTTGCTTACGCCGGAGCAAAGTGCCGCCTTCGCCGACCTCCGCCAACGTGAGCGCGACAACCGTGTCGAAACCACCGCCCAACGCGAGTTAGCCAATTTGAGTGAGGTGACCGATCTATCCACTGCCCAACGCGCTAAGGTCCTCGAAGCGCTGCGCAAGACCGGAGCCGCCGAGCTTGCAGCGGAGCCCGCCCCACTGGCCCTCATTCTCGATTCGTCGGTACTGCCGCTTGGCCCTCTGGCTCCCTCCGCCCAATCCATCCTAACGCTGCGCCAGCTCGCCGACGGCCAGCCACCCGAAGACCCCTCAGCCCTTCATGCCAAACTCATCGCCAGCCAGCAGCGCCAGACCGATGCCCGCCTCACCCTCCTCAAAGATATCCTCACCCCTGCCCAATTCACGCAGTTCCAAACCAGCGTGGGCGAACAAGATGCCATCCGCGACGTGATGAGCCCGCCGCATTGGTAGGTCAAGCCTCCAACGTCACCGCTCCCCCGGTCCGCACCAACGTCATCACGCATTCTAGGTGGCGCGTGTGCGGAAATAAATCAAAGGGCTGGACGTCGCTGAGTGCATAGCCAGCTGCGCTGAGTTGCTTGAGATCGCGTATCTGGGTGGCCGGATCGCATGAGACATAGACGATGCGGGCCGGCCCGAAGTGAATCAATTGTTCGAGAAACTCAGGCGTGCACCCCTTGCGCGGCGGATCGATCACCACCGCCGTTTGCAGCCCAGGAAAACTGATCTCATCAAAAACCGCCTCCGCTGATGCCGTTAGAAAGCGCGCGTTGGTGATGCCATTGGCCTTGGCGTTCTTGCGGGCCCATTCGCACGAGGTTTCGGACACTTCCACCCCAGCGACTTCTTCGAAATGCCCCGCAAGGCCCAGCGCGAAAAGGCCCGAGCCACAATAAGCATCAACCAGATAACGCACAGCGCCCTCCGCCGCCTGAGCAGCGACGTGGCGGGTGAAAGCAGGCAAGATAAATGGATTGTTTTGAAAGAAATCCCCGGCAAGAAACTGCATGGCCAACCCTCCGACGTGCTCGCAGACGGTGGCGTTGGCATCGGTTTCCACGCAGTTTCCGGTGGCCCGCAACAGAATGGTGGCTCCGCGTTTGAAGCTCGCTGCACGGGCATGAAGGCCCGCACGGATGGTCGGCAACGCGGCATTGATCGCGTCCATGGCAATCGGGCATTGCGGCACATCGATGAGTTGCGAACGCCTCCCAAAAGCCAGAAACCCGATTGGACCAAGATCTCCGTCCCTCGCCTTTTCAAAATGTGGCGTAATCTTTGAACGATAATTCCAAATCTGCTCCGAAGACAGACACGGGTTTACCGGAAACGTGATTCCTGCCATGTGCTGCATCAATTCCCCCACCTGCCGCGCTTTCCACACCAACTGGCTGGCGTAATCCAAATGCTGGTATTGGCAACCGCCACATTCGCCAAACAGCTCGCAGCGCGGCACCACCCGCTCCGGCGAGGCCTCCAATACCTCGATCAGATCCGCATTGGAGCAATTCTTGTCATTTCGAAACACTCGTGCCCTCACCCTTTCCCCCGGCAACGTGAACGGCACAAACACCACCCACCCGTCAACCCGTCCCACCCCGGCCCCAAGGTTTGTTAGAGCATCAATCCTTAGCTCGATCTCCTCGTGATAGGCGAAGGGCGTGGGCACAAATTTTTTCGGAGGGCGCGGCATGGCAGGCCGCCAGCATGCCTTGCCCAAGCGCCACAGGCAACGGATTTCCTCATCCCATCTCCCTTCAGCCTTTGGCACACCTCTACAGACCGGCCAAGCGGAACAGATATGGGTAGGAGTAAATGCCATACCCATGCCCGTCTGCCCAATGCAATTGCAACCCATAGCCGCCGACCCCCTCAAATTTCACAAGGTCGAACGCTTTGGGGCCGTGCTCGACATGGGGGCGCACGACGCGACCGAGGGCGTCGGGTTCGCCTTGGCAGGCGGCACAAGGACAGGCGCGGCGCAGCAGCGGCAGTTCGAGGTAGAGTTCGGCGCCATCCGAAAACGATAGCGCGAGTTCATTGCCGATAACGGCGGCGTGACTGAGGGTTTGAAGCATGATGTGGGGCGCACTGCGCCGGTTACGGGTTATCAGTTATAGGTCAAAAATCAGTTCTTGTGTCTGGAGTCTAGCCGAGTTCCCCTTCCACATGATAGGTCCGGCTACCAAAAATGGCCGAACCGACGCGCACATGAGTGGCACCTTCCTCGATGGCCACTTCATAATCGCCACTCATGCCCATGCTAAGGGATGGCAGGCGCACCCCAAACTCGCACTCCAGAGAATCACGCAATTCCCGCATTCTAGCAAACCAAGGACGGGCATCTCCGGCATCAGCAGTGGCAGGCGGAACAGTCATGAAGCCAAGAATCTCAATCCTCGGCAGCCCTAACAGGGTCGCCATCTCGGAGCGCAAGCAGGCCGGTTCAAAGCCGCCTTTCGCGGCCTCACCGGCGACGTTGACTTGAAGAAAGACCTTGGGAAAGAGCCCGAGTTCAGCGGCAAGTTCAGCCGTATAGGTGGCGAGGCGCAACGAATCGATGGCATGAATCACATCAAACACCGGCAGCAGTTTGCGAACTTTGTTGCGCTGAACACGGCCAATGAAATGCCAGCTCAGGGCAGCCGGCAAATCGGCGATTTTCACAGATGCCTCCTGCTGACGGCTTTCCGCAAACCGCGTCTGTCCCGCCATATACGCATCACGGATGAGCTCGGCGGAAATCGTCTTGGAAACGGCAATCAATTCCACGCTGTCAGTGTGACGGCCCACCCGACCACACGCTGCGGCGATCCGTTCGCGCACAGCCACGAGATTTTCAGCCACTGTTGGCATCAGTTCCCCGCAGAGGTTTTCTTAGGCGTACCCGCCAGCCGTGAGTCTTCCGTCAGATCAGCCAGTCCCTTAAGCAACATGAGAGACTCGCGTTTCACTGGATCAAGGGCCGAAGGCCATTTGGGAGAATCATCAAGGTCGGCCGCCTCATCCTTGGCGCGGCGCATATAATCCACATTCTCGGCGGCCGGATCGTACTCATGCATGTCTGCTCCTTTATCCAAATCATCCAAGGAGAGTTTGTGAAAACGGAATATTTGCTTGTCTGTTGCAGCCATTTTAGCGAAGCGCTCACGGCGTTCGCCATTGCGTTCGCGCCGCAGTGCCTCGGCCTCTGCGAGTTCCCGTTCGCGGGTGACCTTGTTCAGCGATATCTTGTTCTCCTTGACGCGCAGTTTAGTCTTCATCACATCCTCAATGATATAAGCAAAGTCCTTGGACGCATTGACCCGCTCCTGACTCAGTGGCTTGAGGCGAGGAATAAACAAGGCGCTTTCATCCAGCGGCTTGAATCCCAATGCCGGCTGAATGGCATCATGCGGCATCGCATTGTCCAAGAAATATTCGCCGATTTCCAATCCATCCATCATGCTCGGCAACACCACTTGCGGCACCACCCCATCCATCTGCGTCGAAGATCCCGAGGGCCTGTAAAATTTCTGAATCGTCAGTTTCAGATACCCGGCATGATCGCGGGCCGCAAAAAACGGCATCATTTCCGCGATCGGCATCGGCTGCTGGACGGTTCCCTTGCCAAAAGTGGACGACTCGCCAACCACGATAGCGCGATTAAAATCCTGAAGGGCTCCCGCCAATATCTCACTGGCTGATGCACTGCTCTTATCCGTCATGACGACCATCGGCCCTTCATAGATCGGTTTGCGGTTTTCCGACTCCTTGACCTCTATCTTGCCCCGGTTGCCTTTGACTTGAACCACTGGCCCACGCTCGATGAAAAATCCAGTCATACGGCGAACTTCATCCAAGGAGCCGCCACCATTGTTGCGCAAGTCCAAAATCAGGCCGTCGATTTTCTCCTCGACCAAGCGCTGCAGAATGCGTTCCACATCCACCGAACAGCGAACCTTGCCCTCATCAAAATCGGCGTAAAACGATGGCAGGGTGATCACGCCGAGACGTCGGCGCAGACCCTTGTCTGGCTTAAAATCGATGACTTGGGCAGACGCCTGCTCATCCTTGAGTTCTACCTTGTCGCGCTCGATCACATAAATCTTCGTCTCGCCGGGAGGGGCTCCCGCAGGCTCCACCTTCAAGGCAACCGCAGAACCAACCTTGCCACGGATGAGATCCACCACTTTGTCGATTTTCATGAACATCACGTCAATCATGTCCTCAGGCTTGCCTGTGTTGAGCGAGTCCACCGCGACCACGCGATCGTTGAGTTTGAGGTTGCCCTTCCGATCGGCAGGCCCACCAACCACAATGCCCATAATCTTGGTGGCCCCGTCTTCCTCGGCCTGCAACAGCGCACCTATACCCACAAGCTCGTTCTTCATCCCGTCCTTGAAGCGCGCCATCCCACGGAAACTCATGTAATCCGTATGCGGATCGTAAGTGGTGGCCACAGCCCCCAGGAAATAGTTCGCGATATCCTCAGCATCCACATCCTTCACACTATTGAGAAAGCGCTTGTAACGCAGGGCAATTTTTGCCTTTGGGTCGTGGTCGCCCTTACTCGGATCGGGTTTGCCCTGCTCCTTGGCAAGTTTGGCTAATAGTTCGTGACGGAGAATCTCACTCAGGACCGCCTCCTTCACCTGCAAGCGCCACAGGTCGGCGGCTTGTTTTTCATTCTTGGGCCACGCCGCCTCCTTGCGGCTTCGTGCAACCGATTCCTCCGCTGAGAAATCAAAAACAGGCTCTTTTAACAACTTGTCAGTGAGCGCCACCCTCGCCTCGACCCTTTTCACAAAGGTATTGTAGATCTCAGTGGCCGGCACCATGCACTTTTTCTCTAAAAGCATCGTGTGAAGGGTGTCTCCGTATTTCGCTCGGAAACCATCCACATCCTGCTGGGTGAAGTAGAGCCGCTGGTAATCCAAATCACGCAGAAACTTGTCGAGAAATCTTTGGCTCAGCTGCTTGTCAAAGGGCACTCGCAGAAAATGATTGTTTTGAAGGGAGATGGCCATTTGCTTGCCAACCTCATTGAAGTCGGCCTGCTGGGCACAGGCAGCGCACGACGCCGCAGCGACGGCGACGGCCGCAGCCACTCTACGAAACGGGTTGCTGATCATGGAAAGATTGCGGGGAAGTTGAATGCAGGGGAGGCTCGCACAATTTCTTGGATTGTCGATGCTAAAAACCACAGAGAGCACAGACCGGGGACCTGAATTCCTCCAAGAGGCGTGGATTTGGCCATGAGGTCAAATGCTTCGCCTTGGGTCTTCAAGTCTGGAGTCCGAGGCGAAACCTCCCTAGTCCTTGGCCTTGCGTGCGGCAAGCCAGCGCCGGAAATACTCCTCTTTGGCGGCGCTGTCGGCGGCCGCGATCGCCTCGGGACTGATTTGCATCCCCCCGAATCCAAATTGAAATTGGAGCAGATCGGCAGTGGCGGGTCGGCGACCGAGCACTAACGGAAGATCGACAACCTTTCCTTGACGGAACAACTTGAGGGTGACCTTGGTGCCTGCTTTAAAGGACTTGATTTTCTCGCTGACGACAATGGAAGTATCCTCCTGATGCCAGACGGCGTCGTCCACGCCAAGCAGCAAATCCCCGGCGAGCAAACCGGCTTTGTGGCCTGGAGTGTCCGGCTCGACTTGGAGCACCCGCACGGCGAAGCGAGGCTCGTTCTCACCAGGAACGGCGACGGCCTCGGTGTTTGGGTTCATGCGGAAGCCGACGTAACCGACGCCGTTGCGCAGGTATTCATCCACCACCAGCTCGCGCAAGACCCCCTGAGAGCGCAGGCGCTGCTCTGGATCCTCAGCAGTCCTCGATTGCTGATAGAGTGCCTCCGTCGCCTCTTCCGGATGCTGACGCGTCCACGCCAGCAACTCGCTTTGGGATTGCTCGCGCTCGGCAAATTTCTCGGATCTCAAGCCCTGCATGATGGCAGGTGGCAACTCAAGTTCAGCCGCAGACAGCGGCCAGCTCAACACCGCTATGATGACAGGCAACGGACGTGCAGGAAGCCAGAGCGGAGTCATGGTCAATTTCTTCTCCATTCTCGAGGGCTGATCGGCTAACATGAGGGTAAGCCGACTCTCAACGGCCAAGCCAGTTTTGTTTCGGCACCTCGATGGTATCATTCGGTTCCAAGACGATCGCCATGTTCTTGGCATTCGTCAGGTCGTACTGGTGCTGGGTACTACCACGAAACAACTTGACCCGGTACATGCTGCCGAATTCTGTCGGCCCACCCCCGGCTTGGATCGCCTGATAGAGGGTAAGTCCCTGAGTATATTCTGTCGGCCCGGTTTTCCGCACCTGTCCGCCGACGTGCACGATCTGTTTATCCAGGGTATCCTGACTTGAACTGAGGACCTGAATGGTGGGATTGGTGTAGATTTCTCGGCTCTTGTAGGTATTTTGGAGGACGCCTGATAGCTCATCAGCCCGCAACCCGGACGCCTTGATGGACCCAATGTGCGGCATATTGATCATGCCACTTTCCGACACGGGATAAGTGCCGTCAAAACGGGTCTTTTCGTCCGTTGGCACGCCGAGGATGGTGATGGTGATTGCGCGGCCTGGCTTGATTTGAGTTTGGCCAAAAACGCTGATGGCAAGCAGGAGCGAAGCGAGGCTTCCAAAGATAAGTGATTTAAGATTCATGGCGTTATTTTGTCACTGGGTTCGGGGTTGTCAATACAGTTCGGTATCATTGCCGCGCAAAGCTGGCTGATTCTTGCTGGCGGCCTGAGACTTGGACGAAGCGGCGGATGTCGGTGGGCCGATCTGCGATTCAGCCGGCGCGTAATACGTGTAATAGCTCGTGTAGTACTGATATTGGCTGTCGCTGCGCACATCCACATTGTTCAAGACCACGCCGATAACAGTACCACCCACGTTTTCAACGGCTTGTTTGACCCGCAGCAGCATGTTCCGGGGCAATTTGCGATGTTGCACGACGATCATCGTAAGGTCCACTTCGCTGGCCAGCACAGAGGCGTCACTGACCCCTAGGATGGGCGGGCTATCGACCAGAACCAAGTCAAAGCGTTGTTTGACGTCCTGAATGAGTTCGGACATGCGGCGCGAGTTGAGGATACCTGCAGCATCCGCCGGCAGGATCCCAGAGGGCATGAAATAGAGGTTGTCCACCGGCGTTTGGAGGATCACATCCTCCAGCATCAATTCGGTTGTGAGGTAATTGGTCAGACCGACGGAATTGCTGATGTCAAAGAAGGTATGCAAACGCGGGCGGCGCAAGTCGGCATCGATCATCAGTGTGGTGTAACCGCCCTGAGCGCAGACATAAGCGAGATTAACGAGGGTGGTTGATTTACCTTCGCCGGCACCGCCAGACACAACGGTGATCGCATTATCTTCGGGATTTTTGCGGTTGAACTCGATATTGGTGCGCAAAATACGATAGGCCTCGGCGTCAGGGCTCATGCCACTTTGTTTATGGAGGATCCCAATATCTTTGGGAACAACCGCAAGCACTGGCACCTGCAGATAGCGCTCGACGTCTTCGAGGGTCTTGACGGAAGTGTCTAGATATTCGAGGAAGAAGGCGATACCCAGTCCGAAGATCAATCCGATAACTGCGCCAAGCATCAGGTTGAGAGTTACATTGGGGCTGACCGGATTCTGAGAACTAACCGGTTCGTCATGGACGATGATGGAATCATTTGGCATTTTCCCGGTGATTTCCTCGCCAATCAATTTAAGCTTCATTTGCTGCAGCATCTCCTGCTCTGACTCGAAATCGCGTTTGGCATCCACATAGTCCTGTGCATCCAAGCCGCGCTTAATGGCTTCACCGCGCTTGTCGTTCTTGCTAGACAGAGCGCGTTTGAAGCGAGCTTCCGCGAGTTCGAGCTTCGCTTGAAGGGTATCACGCAATGACACAACCCCTTCATCGAGCTGCTTCTTCATGGACTCGAGCACCTGGGCAGTAGCCAGCATACTGGGATGTTTCAGTCCAAGTCCCTGACGTTTCATCCCTTCGAACTGGGTCTTCTGGTCGAGGTACTTTGGATAGAGCGTTTGGACGACGTTGTCAGGCAGGGCCAAACCGGAGGCGTACACCATGAGTTGGTCGGCGCTGTACTTCAGCAGGCTTTGAATCATGCTTTCCAGTTGCATCTTTTCGGTTTCTAACTGGTTGAAGGTGTCCAAGGCGTTCTTGGCACCGTTATCGTCTTCCATGCCGGTATTGCGGTAGTAAGAGTCCGGCCCGTAGTAGATGATTCCCTTGGCACGCACGATGTTAGCCAAGACCTTGCGCCGCTCTTCAACGATGTCTTCCTGAACCCGCACGGCTTTTTTAAGTTCAAGCAACGCCATGTCGCCTTCCTTGTTTTCCGTTTCGCTGCGGTATTCCTTGTAGGCCCGCGCCACCTCGGCGGCGATATCCCGGGCCTCATCCTTATCCGAATGTCGCACGCTGATGGTGATCAAGTCCGTGCCGCGTACGTTATCTGTTTTGACGATGTTTGTGAGTATGGCGAAGACCGTTTCCCGGTCCAAGCTCCAGTTATTGGTCAGGTCGAGATTATCGATGACCTTCATCAAGGCGTTGCGGCTCTTGATTTTCTCAAACTCCGTGTTGAAAAAATTCGGCGTCACACGACCAAAGCTGGTGTCCTCCATGCCTTTGAATACAGTGATGGTCGTGCCCCGCGGCTTGACTTCAATCTTGGCATAACTCTCGTATTTTTTTGGCATCACATAGGTGATGACCGAGGCAGTCATGAAGACCAGCAGCAAGGTGAGGAGAATCAAGCCGTAGCGATTCTTGATGACCTGCCAGTAATCGAAGGCGTGAAGAGCCGATTCATTTTGTTGAGGAGAGGTATTGGACATAGCGTCTTAGGTCTGGGCTGAATGTAGTGATCAATTGGCAACAATCAAAAGAAAACTCCCGCAATGAGAGACATTGCGGGAGCTTATGACAAGTCAAATAATATCTTGAACAGGGTGATGATTGAAGCAGGCCGCTGTGGGATGCATTAGAACTGGTAGCTCACACCGACCGTAATACGGCTGCGATTGTAAGCTTTGGAGACTTCAGAATTTGAATCCGTGTAGTTGTATGCGACGTTGCCATAGAAGCGTTCAATGAGTTTCACGGAGAAACCGAGGGAAGCATTGAAGAGATGCTGGGTCAATCCGCTGGAACTCAGCGGGCCGGTACCGGCAACCCGGTGGCCGTCACTGAATTTGGCGGGGATATAATCGATGCCGCTGAAGATTGAGACCATCGAAGAGACCGCGTAATTGCCGCTAAGTCCAACGCGCAGGGTTTGACGCTGACTGAAGTCGTAAGCATCCGCCCCAACCGTCTGGACCGTATCATAGCCCTCAATGCTGTAGCGTAAAAACCCTTTCAGCGTGAAATCCTGATTGATGCGGGAATCCAACGCCATTTCTCCGTATGGATTGTCGGTGGTGGTGCCCCGATCCACTTGACGGATTTGAAGACCCACTTTGGTGACCAAGATTGCGGTAGGACTGAAGCGATGTTCGAGGCCGGCGAGAATGTACTGATTCGTGGAATCGGCAGCCAAGCCCGCTGCCGTGGTTTGACCGTAGCGATAATCCAAAGTCAGCACGCTGCGCTCCTGGGTAAGCTGATAGCGAAACTGGTTGTAGCCTTCCCAAGTGAAGCGATTCTGATCCTTATACATGGATTTGCCATATTCCAGCCCGGTCAGGGTGATGCCGGTATAAGTCGCCATCCGTTCCGTCCAGCGATAACCTAGGGAGTCGTCAGTGGCCCAGAACAAATAGGCACCGGACAAGCGACTCGTGGCAAATCCTTGAGCGTAATCCGGCTCCAGTTCGTAGGTAATGGAGTTACGACTCGAGAAGCGCAGTCGCTCGTCGAAGCGATGAGTGAGATTAGCTGTTGCACTCGTTTGAGCGTACACGTCATCAACTAGGCTGGAAGGCTTCTGAACATAATAAATGCAACCCAAACGGCCGTAAACGTCCCATGTGGTTTGAGGGGTCAAGCTGATGAAAGAAAGCCCGATAAACGGATTCAGGGAGACTGCGTGGTCCTTTTTAGTTCCACCAGGATTGACATTGTCGTCATAGGTCAAATTCAAGCCGGTACTCCACTTGAGCGGCATGGCATTTTGAGCCTCGGTGCCGACATTGTAGAGACCTTCCGCACCTGAGGCGTGGCCGATAGCAAAAACGGAGGCGAAGATTAGGGTAAATTTATTTTTCATGCGTAATTTTGTTAGAAAAAGGCGAAGTAAGTGCGGTATCGCTCGGCAAGCAAGCCAAATCAACCAGTGACATCAGTCGTATCCGGCGGTGTGATCGTGCCAGGGGTGCCACCGGGAGGGGCTCCGCCGGGAGGGGGGGTAAAGCCACCACCGCCAGGACCGCCAGGAAGTCCGCCGATGTAACCGCCACCGCCACCACCACCACCACCACCACCGCCGCCGCCGCCGCCACCAAAGCCGCCGCCGCCGCTATTGCCGCCGCCGCCGCTGTTGCCGCCGCCACCGCTGTTATTGCCGGAATTGCCAGTGCCACCTGAGCCGCTATTATTTGAGTTACCTGAACCGCCGCTGTTGGCGGAGAGATACGCCTCGATGCTTGAGCCGGGGAAGTCCAGAGGATTGCTGGTCACCTTGTCGGTCTCCTTGGGGGGAGCAGGCAGAGCATGTTTGGAGCCGCCCACCCGATCCTCATGCTTGGGATCGAGTTTCTTGAGCACGGCTTGCACGGCGGCAAGAGCGTCGGGAGCGACCGCCACGGCACACTGGCCGATGAGGTGCCGGTGTTCCGGAGCGACGGTTGCGGCGGTCTCGACGATGGCAGCAACAAGCTTCACGTCTGCCTTGGAGGCTTGGATGGCTGCTTTCACCAGCTCACAGGCGCAGGCCGGGGTGAGGGTGACTTCCTTTTCAACGATTTGAAGGGTGGCGGAAGGATTGGCAGCTATGGCTTGCTTGATCGAGAGGACGTGTTTCACACAATCCACCTTGGCAAAAGCCGCAGAGGAGGACAGCAGTCCTAGAGCGGCACTTAGCAGGGCGAAGCGAACGGTATTTTTCATGGCAGGGATTGGTATGCGGTTGATTGACTGACGGAGAACGGGTCAAAGATGACGAGTGTCTCTAAGACTGGAGCGGGCAGCGGGAATCGAACCCGCATGTCTAGCTTGGAAGGCTAGGGCTTTACCACTAAGCTATGCCCGCGTCTTCTGAACGAAGGAAACAGGAATTTTATCACTCCCGCAAGTTTTTTTTTGGTTTTTTTAATAAGATTGGGAGGGTGGTTGGCCGATGGGCGGGCGCTTGGAGGCGATTGGGCTGAATCCGTGAGCCTTGATGGTATGACTGCGGAGTTGGCCTAGCTAGGGATTGGACACACTGATGCGCATAAATGCTTTGGAGTGGCTGCCGATGGGCAGACTGAAGAGGTGGTTTGGCAGAGTGCCTGTGTCGGGGATCGCGATCCAGCTGCCAGGCTGCAGCGTCTGGCTCCACTCAGCTCCGTAAGTAATTCCACCGATCCCCGCACGCTGGGTAAAGCTCAGCACGAGATTGCCGCCGGAGATTTGAGGATGTGGCAAAAGTCCGGCGCTAATTTGTTTCGGGTTCAAGCCGAATGCAAACTCGAGCAAATTGGGGATGCCGTCATGGTCGAAATCATTGAGATCGGCCCCATCGCCACTATTGGCGGAGCTACCGAAATTGGCCTGACGCCAGGATTCCAAGGGTGAGAGCCCATTCGAATCGACCATATTGGTGACCTCCACCCGGGCAAAGCGAGCAGGCGTAATCGCAGGCAGCTGGTCATCTACGAGCAAGCGCTCCCAGATTGCGTCGATCGATGTGACTGTGGCCGTTCCGGTCAAATCGATCCAGGTGCTGAGGTCAGCGGAAAATTTTGCCTTATACTGGACGCCGGGATTGTTGGAGGCTTTGCGGCGGATGAATTCCATCCGCAAGCGGCCGTTGCCCCCGGTGGTGACCACGGGCAAGCCTGCCGTGCCAGCGGCTCCGGCCACCAGACGCTTGGTGTCGGCCATGTTTGGATCGAGGTTAAAGGCGAATTCCTGAAGGTTTGAAACGCCGTCATAATCGGGGTCGGCAAGGTCTGCGCCAATCCCACTGTTGGCCGCGCTACCGAAGTGAACCTGGCGCCAAGTTGGCAAGGATTGGCCGAAGGGTGTGTAATTCACGGTCCGCGACGCCACTGTGGAAAGGTTGTTGATCTCATCTTTGGATTGGACCTCGAGCAAGTTAGCTCCAATCGCTAAAGTCACGCTGGCTGACCATGCGTTGATGCCGGTGGCTGTGGCCCAAGGGCCGCCATTAAGCCGCCAATAGACTGCGCTGACTCCGACGTTGTCCGCTGCGGTGCCACTCAAGGCCAAGCTGGAGCTCGTCACGGTCGTGCCGTCAACCGCCGGAGTGGTGACTGCCACCGTGGGCAGGGTGGCATCATAGGTGATGGACCGCGACGCGACGACGGAGAGATTGTTGGCAGCATCCTTGGATTGGACCTCGAGCAAGTTAGCGCCGGCTGCCAAAGTCACACTGGTTGACCATGAGCTGATACCGGTAGTCGTAGCCCAAGCCCCACCGTTAAGCCGCCAGAAAACTGCTGTGACTCCCATATTATCCGCTGCCGTGCCACTGAAGGCCACGCTGGGGTTGGCCACGAACAGGCCGTTACTCACCGGTGTGGTGACTGTCACGGTTGGGGCGGTCGCGTCCAGCATGACGGTGCGCGATGCAATGAGGGAGATGTTATTGGCAGCGTCTTTGGATTGGACCTCGAGCAGGTTGGTTCCGGCTGCCAAAGTCACGCTGGCCGACCATGAGGTGGTTCCGCTGGCGGCAACCCAAACATCGCCGTTGAGCCGCCAATAGACAGCCGTGACTCCGAGGTTGTCTGCTGCGGTGCCACTCAGTGCCAAAGCGGGACTCGACACGAAGATGCCATCACCTGCCGGAGTGGCGATGGCAACCGTCGGAGGAGTGGCATCATAAGTGACGGTTCTCGACACGATGGTGGACAGATTATTGACCGCGTCTTTGGATTGCACTTCGATCAGGTTGGCCCCGACAGCCAATGGCACTGTGGCTGACCACGCCGTAGTACCTCCTGCCAGCGTCCAAGTGCCGCCATTGATCCGCCAGTAAATCGCAGCCAAATTGAAGTCATCAGCCGCCGTACCTGCGATGGCCAGACTGGCAGTATTCACCGCGCCGCCATCACTGGCCGGGCTGGTGATCGCCACCGTCGGAGGCGTGATGTCAGGCGTGTACGTCAACGTCTGCGCCGCGATTGTGGAAAGATTGTTAGCTGCATCCTTGGATTGGACCTCAATGGTGTTGACCCCAACGATCAGGTTCGCCGTGCCCGACCACGTGCTGGTGCCGCTGGCCAGCGTCCAAGCCCCGCCATTGCACCGCCAATAGACGGCAGTCAAATTGTCATCCGCTGCGGTGCCGGCGATGGCTAGACTCGGGAGATTGACGATGGTGCCAGCGCTTGCTGGTGTGGTGATGGCGACCGTCGGAGGCGTCCCGTCGTACGTGACCGTCCTGACTACCTGGGCAGAGAGCACTCCTTGGTTGTCATAAACGATGGCTTTGATGTTATTGAGCCCCGGAGTCAACGCCACGGACCGCGACCAAGTGGAGGTGCCAGTGGCTGTCAGCCATGGCAACGTGCTATTCAGAAGGCAATACACCACGTTCAAATCGTAGGTCCCTTTGGTCGCCGTTCCGCTCACTGTTAGGGCGGGTTTATTCACGTAGGTTCCGTTGGCCGCTGGGGAAGTGATGGCCACAGTGGGTTTGGTGGCATCCGCCGGGGTATAAGTGACGGAGCGGGTGATCCAGCTGGACTGGTTGCCAGCCGTGTCCACTGCGATGGCGGCGACCGTATTGGTTCCGGGCACTAGTGACACGCTACTTGACCAGGAAGTGGTGCCGGTGACCAAGACAGAGGATCCGCCATTCAGTGAAATATAGACGCTGGCCACGCTGACGTTATCAGCGGCCGTGCCGCTCACCGCGAGGGTGGGGCTGGTCACGGTGGTGCCGTCAGCGGCTGGCGAGGTGATCGCCACGGTAGGCGGGCTTGCGTCCACGATAATGGTCGAAGCCGTGACGTATCCTGTATTATTGCTCTTGCTGACCTCGGCGACGAGATTGTTCGGGTCATAGATCCAACCGGCATAATACGTCCCGCCGGGAACGTTCAACGGCACAGTCAAGGTCAATGGCGCGGTCGAGTCATCCATGAGAATAAACTCAGAGACCCCGACAGCCAGCGACAGCTGGGATTTTTGGCCGATCAGGTAATCGGAAGTGGTGATGGTGGTGTCCGGCGAGAGGTAGAAGTTCACGGCGTAGGGACCGGTGGGCACCGATCCCTGATTGCTGACGGAACCATAAACATAGACATTGCCACCCGGCTTCACGACGGCCGGGCCACAGGCACTCGGGTAGCCGGGGCCGACCACCATATCGGGCAGCAACAATCCGCCTTGGGTGATGGTGTGAGTGGCAGTAAGCCCACCCGCGACATTGAGGGTAAACACCGCTGTGCGGGGGATGATAGTGGTGTTAGGTGGAACCGTGAGCGTAAAGGTCAGATTCCCCGTTTGAGGACCTACCACACTGGTGCTGAGCCACGCGGAGTCCTGGCTCCAGGTCCATGTGCTGTTTGACGTCACCTGAAAGCTAAAGGTCCCACCGGCAGCCAGTACATTTTGGGTCGCTGGAGCCAAGGCCAGCGTGGGTGGAGCGGCTCCAAAGACCACGTTCATGGAGGCGGAAGGCGCGCTGGGCACGGTGATTGAGATGCCCGAGGCACTGCCGTCCCACCAATTGGCATTGGGGGTGGTGGCATTGTTAAAGATCCCCTTGGTGGTTTTAAAAAGGTCGGTATTATCACCCGTATTGGCGTTGTGCTCCAAATCACAGCGGCCATCGGCCTGCATCAGGGCGCACTGGTAATGGTGGGCCTGGGTCATTTGTTGATCCTCATTTTCGGTGGTGACGGCTTCATCGACGTGCCAGATCATGATCCCCACGTCCGGGCAAAATGCCGACCAGCGGTCGCCGGCACCGCGGTTCTCGATCATGAAGTACTCGGTGGAAGTGCCCGGTTTTCGAATCCTGTAACCGATGTTGCCGGTGCTCGGCAGCGCCGTGTTGAGAACCGTCGTCGGCGTCAGTTCCGTGATGGTCGCCCAGCCGGAAAAGTCCTTCAAATAGATGTCGATTGGAGCAGGTGCCTTTTCATTATTCAAGGAAGCACCTGTGCTCATCAGCGAATGGGTCCCTATGCCCGCAGACGCGCCGTTGTCGGAATTGGAGTCATACAAATCCGGATACTTCTTAAGCATGTGGCCGAGCTCATGACAGGTGGTGCCAATGCCTGGCGCGGCATCGGCAATGTCAGTCATTTGATAGTTCAGAATATAGCGGTGAACCCCGGCCGTTCCGACGTCAATAGCGGTCGGGAAAGAGCCGGAAAACGGCCACAGTCCCTTGGCATACACCCCGGAATCAGCACCCGCAAAGAGCAGACTGGTGGCGATCACGTCATTGAAGAGGTCCAGCGACAAGGTCGAGAAATCAAAGGCCGCAGCTTTCAAAAGCAGCACTGCGTCGGTTGCCATGAGGTTACCGGTGGCACCGTTGTCGCGCAAGGTCGTGTTGACCGGGTAGTCCGAGTAGCTGTAAAAGTTGCGCGGATGTGGCAGCGTGAGGATGGGGGTGACCACCTGCGTCAATGACAGATGGCCGTTGGATTGATCGATGTAGTAATCGTGAATCGAACCGATGTTGCCGTCGTCGTTGTAGCCAACTTGGTTGCAAAGGCGGCTCATCTTCGCCTGGGTCGTCGGAAAAGAGACTGGATCGACGGCGGGGGTGTTCGGATCGTCGGGAAACTGCACTAAAATGACCAAGCCTACCTTGGTATCAACCGTCGCCCCACCGGCCGGCGTGTGCATCAGCGGCGGACTTGTGGGAGCCGGAGGAGTCGTGGCATCGCGGCCCCGGCGGTCACCTCGGGCCTTGACCAGAGCCTCCCAGTCAGCCCTGCGGTGAGGGGCGATTTTCTCGACGTTCTTTCGACGCTGCTCCGCCACACTTGCTGGGGGCTCAGCCAGATGTGTCGGCAGCCAGTCTGGCGGCGGCTGATCGGCTGCGATGCCGGAGGACACCAGCGAGAGGCCACCCGCCGCCGCCGCATAATAATAGGTTTGATCCGCCGCGTTAAAGACCACCGTGTAGCCTGCGGCTGTTACGGTCCTTGCGTAAAACTCATCCCCCAGTACCCGCAGCGCCAGATGGCTGCCGTTCGGCTGCACCCATGCCGTCAGTTTGCCTCCCGCCGGATAAGGTGCCGCCACTGCTGGCCCGCACCACAAGCTCCAACCCAAAGCGACCAGCAGGGCGGCTCTCCTAGGCCAACCGCTGGCGGCCGCCAGCCTGCGGGCGTTCACCCCCGCTTTTTTTAACCCCATTGTGATTTGAACAGCTTTCATGGATCTTCCCAGAAAATAGATGATTAGGTAAAAAAAGGCAAATCGCGACCTTCGCGGAAAACAGCACCGAAGGGAATACTACACCCATTTGCAAGGATAATTTTCGAGCTGGTTAAAACAGCTACGAATATCAGTATTTAGACTTATCCACATTCAACAATCTCTGATATTCTGGGGCCACAGTGAGCATTTTCCACGGTTCGCCGCTACATCTTGGCTTTACTGGCCAATTCACCTCATAGACGCACCGTTCCACGGCCACAGCCGTGCAGTGAGACTCTCCAGCAGCCGCTCAATTGAACTCGGCGAAAACCATCGTCCCGGCGTTGGTCTGGAGCGTGCTGATTACCGTCACCTCGACGGTTTTGCCAATAGCTCCGACACCGTGGTTGACCACAATCATGGTGCCGTCAGGCAGATAGCCCACCGCCTGATGCTCGTCCTTGCCGCCTCGCACCAAGGTGATGCGTACCCGGTCGCCCACGGCCACAGCCGGCTTGAGCGCTTCATCGAGTTCGTAGATGTTGAGCACATCCAAGCCCTGAAGTTTTGCCAACTTTGTTAGATTATCGTTGGCAGTCATGATTCTCGCCCCCAGCAGGCGAGCGGTTTCCATCAATCGTTGCGAGACGCTCTCTTCAGCGGCGATGCTGTGGCTATCGTGAATGGTGATCTGAATATCCGGGGCATCCTGCATTTTTTGCAAACACTCAAACCCACGCTGACCGCGTTGACGAAGCGCATTGGACGACGCGCTGGCCATTGCCTGGAGTTCCTCCAACACGAAGCGCGGCACAATGAGCCGCCCATGCAAAAAGCCCGCACGGAAAATCGCCGGAATACGCCCGTCAATGACTGCCTCCGCATCCAAAACCACCGGTTGGCCCGAGGCGGCGTCCTGCCGGAAGCGCACATAGGGAATGATGAAGGCAAAGTCGTCGCGGTTGCTGCGCAGCGCCAACACCGCCCCGATAAACCCCAAACTCGCAAACAACGTCACGTCAAAGGCCAAACGCAACGCGTTGAGCAATAAGTCCGCTCGCCCATCCCCCATCCCTTCCTCGGCGTGAATCCGCTCCCGAAACGCCAAATCTAGCAAATTGGCGATGTTCACCCGCGTCAGCAACCACGCACACAACAGCCCCACCCCCAGACCAAAGGTGGCCGTGGAAAACCCCCGCAACGTGAAGCCCTTCATCAGCGACTCCATAAACACAAACAATCCCGCAACCGTCACCCCACCCAGCAATCCAAATCCCACTGACACCTCGATGCCCGTGCCCTTGGTGCTCAACGCTATGGCCACTCCCGCCCCCTCACACACCAGCAAATAACAAAGCCGCGCCACATTCACCGAGGGAGTCGAAGAAAAAAACCGCCTGCTGCCCCAGTGCCGCCAATCCTCCCCCAACCATCGACTCAAACCTCTCCCCGAGCCATTTGCCTCCGGCCTGCACTTGCCTGACCCAGTCCCGGCTTGCTCGTTCATGCCTGCTCGTCGGCCGTCGCCTTGATATCGCTCAACGCCGCAATGAAATCCCCAAGAATCTCCGCAGGCACCATGATCGTGTCGCGATTGCCTCCGACGTCCTCCGTGATCTTGACCACCATCCCACGCTGGTTCTGCTTCAGATCCAGATAAAAGGTCTTGCGATCCGCTAGAATTTTTTCCGTATGCAATAAGTCGCTGTCCACTGGTCTCTCCTAGGTTGTTGTTGCGCCCAAACTGCCCACTTCGACTTGCAAGTCAAGCCTTTTCCTGCCACCCCTCCAACTTCCCGCCACCTTCCCCTCATGCGCGACCTGCTCCCAGCCCACCGCCCTGCCCTCGTTCTCGCCCCCATGCAGGCCATCACTGACCTGCCCTTCATGCGCGTTCTGGCCCGGCGCAGCCTCCCCGATTGGTTCGTCTGCGAATACTTCCGCGTCCATCCCGCCTCCTCTCTCAACCCACACATTCTGCGCACCATCACCGAGAACAATACCGGTCGTCCGGTATTCGCTCAACTCATCGGTTCCGATCTGGTGAGCCTGCGACGAATTGCCGCCATGCTGGAGGGTTATCCTGTGGCAGGGATCGACCTCAACCTCGGATGTCCGGCACCCATTGTGTGCCGGAAAGCGGCTGGAGGGGCCTTGCTGAGGGATCTGGAGGCGCTCAACCGTCTGCTTGGCGGGCTGCGCGAGGCGATTTCAGGCTGCTTCACGGTGAAGACGCGAGTTGGCTATATCGGGAGCGATGAATTTGCGGGTTTGCTAGGGATTTTTCGCCGTCATGCCATTGACGGTCTGACAATTCATGCACGCAGCGTCCATGAACGCTACCATGGACCGGTTCACACGGACTGCGTGCTGGCCGCGGTAAGCACGCTGAGTTGCCCGGTGATAGCCAACGGCAACATCGTGGACGTGCCAAGCGGCTTGGCCTATCAACGGAGGAGCCGTGCCGCCGGGCTCATGATCGGACGCGGAGCGATCCGCAATCCGTGGATCTTCGGGCAGCTCCGAGCCGCTTACGAGGGCGGTGAATTAATCATACCGACCTACCGGGATCTTTTGAGTTATGTGCGGGATCTTTCAGAGGAGATTGCCCGGGAAGCGCCGCGATACGAGCCACTGGGGCATGTGCAGCGGATGAAGCGCACGTTGGGCTACATCAGTCATGGGCTGGACCCGGTTTTTGAGTATGCGATGCGGCGCTGTGTGCGACCGGAGGAAATGTGGGCGATCTGTGAGGCGCATCTAGCCAGCGACGAGGCACTGCCGAGCCGACCGCCTGAGGACTCCAAGCTATTCAGCGGGTTTGCGCAACTGACGGAGGATGGCTGAATTTTTCGGATCTTGGCTTGGAATTATTCGGCAGGGAGGCTAGTGTTTGGCCGTTTCGTGCGTTGCTTGTCATGTCATTTGCCATTATACCTGAATTTCGACCTGTGCTTGATCCGGAGTTTGTGCCGGCGGTGCTTTGGAACCGTTCATACCGAGCCAAAGCTCAGGCGGATCCTCGGAGCCGTGCCGTGGAATTGGCCTTGTGCCGCGATGACGGCACGGTGTTTCGGTTGGCAGACACGCTTTTATCGCCTGGCGCTGAGAATGACGCCCTGACGCTCAAGTACGTCGAGCGGCTTTTCAAATTGTTGTTGTGGCAAAAGGGAGGCAACCGGCTGCTGATGGCGGGGGCGCCAGAGGTGGCGGCAGCGCTGGGGGTGATTTACTCGGCTAGCGGGGCGCGGAGTTTTGACTGGGATTTTATCGGTCGGAAAATCTTCGGATCGCCCATCTCGGTCGTCTCGGTCAGACACGCCGAGCTGCCGGCCGCCAACGAAAGCACCATGACACTCGGGCGCAACCTAGACGGCTGCCGCATCGGGTTTGATCTGGGCGGCTCGGACCGCAAATGTGCGGCGGTCATAGATGGCAAGGTTGTGTTCTCGGAGGAGGTCGTCTGGGACCCGTATTTCCAGAGTGATCCGGCCTATCATATTGAGGGGATTCATGACTCGCTGTGCCGTGCTGCCGCGCATCTGCCGCGGGTCGATGCGATTGGCGGGAGTTCGGCCGGGGTTTACATCAACAACGAGGTATGCGCCGCCTCGCTGTTCCGGGGAGTGAGTCCGACGGATTTTGAAACATCCATCCGCCGGATCTTTTTCACCCTCAAAGAGCGTTGGCACAACGTCCCCTTCGAAGTCGTCAACGACGGTGAGGTCACCGCCTTGGCGGGTTCCATGGGACTGTCCGCAAACCGGGTCCTCGGAGTGGCCATGGGCACATCCCAGGCCGCCGGCTACGTCGATGCCAAGGGCCACATCACCCCTTGGCTCAATGAGTTAGCCTTTACCCCGGTGGATTTCCGCGACGACGCGCCAGTGGACGAATGGTCGGGCGACCGGGGCTGCGGTGCCCTGTATTTCTCGCAGCAAGCAGTTGCCCGCCTCGCGCCCCTCGCTGGTTTTAATTTTGGAGCCATGCCCTTTCCTGAGCAACTCGTCAACGTGCAACAGGCGCAGGAGGCGGACGACCCGCGAGCGGCGGCCATTTATGAAACAATGGGTTGTTATCTTGGATACGCCATTGCCCAGTATGCCAATACCTATGACATCGCCAGCCTGTTGATTCTAGGCCGGGTGACCAGCGGTGAGGGCGGTCATATCATCATCAATGAGGCTGAAACCGTGCTAGCCCACGAGTTTCCCGAACTTCAAATCACGCTGGTGGTCCCCGATGAAAACACCAAGCGACTCGGCCAGGCAGTCGCCGCCGCCAGCCTCCCGCCGCTGCCGACACACTCAGCTGGCTGAGAACTCACCCGATAATTTCATTTTTGAGGCACTCCGACATGGCGGCCAGCACCCGTTCCACGGTGAGTGCGCTCTGGCAGCGCTCGTCCATCGGACATTTTGCGAGGAAACACGGGGCGCATGGCACGTGCCGGCGCAGCGTGATATGGTTTCTGCCCAGTGGGCGTTTCCAAGCCGGGTCGTTCGGGCCGAAAAGCGTCACACAGCGGGTTCCTACATGCGCAGCCAAGTGCGGCAGCGAACCATCCGCGGCCACCACCCATGCCTGCTCTGCCAGCAACGGCAATGCGTAGGCCAGCGACCCAAACTTCAAAAACGGCAGCGTTCCGCCAAGCCGGTTTACCAACTCTCCGGCCACCCGGCCACCCTGCGCCAACCCCGCGATGGTCAGCGACCACCCGGCTGCCTGAAGTGCCCGCGCCAGCTCGACCCAGCGCTCCAGCGACCACTCGTGGCTGGGTCCGAAATCCGAATCCGGGCTCAACAGCAATGCCTGTGGGTGGCGCGGAAAACCAAGAGCCACAGGGGCGAAGATTCCCGCTTGCGCGGTGTCCAAGCCCAAGGATTCCACCAACGCCAGATAATGGCGCACCCGATGCTCGATCGGACGGGCCTCCGCCACCAATTCCACCGGATGCGTCAGATGCTTTTTCAACGGCTTTTCATTGGGCCCGAGCCGCCGGGCAATCCTGGCCCGAACACAGGCGTCGGCCGCCACACCCGCTTCCCACAAAACGGCCGCCTGCCACCGGCCAGCCAATTCGCCCGCCAGCACCCGCGGCTTGGCTTTGGGAGAAAAATCGAGCACCGTTAGCCCCGGCAGTGTCTCCCAGTACCGGCGTTGTCCGGCCTCGCACAACACACCGACACCGACACCCGAAGCCTGCAGTGCCCGCAGCGCCGGCAGCGAAAAACACGCCTCATCCCAGCGCCCGGGCGCCGCGATCAACATTCCACCACCAGGTTCAGCTTGGGTCGTCACGCCCGCCATCATAGCCTCCGCACTCGTCCCCGCAAACAGCAAAGTCACAGCATCCTGGCCGACACCCTAGGAGAAAGGCACACCCCCGGACTCTTGCACGGTGAAGCCCCTCGCAATTGCTTGCCCCAGGGTTGGGCTCAAAACTCAGTGTCAACCTCTCTTTCAACAACGATGCGAGCCAGTCGAATTCCCTAACTGTCGGTTGTGGGCGGAAGCGCAATACCTCAAACAAATGTTACCATGCGAGGACTGACCCCATCGAGGCATTGATAATCAACGGATTACAGCGACTTACTCAGGAGGACTGACCCCATCGAGGCGCCAAGTGCGCGCATGGGGGAACCTGCTGATTTTCTACAGGATAGTGTGGAATTGTGGCGCCAACGGCAGTTTTCAGGAAAATTTGTGCGATGAATGCCCCGAAAAGGAACGTAACCCGCTAGAAGTACTGGTCAAGGTCCTCAAATATTGCTTTCCTAGTGCCTGTCATTCAGAGCCATAGCGCCCGTTGACGGAATGCCCCCAAAAGCCATTTTCCCTCTTTCACCATGAGCATCCTCGAACTCTTCGAATTCACCCTCAAATTCAATTTGGCCGCGCCCGACACGGCGACCTGGATCTACGTCCTCCTGACCTTGATTGTTTTCGTTTTCGTTCTCGGATGGGGTTGGGGAAAAATGTGGAATCGTGAATGGAGTTTGGGCAGCCATGCCGGCTCCCTGATCCTGATTCTTGTTTTCGGGGTTCTTGCCGCCTACTCGATTTTCAATCTCCGCGGGATTTCCCGCATGGAATACTGGTTCCAACAGCAACGACTGACATTGGCACGTTCCATTGCTGACTCCGGAAGGTTCAACCGGTCTGTGCTCACCGCGACCTGGGATAAGGTTAAATCCAAAGGCGGACAAGAAGGCCTTAGCCCGCCGGCCGAAGGAGGGAACGAAATTCGCCTGAAAACCCCTGAGGACGCCTTCGCTCTTGCTTCGACTGCCGCCGAGGAAACCCGGTCCACGCTTCGCAACAAACTACCCTTTAGCCTGGGCGTCCCGATCTCAACCCGCAATCCTACCGACATTGCCACTGAGACCGTTGACACGATCCGTTTCGACGCAAGCCGCTTCCCAACCATCGCCGCCGCGAACAACGAATGGTGCAGCACCGCCGCGACGCTCCAGGCAAACCATGCGCTCGACACGGCTTATGCCACTCTGAAGCCAGGAATCCAGGATCTCAAAACCACATGCTTCTGGCTGCTGATCGCTTCGATTGTAATTCCGATCATCACAATTCCCGCAAGAGCACTTGCGGACATCAAGATCAACCCTACTCCCAAGCGATAAATTTCCATGAAGAATCATCTATTCATCGGCCTTGGAGGTCAGGGCGGCAAGAGCATCGCCGAGTTGCGAAAAGTCATTCAGCAACGTGAAGAGGATGCCAAATCCTTGGAGAAACAGCGAATCAAATGGGATTTCCTCTACATTGATTCAAGCCGTGACGTTACAAACACTCGGGAGAACTGGACCCACTTCGGTAAGAGTTTGAAGCTGAATCCTGACTCCTTTCTTTATCTCAAGGACGGCGGTGATGGATTGAATCCTGAGGCATTGGCGCTAAGACCGGATATTCAGCCATGGATCGGCGATGTATCAGTCCTCAAAAAGTTTCTCGAAGGTGTCCAGGGAATTCAGGGAGCGAATCAACGCAGACGGTTTGGACGACTGTTATTCGCCAATAATGCCAATCGCATTCGCAAGTCAATTTGCGACGATAAGATCGCACCAATGCTTTCAAACGGCAATCAGTGCGCGATTCACATATTTGCCTCACTGGCGGGAGGTACCGGCAGCGGATCAATCGTCGACCTGGTAACGATGCTCCGGACCAAGTATCCCGCAGCATCCGTGGATGACGGATTCCCCATCTTTCTCTATCTGTATGTGACAAGCGATGATTTTGAGGAAGCGCAGGTTGGGTATTTCCATCAGAATCAATATGCCACACTCCGGGATCTGAACGCGCTCGCCTGCGGGCGCCTCAGGCCGCACCTGCTGGGCAGCATCAGGGGTGGCGAGCCGTTTCCGGGAGAGGAACCCGTGACGCAAGTCGTCCTTTCCACAAGCCTCAACGACCGGAACCAAAGCGTCACACTTCCCAAACAACATAAGATCATCGCGGAGGCGGCTTTTGAACGGATCTTTTCCTACTGCAGTGGTAATCTCAACGAGGAACAGCAAAAACCGCTAACAGGGGAAGATAAGTTGCCTTCCTATCCTGGAGAACCGCTTGGCAACCTATTGCGAAGTTTCCGTTTTGGAAGTCTTGGCATGAGGCGGTGGGAGGTCCCGACGGAAGAGGTGATGGAACTTTTGGCCAACGAACTATATGTTTCCTGCTTCAGGCGCCTCCTCTACCAGAACTGGGATTCGCAAACTGGCTTTCTGGACAAGAAAAAACCCGTAAGCAAAGCTGGATCCGGTGCGTTGACGGATGCACTTGCCAATGCCATCGACGGTAGCCTAGTTCACAAATCCCGAATGCCAGCGTTGGCGCAAGCCATGGTGGATGACTTTTCCAGAGTGCACGAAGGAATGAAAAACATAAGTTTTAAGGACATTGATCTTGAGGGCTACGAAATGCGGCTGATGGATCGTTACCGGGCGGAACTCCTCGGTGCCGGAGTCGATGCGGTATTTTTGGAGATGGCGGAAAAGCAGAAGGTGCGATTGAATGAACTCCTAGACACCATCAAAGGAATCATTGATGCGGCCTGGACCAGGGCGGATCGACCATTGGGCCTTTCCTACATTCCCGATGTGTTGATACAATTGCAGGAAGGTGTGCGCAAACAGCTTGCGGCATTGGCGGGTCCGTCTGAGAGCAGTTCGGATGAAGCACTTCGCAATCGGATGGCGGCCCGTAAATCCGAATGGGGCAAGATGACCCTGCTTTCCATTCCTTTCCGGCGGGTGGCCCTTGCCACCGCACATCGCACTGACCTGATCAACCTGCTTAAAAGCGATCTGAAGGGTCGCGCAATGGCCGAGGACCGACAATCTCTGGATCTTCTCATTACAGCACTGGGGGGGCTTGAGGCTGCTTATAGACAGGCCTCTGCCAAACTTGAGGAATGGGAAGGCAAGGTGTCTGGCCGCCGTGACTCATTGCAACGAGACCTGTCCACACGCCAACAGGATTCTTCGAACCGCTATGAACTTTCAGATGAAGTGCTGGAACGCTACCTAAAGGCCCAGCGTCTTGAAGAGTCGGCATTGAACAACGCTTCCGACGCCCTCCTGAAGAAGACCATCAAGCGCAGAATCGACCAGCGGGGGATTGATGCAATTGGGCGGATTTCGAATCAGGAGGAAGTGGAGTATTGGCAGGAGGCAGACGAGGAGATTTATGAGAGGGCCAAGCAACTGCACGATTCAATTGTCGAAAAAAATGTGATTCCCCAGGTTCTTAGTGGGGATCTCATGGGCACGCTCCATGAGCGGTATATGGCAAGTCCTGAATCATTCCAAGACGAGCTGAAGGCATTTATTGATAGTGCGACTTGCTCGACCAAGATCGACAACAATCAGCAACAACCCAAGGACCTACGGGGGGATGAGAACATGCCATCGATGCCCAGAAAGGCATTGGTTGTTGGACTGCCGAGGGGGCATGTGTTCGCGAAAGATCTCAAGGAAATGATTTCCCCATTGATGCCCGCGGGGGACAACACGACGAAGGGATTCTATGAGCATGACGATCCTGCTCAAATCCGACTGCTTTCCGTGGTCTCATTTATGGCGGCACGCTTTGCGCGGGTGGCAACTGAGCTTGAGGCGAAGTATACTAGGGCAATTTCCTCGAACATAGGTAACGACACTGCCTACTTCACCAATATCGATCCCACAGGTGAGAAGGACCAAAGACCTTATATTCTCCTGCCGAGTCCGAGGGAAACCCGCAGTTCGATGAGGGCGGCGATTTGGCTGGGGACCCGCGTTAAGTTAGCCGATGGAACTGGTTGCCTCGTGCAAGCCGCCAACGAGCGCGTTGTCTTACTACGCCAGGGCAAGGAAGGGCTCGAACCGATGTTCCTCGGTAACAGTTTCCAAGCGGTAGAGCAAGGCGCTGACAACCGTACGATCTACAGAGTAGTTGACGAGGTTACGTCCTCGGTTTCGATCCTCACTGATGAGCAGATCGCCAATCTACGTTCTGAGGTTACAGCGAGAGACCTTGAATTGCGCGGGCAACTCGGACCGGCCAGCCCTGAATACGCAGAGTGGGTAACAGACCGCAAGAAAATCAACGAAATGCTGAACCGATGATCCCAAAATATTTCCGCTGCGGCGATCCGTCACAAAGGTGCCCCCTGTCAGTCACCAAGGAAATTATCAAGGAAGACCAGAACCGGGTTTGTCCCTGCGCCAATCCGAACTGTGTGGATTTTCGGGAGTCCGTCCCATTCGTTGAAGGCGTCACCGGAGGCAGAAGCTGGATCGTTTATGGGGGAGTCGCAGCATTGGCATTGGTCTTACTGGTCTTATTCCTTTTTGCTGGAAACGATCCATGCAAAGACAAGCTCAGAGACTATCAAGCGCGCCTTGCCACCATCGAAAAAGGCCTTGTGGCGATGGAGTCCAAGCCGCAGTCCGGCAACGACTCCTCATTTCAACTCAATACTGTAGTATTAGCGCTAAATAGCGATACTAGTAAATTTGGGGGCCAAGTCAACGAGTCTATCGCAACCGGCAATGAGGGCGCGATCAGTCAGCAGCGCGCTGACGTAAAACAACGCATCGATTCAGCAACTCGCCTCCGGCAGTCATTCGACAAACCCGAAGCAGGCTCTGGTGTGGATGTTGCAGAAGCCAAGAGTTTGATCGCCAAACTGCTTCCTCTCGAAGAGGAAGTGGATGCGCAGGCGGAACTTAGCCAGACCCGATGCCCTAAGCATGTTGGTCAATTCGAGGATATGCGCAGCAATATCGCAGCAACGCTTTCCAAAGCCCGCAGGATTGCTGTGCCGACCAAGAC
>CAIKHZ010000351.1 GCA_903827375.1 Akkermansiaceae bacterium
CCCCCAATCCACCTTGAAAAATTGGCAATCCTGCGGGTGCCACAGTAAAAGCGTGCCATTCGTCGCCTGCGTGTCGTAAGCTCCGCGCATGCCGTTTAGCAAATTTGGACTTGAGGCGGATATTCTCCGTGCCATTCAACACGCAGGATATCTCCGCCCAACCCCGGTCCAGGCGGCTGCCATACCCAAGGTGATGCAAGGGCACGACTTGATCGCCATCGCCCAAACCGGCACGGGCAAGACGGCGGCTTTTGTCCTTCCAATGCTCCATCGACTGTGTCTGGCCCAGCGCCAAGGCCAGTTGCGCGGCATCAAGGCGCTCATTCTCGCTCCCACCCGCGAACTCGCCGTTCAGATTGTCGCCAATATCCGCAACTACGGCCAGCACCTCCCCATCCGCACCGCTGTCATCCACGGCGGCGTCGAAGAGGACGCCCAAATCAAGGCCATCCGCAAGGGCGTCCATGTCATCGTCGCCACCCCCGGTCGCTTGCTCGACCTCCTAGGCCGCCAAAAGCTCGATTTTCAACCGCTGGATGTGCTGGTTCTCGATGAGGCGGACCGGATGTTGGACATGGGTTTTGTGCACGATATTGAAGCGATTGTGGCCACCCTGCCCAAGCGTCGACAAACGCTGATGTTCTCAGCCACCTTTTCCAAAGACGTCGAGTCGCTGGCGCGACGCTTCCTCTATCAACCGAAAATGGTCCAGATCGGCAAGCGATCGAACCCGGCGGATACCGTGTCCCAGTGCGTCTATGAGGTGCCGACGCATTTGAAAAACGCGCTTTTGCTAGAATTATTGCGGCAGCCGGGGTTTGCAAAAGTGCTCGTCTTCGTCCGCATGAAGGATGGGGCTGATCGCCTCACAAATTTCCTCAGACTTGCCCAGATCAAGGTCGCCAAACTTCACTCCAGCCGCTCCCAGGACCAGCGCTTGCAGGCGCTTCAGGATTTCAAGGATGCCAAGATCCAGGTCCTCGTCGCCACCGATATCGTCGCACGTGGCATTGATATCGATGCTGTCTCCCACGTGGTGAACTTTGATTTTCCCGTCAATCCCGAGGACTATGTCCATCGCATCGGTCGCACCGGGCGCGCCGCAGCACAAGGCAACGCCATCAGCTTCGTTCCCAAACAGGATCTTAACCTGCTGGATCGGCTCGAACTCTTCATCGGCCAGAGGCTCCCGCACAAACGCTTGCGAGGCTTCGACTACCAAGCCCCCGTCCCGGCTCCCACGCCCGGTGAAAAATCTCCGCGCCGCGATTGGAGAAAACGAACCCGCGAGATGGACCTGCGCAACTCGAGCCGCCGGGCCGATGAGTGAACCGATCGGTGAAACAACCCGCAAGAACCTCCGTATCTGCTGCGCAGTAGCTTACCAAGATACGATCCTACCATGAAATATTCCTTGCAATCCACCGTCACCGCTTTCACCGGCATGCTCCTGTCCGCAATCCCATGTGCCGCCAACGACTTCTTTCTGAAAGACGGTGACAAAGTCGTGATGATGGGCGACAGCATCACCGAACAACATTTGTATAGCAGTTATGTGGAAGCTTGGGCGCTCACCCGTTTCCCAGCTAAAGATATGCGTTTCTTCAATGTGGGTATCGGCGGCGACGGCGCTGGCGGCGGCAGCGAACGTTTCAAGCGCGATGTGCTGGCCTTTGGTGCCACCGCCATGACCGTGAACTTTGGAATGAACGATTGCGGTGGGCCCGGCAGCACTTTCAATGAAGGCCAGTACAAGAACTTCACCACTTCCATGCAGAAAATCGCCGATCAGGCGAAAACTGCTAACATCCGAGTCGCTTGGTGCACCACCACCCCAGCCGAGGTGATGGATGAGGGCCCGTCTGTCCTGCCATTCATCCAAAACCTCGAAAAATTCTCAGCTGCGGTGAAGCAGACCGCCGCAGCTAACGGCAATGCCCTGTTCATCGACCAGTTCCATCCGTTTGTGGCGGCCATCGACAAGGCCCGCGCCGCCAATCCTAAAAATCGAATCGGCGGCGGCGATGTCGTTCATCCCGGTCCTTCCGGCCAAGCCCTGATGGCTGCCGAAATTCTCAAGGGTATGGGTTTCCCGCCGCTAGTGGCAGCAGTCGAAATTAACGTCGCTTCACGCAAAGTCATTCAACAGGTCAACTGCACGATCGACGAACTCAAGATCGCCGCTGATGGAACCATTCAGTTCCAACAAAAGGACAATGCCCTGCCATTCTTCCCCGAGACGGATGCCAAAGGCATCTTGCAGTGGGTGCCAATCCGCGAGCAAATGAACGACTACCACTTGAAGCTCGTCGGCCTCAAGCCAGGGCAATATGAAGTTCGCTTGGGCGGGGTGAAGGTGGCGGAGGGCTCGGCCGCCGAGTTGGGTGCTGGGCTGAATCTGGCAGCAGCAGTTCTAAGCGTCGGCCCAATTGCCGATCAACTGAAGTTAGTCTGGTCCGCGATTAACGCCAAAAACAGCTATTTCCATGATAAAATCTTTGGCGGGGTGTTGCGTGCGGGGGGCGTTCCCGAGTTTATGGAGATGACTCAGGAACAAGTCGAAGCCAAACGCAGCGCGGTTTTTAACGAGCGCATGAAAAAAATGCCCGAGTTGTTCGAGGCAATCCGCAAATCCCTGGTCATGCAGGCTCATCGGGTGGAGATCGTGCCCGTCACCGCCAAGTAGCCTGCAATGCTTCCCATTCCTCACTCGTCCACCCATACTCACCTAACTGCCGAAACCATAGATAACAAATAATTGGTGATGGCTTTATAGATTCTGCATGCTGATGAACAAACACACTGGTGACATGCTTAAGACCTGCGTGGTGGGGCTTGCAGTCGCTTCGCTGGTTCTGAGCATTCCGATTGCTAGCGCTGCCGAAGTGACAAAGCTGCGCTGCGAATATCTTAACGACCCGTTAGGAATCGACGTGCAAAAGCCGCGGCTTAGCTGGGTGATAGAAGGTGGCGATCAGCAGTCTGAAGTCGGGAATCCGAAGTCGGAGACCAGAAACCAGCTGCAAACCGCTTATCAGGTGCTGGTCGCTTCATCATCAGAATTGTTAGCAAAGGATCAGGGGGATCTGTGGGATAGCGGGAAGGTGGCGTCTGATCGGAGCATCCAAATTGAATATGACGGCAGACAGTTGGAGTCGCGGCGGGTTTGTCACTGGAAAGTGCGCGTCTGGATTGCCCGTGGTGGAGTGAGGGATATTGGAGGCGAGCCATCCGCTTGGAGCGCCCCGGCCAAGTGGTCGATGGGTCTGCTGCGGCCTGAGGATTGGCAAGCCATGTGGGTTGGGCTCGATCGCCATGACGGGTCTCCTGAAGCCGCCCACCCCGAACAGCGGCGGTTGCCCGCACGCTACCTCCGGCGCGAATTCTCTCTGGATAAACCGGTTCTGCGAGCCACTGCCTATGTCTGTGGTCTTGGGCTATTTGAGTTGCTGCTCAACGGCAGCAAGGTTGGCGACCATGTCCTAGATCCTGGTTTGACCCAATATGATAAGCGAGCGCTGATTGTTACATTTGACGTGACCAGACAATTGCAAGCGGGCAATAATGCAATCGGAGTGATCCTTGGCAACGGAAGATACTATGCAATGCGCACCACAGTTCCTTTCGCCATGCAAAACTTCGGCTTTCCAAAGTTGCGATTGCAACTTGAGATGGAATTCCGTGACGGCACCCGCCAAATCATCAGTAGTGACGAAACCTGGAGCCTGACCGATGCCGGCCCGATTCGATCTAACAATGAATATGACGGCGAAGAATACGATGCACGCATGGAGATGCCGGGATGGGCTTCGCCCGGCTATAACCCTGCAAGCTGGGAGGTTGCAAATCTTGTGCAAGCGCCGCTAGGCCGCCTGCAGGCGCAGATGATCGAGCCGATCCGCGTGACCGAGGTGCGCAGACCGGTGGCCATCACCGAGCCGCGCCCGGCTGTGTATCTGGTTGATATGGGGCAGGCGTATTATGGCAGTGTGCGCCTGAAAGTGGCTGGCCCGCCGGGCTCGCGGGTGCAAATGCGTAGCGCCTATGCATTGAATGAAGATGGCACGCTGCGCATTCAGGATAACCGTTCTGCCAAGACCACAGATGTCTATGTGCTTAAAGGAGGTTGCCCTGAGAGTTGGGTGCCGTGCTTTCGTGGCCAGGGCTATCGCTATGTGGAAGTGACAGGATTTCCAGGGACTCCCACTCCGGAGAATTTCGAGGGACTGGTGATGCACAGCGATTTCGAAGCTGTGGGTGGTTTTAGTTGTTCTAACGAGCTCATCAATCGGATTCACAGCAATATTCGTTGGACGCAGCGGGCGTATTTGCGCAGTGTGCCGATGGAACCCGACCGGGATGAGCGGATGGGATGGCTTGGCACCCAGGCCAAGGACTTTGAGAGTAATTGCTATAACTTTGGTATGGCACCGTTTCTAGGAAAGTGGCTGGAGGACATTCGTCTCGATCAGCTGCCGGATGGACACCTGCCCAACGTTTCTCCAAGTTATTGGGCGATGTATGATAGCGGTATCGTCTGGCCTAGCAATATTGCCATCCTTCCCGAGATCATGTATGACCTCTATGGCGACCGCAGGGCGCTGGTTGAGAATTACCCGGCCTTGAACAAGTGGATGAATTTTGTATCGCGCCACCTGAAGCCGGACTACACGGTGGATTTGAAGAAGTTTGGCGACTGGTGTGATGCTTATTCCATCGACGGCGGAAGCGAGACCGGTGGTACAGCGGATGCTCTGATTGCATCCGCCTATCTATATAACAATTGTCGAATCGCTGCCCGCCTTGCGAGATTGCTAGACAAGGCGGACGATGCCGAGCGGTTCACTGAGCTCGGTGCAAAGATCCATAGCGGATTCAATCGCAGGTTCTTTGATGCAGCCAAGAACCAATACGGCACAGGCACCCAGACCAGCAACCTGTTGCCGCTGGCATTTGGCTTGGTGCCGCCCGAGCAGCGCGGTGCGGTGGCGGCTAATCTTGCTCATGACGTCCTGGTAGAGCGCGATGGACACCTATCGGTTGGCATGATCGGTGCGTTTTGGCTTATGCAGGTGCTGACCGAAGCGGGTCACGCTGACGCTGCGTGGCGTGTTGTAACTCAAACATCCCGGCCCAGTTGGGGGTATATGATCTCGAAAGGTGCCACAACGATTTGGGAACGCTGGGATAGCAACACCCGAGATCCCGGGATGAACAGCGAGGCACTGCTCATTCTTGCTGGCAACCTCGATGCCTGGTTCTATCGCTCTCTGGCGGGCATCGACTATGACCCGGGAAATCCCGGCTTCAAACATATCGTTCTGCGTCCGCAACTCATGGGGGATTTGACTTGGGTAGAGGCTCATTATGACTCTCTCTACGGCCGCATTGCCAGCTCCTGGAAAATAGACAAGCACCGCTTCACCTGGACAATCCGGATTCCATCGAATGTGACTGCAATGGTGTATGTTCCTGCCAAGGACGAGGCTGCTGTCACCGAGTCTGACAAGCCGGCGGCGAGCGCGGATGGTGTTAAGTTCCTGAGGATGGAAGACCACACCGCTGTCTATGCCGTCGGATCAGGTATCTATCAATTTGTATCAACCCTGCCATAGGCCAAATATCATGACCACCCAATCCATATGTTGCTTGATGATTGTAGCTAGTTCGCTTGTGAGTTCTCTCCAGGGTGCCGCTCCGCCACCGGCTAAACCAAATATTTTACTTATGGTTGGTGACGATATTGGTTGGGGTGACATTGGTTGTTACGGTTCGAAGCAGATCAAGACACCCAACATTGATCAGTTGGCGACTGAAGGCATGCGTTTCACCAGCGGCTATGTCACTGCCGCGCTGTGTAGCCCGTCGCGGGCAGCGATGTTGACGGGGAGATATCAGCAGCGCAATAGTTTGGAAAACAACCGGCTGGCTGAAACGAAGAACATGGGACTGGATCTCAACCTCAAGACATTGGCGGATGTGCTTGGCGGCGCTGGGTACGCCACGGGTCTGGTGGGTAAGTGGCATTTGGGTGTGGGCGAAAACAAGGAATTTACGCCGTTGCGGCGGGGCTTTCAGGAGTTCTTCGGCTTTTATAGTTATGAAACCAGTTATACTCCAGCCAGTCTGATCCGGGGTGAGGAGCCGGTGAAGGAGATCCGACGCAGCACCGTGGCATTTGCCGAAGAAGCCTGTGCCTTCATAGACCGGCATTCCGACAAGCCGTTCTTTTTGGAAGTTGCATTCAATGCTGCCCACACGCCGTTGGAAGGAGCTCGAAAAGACATTGTAGCGGCCAAGTTCGCTGATGTCACAGATCCGAATTTCACCAATTCGCCGGTCAATGATGCCAAGCGGCGCAACTTCTGTGCCTTGGTCACTGAGATGGATGAGCAAATTGGCCGCATCATGGCCAAGTTGAAGGCAAGTGGTCTGGATGAAAAGACACTTGTCATCTATATATCCGATAACGGTGGCTGGATCTCCCAAGGTGGCAACAATGGGCCCCTCCGCGGTGGAAAATGGGGGATTTATGAGGGCGGCCAACGGGTGCCCTTCGTTTGGCGTTGGCCCGGTGTGCTGCCTGCGGGTAAGGAGTATTCTGAGCCAGTTAGCTCTCTGGATTTCATGCCCACCTTTGCCTCCATGGCCGGCACTGTGCCGCCAAAAGATGTGGACGGATTGGACGTGCTGCCATTCCTCCGGGGTGAGAAGACTGGTGCCCCACATGGCGACCTGTTCTGGAAACTCAACGACCAATGCGCAATCGTTCGCGACCATTGGAAGGCGGTTCGATTCAAAGGCAAGCCGAAGCAACCGGAGTTGTATGAACTTGGCAAGGACCTAGCTGAACAGAATGATCTCGCTAGCCAGAGGCCTGACGTGGTAGAAGAACTCAGCAAGGCGTGGGATACTTGGAATGCCACCTTGCCGCCGGCATTCGTGCCACCGAAGCCCGCCACGATAAATCCGACTGAAGCTAAATAACAAATCAATGATCATACCCATGAAACACTATATCGGAGCAATCTCGCTCACCCTGCTGGCTCTAGTCCAAGCAGGGTTCGCCCAATACCCTGGCTGGCAACACACCGGCTCATTTTATATACTAACTAACCCGGAAGGGGCTGCTTTGCCAGCCGCAGCCACTGAAGAAGGATTTCCGCTGTTGTTGAGGCTGGACAAGGATGCCTTTGATTTTACACAGGCCCAAGCCAAGGGCGAGGATTTGCGCTTCGCAGCAGCAGGCAAGCCGTTGGCCTATCAGATTGAGGCGTGGAATCCCACTGAGTCCATCATCTGGCTTCGCATCCCGACTATCAAGGGCAACGCGCACCAAAAGATCGACATGTTTTGGGGCAAGTCCGATGCCAAGAGTGAGTCGAACGGCAAGGCTGTGTTCAATGAATCAAATGGATACGTCAGCGTTTGGCATTTGGATGACCCAGCCAAGGATGAGACGCAGAATCTCGAAGGCAAGGACCAGGGAACCGTAGCCGTAGCAGGTGTGATTGGGCAGGGACGGCATTTTGAACCTGGCAAGGGCATCAATTGTGGCGATAACATTACTACTTTTCCAACTGGTTCCAGTCCGCACTCCACCGAACTATGGTTCAAAGCTGAGAGATCGGGGGATCGAATTGTGTGCTGGGGCAATGGCGAGCCCAAGGCTGTTGTGCAGATGATTCTTGGCAAGCCGCCGCATATGTCGATGGATTGTTACGGCTCTGGTTCGGGCATCTCGGCCACCAGCAAGATTCCGATGAACGAATGGATACACGTGATTCATACCTGCCAGAAAGGTGATTCCCGGCTATATGTAAACGGCCGCCTTGAAGATAGCTCGACACGTGCAGATAATCCATTGGATATCAAGAGCCCGGCAAAGATGTGGATGGGAGGGTGGAGCGGTTATGCGTACAAAGGCGATATGGACGAGGTGCGTATATCCAAGGTTGCTCGCTCTGCCGATTGGGTGAAACTCCAGTATGAGAATCAAAAGCCCCAGCAAACAGTGGTTGGTCCATTGGTGCAGGCAGGTTCCGAGTTTGTGACATCTGTCAAATCAATCGAACTGCTGGAGGGCAAGAGTGTTACCGTGCGGGCCAAGGCGGGTGGAGCTCATAAACTTTACTGGATCATCAAACGAGGCTCTCAGGAAACCGTCGCCTCAGTTGACCGGTTCTCCTACACGTTGGATGCCGGCCGGGTTGCCGGTGACTCGTCATTTACCCTTCAATTCAAGGCGGTTTTTGGCGATCAGGTGAAGACATTGGACATTCCCGTTTCTATCAAGAAAGATATTCCCGACCCTGTATTTTCCTTGCAGGCCCCCGCGACGTGGAATGGCCGAGACACCATCGAGGTGCTGCCGCAGATCACCAATCTTCAAGCATTGCAGGCCAAGGGTGCCGCTGCCGTGAAGTGCAAGTGGGTGGTCTCCGGTATGGCGCTGCTCAAGGAAGAGACTCCTAGCAAACTGATCCTCAAACGATCTCAAAACAGTGGCAAGCTGACCGTAACAGCGACCGCCACGAATGGCGGAACGCCTGTGTCGCAGACAATCCAGATCACCGTCAAGGAGCCGGCCAAGGATGTCTGGGTGCAGCGCCTGCCAGACAAAGATGAGAAAGCCGTAGATAATCAGTTCTTTGCCCGCGATGACAACAACGAAGGCACGCTTTATTACAATGGAACTCTAGCAGGCCATGCAGAACCGGTCTTCTTGAAGGTTTACGCTGACGGCAAGCCACTCAAGACCGAAAACCAGCAACCCAAGGCTGACAAGAGTTATGCATTCACGGTCAAGCTTAAGCCGGGCCTTATCATCTACAAGGTCGAGTTCGGCACCAAGGCCGGCAATGTCGAGAAAGTCCAGCAGACAGTCAATAATCTGGTCTGTGGCGATGCTTACCTGATCCAGGGCCAGTCCAATGCAGTTGGCTATAATTACGAGAATACCGACAAACGCCAGGATCTGACCCGCACCAACAGTCCCTGGGTCAGGTCCTTCGGCGGCAACGGTGAGGTCGGCGGCGACCCACTTGCGGGCGGTTGGGGCAACGCTGTGGTGGAGAGGCTCACGCCCACATCTCCCGACCGTATCTATTTCATCAGTGCATGGGGCATGGCAATGGCCAAAAAACTCGTCGAGGAAGAGAAGATTCCCATTTGCATTCTAAACGGGGCTGTGGGCGGCACGCGGATTGATGAACACATGCCAGACCACACAAGAACTGCCAATAAGGAGCGACCAATCTACAGCAATCTTAAGAAGCGGGTGATTGCGGCGAAGTTAACCCATGGTATTCGCGGTGTGCTCTGGCACCAAGGCGAAGCCGACCAGGGGTTTGACGGCCCGGACAATTGTTATGGCTGCGAAATGTACCAGCAGTACTGGTTGGACTTGACTGCGGCATGGAAGCAGGATTTTCCTAACATCAGAAATTACTACATCTTCCAAATCTGGCCAAATGCCTGCTCCCAGGGTGGCAACCGCCACAGTGATAAGCTGCGCGATGTCCAGCGCGGCCTGGCACGCCTTTATTCAAGCCTCACTGTCATGCCCACTCTTGACATCCCTAGCGGAGCCAACTGTCACTTCAAGACATCTGACTACGAGGTCATGGGTCTGCGGATGGCACCTCTTTTGGAGAGAGATGCCTGCGGCAAGGTATTTGCCCAACCGGTTAGCGCTGCCGATCTGAAACACGCGAGCTATACCAGCGCCAAGCATGACGAGATTGCGCTGGAGTTTGACCAGCCAGTGGCATGGATTGACGCTGTAGCCAGTCAGTTGTATTTGGACGGCGAGGGTGGCAAGATCACCTCTGGCAGCGTTTCCGGAAACGTGCTAACTCTCAAGCTGGCGGCTTCGGTCACCGCGAAGACCATTACATATCTAACTGACAAGAAATGGGATCCCAAGACCCTGCTATACGGGAAGAACGGCATCGCTGCGCTAACGTTCTGCGAGGTGCCGCTGGAAACCGCCAAATAGCCTCACTGAATCAGCTAACGAATCAACAACACATCATCATGAAAGCAAGACGAAACAAGCAAACGACCTGCGACCTGAAATTTCTTATTGCAGCGATGTTCTCACTTCCGCTGATGTTACCAGCTGCGGCGGCCGATTGGCAGCCTGCCGCCGGGCCATTGAAGACGCGCTGGGCGAAGGACGTGTCGCCGGAGCACGCCCTGCCGGAGTATCCGCGGCCACAGATGGTCCGCAAGGACTGGCAGAATCTCAATGGCCTGTGGGACCTCAAACTTGGCGATGGTACGGAGGCCAAGATCTTGGTGCCCTTCGCCGTGGAATCCGCTTTGTCCGGCGTGATGAAGCACGTGGACCGCCTAACCTATCGCCGAAGTTTTGAGATTCCCAAGGCATGGAGCGGGCAACAGGTGATTTTGCACTTTGGTGCGGTGGATTGGGAAGCCAAGGTGACGCTCAACGGCAAAGAGCTCGGTGTGCACCGTGGCGGCTATGATGCATTTAGTTATGATATTACGGGAGCCCTGAAGAATGACGGAGTTCAGGAGATTGCGGTTGAAGTGTTTGATCCGACAGATCTCGGTGGCCAAGCGCGCGGCAAACAGAAACTTAAGCCGGGCAGTATCATGTACACTCCGACTACCGGGATCTGGCAAACTGTTTGGCTAGAGCCGGTGGTCCCGACTCACATTGAATCGCTGAGGATCGTCCCCGATGTCGATCAAGGGTGTGTGCGGATCAAGGTGGCTGCCGTCGCGGGAAAAGACGACGGCAATTTGCTGGCTAGCGTTGAAGTCTATGACGGGCCGACCAAGATCGGCTCCGCCAACGGGCCGGCCTCAGACGAACTGGTGGTCAAGATTCCCAATGTCAAATTGTGGTCGCCCGAGACTCCTTTCCTGTATGACTTGAAAGTGACCGCCAGTGGTCAGCGCTTGTCGCCTCAGGCCGACTCAGTGACGAGTTACTTTGGGATGCGCAAAATCGCTCTGGGCAAGGATGACAAAGGCGTCACCCGCATGATGTTCAATGGCAAGCCGGTGTTCCAGGTTGGGCCACTCGACCAAGGATTCTGGCCGGACGGGATCTATACAGCGCCAACCGACGAGGCCCTGCGCTTTGATATCACAGAGACAAAGCGGCTCGGCTTCAACACCACACGCAAGCACGTCAAAGTCGAGCCAGACCGCTGGTACTATTGGTGCGACAAGCTGGGATTATTAGTCTGGCAGGATATGCCCTGTGCCAACTCATACACAGACAAGCATCAGCCGCTCGATAATCCGCAGTTCAAATCGGAACTGGTGAATATGGTGACAAGCCATTGGAATCATCCGGCCATCATCATGTGGGTGGTTTTTAATGAGAACCAAGGCCAACACGATACGGAAGAGTTGGTGGCTGCTGTGAAGGGTCTGGATCCTTCGCGCTTGGTCAACAATGCAAGCGGCAATGACGATAAAAATTGCGGCGATGTGATCGACAAGCACAGTTATCCGGGTCCTGATTCTCCAAAGCCGGAAGCTAACAGGGCGGCGGTTTTAGGTGAATTTGGAGGACTCGGCCTGCCGGTGGACGGCCACACTTGGAGCAAGAAAACCTGGGGCTACCAAGGCACCAAGAGTATCGATGATCTAACCAGCGGGTATGAGAAGTTGCTGGCCAAGGCATGGGAGCTCAATGTCCAAGCCGGTTTGTCTGCGGTGATATACACCCAGCTGACTGATGTTGAAACCGAGTGCAACGGACTGCTAACCTATGACCGCGAACTCAACAAGGTGCTTGCGGAGCGGGCTGCCGCAGCGAATACTGGCAAGGGAACCAAACCCTAACTATGTAAGCCGAGTTTCGTAAGACTCAAGGTCAGATGAAACAAGTATGACTTGGATCTTTCGGATAATTCTGCGACATCTGCGGTTAACCTCTTACAGTTAGGAGGGAAAGAATGAATCCTTCAAAACCCACCATCCCAAATTCCGAAATTGGCAATATCAGCCAATTCGCCGACTTCTTCGCCGACGTGCGCGGCATTCTAGCAGATGCGCGGCGGGTCGCCTACACGGCCGTCAATTCCGCCATGGTTGCCGCTTACTGGCAGATCGGTCGCCGTATTGTGGAGGAGGACCGGGGGGAGCGGCTAAATCAACCTATGGTGATCGCCTTCTTCCGGAACTCTCCCGCGCATTGTCCGCCGAATTCGGAAGGGGCTTCTCCTATGCCAACCTTCGGAATTTCCGTCAATTCTACCTCACCTACCCCGACCTGGAGATTTGCTACGCACTGCGTAGCAAATTGACCTGGAGCCATCACCGGCTCATCATGCGGGTCGAAAGTCCCTCAGCCAGAGAGTATTACATCACGCACTCGGAGCAGGAGAACTGGAGCACCCGCACCTTGGAACGCCAGATCGAGACCCACACCTACCAACGCCTGCTCTCCACCCAGACCACCCCCGCCGGCGAACCTGAAACAGTCCCGGCCAAACCCTCCATCCGCGACTTCATCAAGGATCCCTACGTCCTTTCCATCAGTCATCAGTGGATTTTCCCCCGACAAGGACCTTGAAATCATGAGGCGGAATGACTTGTTTTTGATATGGGTATGCGACATCCCCGAAATTCGCGATGACCTCGACCATCTTAGCATCTTCCTTAAACTGTGATATTTGAACAAGTGGAGCAAGGAATTGATGGCCTGAAAGTTCGTAAAAATTTCTTTCAGGCCATGCATCGCTGATTCTGTGATGCCACGCCAATTCTGTCGTGCCGATCTTGTAATCGTCGAATCTAGCATTAAGTCCGTAAAGGGCAGCGTAAAGCATGCCGTCCTCCGCGTCCGCCACACGGAATAAATCCACGACAGCTCCCCCGTAAACGAGGGACCATAAGGGGATAAACTCACCGGGTTTTGAATCCCAGTATTTGAATCCTATACTATGACCATGCCCCACATCAATGATATCAGTCAGCCAATCCATAGGAGATCCTTCCGAGACCACGCTCCCCATCGTGTTTCTGACATAGGTCAAGAACTCGCGCCTTGCCAGAATTTGTTGCCGGGAAGTCAACGGATGTCGGGGATCGAAACAATCGTATATGGAGCAGCCCTCGCAATCCAGAAGATAGGGGCATTCCCCGATCACTTCTTTGACGTGCGGCAGGTCCCTCTGTGCAAACCGGAGTTTTTGGCTATCGCAGAGGAAAAATGTTTTTTCTTTTTCGAATGAATAATAGCCGCCTTCGCGGGTCATGGCCCTCAGGCTTGCATCATAATCCTTGCCTCGATCCGCAAAGGGCGTGTATTCGTCCACTGGTGAAAATCCATAACCCATTTGCCTTGCGACATTGGCAACATGCGTGAATTCCGCCGTCGTGCCGCTTTCGGGCGTCATGCCCTCGGGCCATCTTCTCCATCCGCCCACAAAATCGTTTTTGTTCGCCACCTGAAGAACCGCCTTGTTCACGCCGCTTTCTTTGAGATTCGCCATGAAGGCGGGCATCTCGGTCAAGGAATAGGCACCCCAGAAAAAGCTGGCATTTGCAGCAAGATTGGAGATAGGACGCAGCCTCACCCTTTCCCTGAGGGTTGCGTATCTTCCAGTATCTAGCAGAAACCGCCTGTAAGCCTTTGCAACCTCGACGTATCCTCCCTTCTTCAGAAACTGATAAGTTATATGTCTTGCTTCATTCACCCTGTCCCGATCGTAACTCCATATCGGAGTGGTGGAACAAAGTCGCTTGAATCCATGGCTGTTTTGCCTTACCGATGTTCTGAACTCGAAATTAGTGGCGGGAAAATCCGTTATGATCGCGGCGCAAGGATGGTCCCGTCTGACAATCCCGAAAAATGGCATGGTGGATTCTCCCCGAATATCGAGTCCTCCCGAATCCCTATATCTATCGCAATCAACCCCGAAAGGGAAGATTCGTCCTTCTCTCGCGTCATAATTGCCATAAGAATTCACCAGATATCCGTCTTCTCCTGCGCGGGCTGCACCAAAATCGAGGGGGAAGGATATTGACAGGGCTTTGTTGTTGGAGGGAAACTGGATAGGCTCCAGCGTGACTTCCAGAGTACGATTCTTAAGCACCAGGGAATATGATATTTGCAAACCCGGGTATTTGACAAAGCCGGAAGCCGTCACCTTGAACCCGTTGTCAATTTTTTTGCAACTGACGTCGCCATCCCATGCGGATACATAATCATCAATCAGGAACGGAGGTCCCGGCATGAACCATTTTTCATGTGTTACACTGTCTTCGACCTGGAAGTTGTGTTTCTTCCCTGCGTATTGCAAAACAAGGGATAGGCCGCTATTCGAAAATTGCATCGTTTTTCCGTTTTCGAGATCAGGAGGCGAGAATTTTGGAATGTCCTTGAAATAGAGTCCAAGATCCGGAAAATTCCTCTCTATCGCAAGGCTCTTGTCGAAGCCCGCGATTTTTTTGCTTAGCGTCCATTTGGAGTCATTGAAATCGAGACAATGCCAATCCATACTAGCGCCAGAGCCCGGCGCTGGCTGGGGTGTGGAGAATTGATGAACTTGGTCTGTAAAGCGGGTTTTCGCCGAGCTGGGGCTCGGGGTTTCCGGGGCATGATCCTCGGGAGATGTTGAGCTGCACTTCATTCCCTCACCGCTGGCCAGCATCTCAAATCCTTCGGGGGCTTTCTCGCTGGGGTAGCCTATATATGCGAAGAACCCGATATTTTC